>JBMFHK010000064.1:6956-14033 GCA_049976865.1 Solirubrobacteraceae bacterium | reverse complement strand
AATCCGCGGACCGAGCTCAAACCCTCAGCGCGCTACCCACTGATCTAGGTCAGAGCAGGTGCCCAGAAGTCTGCTGGCGGATCATCGGCCAGCCGGGGCCGTGGCATGCAGGTACCAGTACGCCTCACGGAACCCGAGACTCCTGTAAAGCGCAATACCGGCGTCGTTACCCGTGAAGACCTGCAAATAGGTCAGCGGTGCTGTGTACCGAGCCAGCATCGCACCAACCAACGCTTTGCCAATACCCTGACGCCGTCGGGCGGGGTCAACCGCCAAACAAAACAGACCGACCAAACCGTCGCGCTCGACGCTGATCCCGACCGCACTGTCACCGGCGCGAGCGAAATGAGCGCGGCCAGCCATGCGCGGAAAAACGTGGCGCACGTGATCATCGATGTCGGGACGACTGTCGCAGCGAGCCCAGGCTTTCACCCACTCGTCACTCGCATGATCGCTGACGGTCAGCTCAAACCGTTCATCAGGTACAGGCACTGACCGAGTATCGACAATCATCACTTTCACCGGGTTTCCCAAACGCCAGCCGCGCTCGACCAGCGCGTCTGAGAACGTGGCGTGCAGATCCATCGGGCTGACCTGAATGCCAGCGTCGGAGCCGTGCTCATCGGCAAACGCCACCACACGGTCAACCACACGGTCGTATTCGGCCGGCTTGAGTCTTCTCGTCGGTGGCAGCGCATGGTTGGAACGGCCCCGGCCAGGAAGCCCCGGGGTGGCTCGCAGAATCCAGCCATCATCCGTGTGCCGGACCACAGCGGGCGGCCAGGCCTCCACGCAGTGCGTCTCTATCGAGCGGGCCTGGAGAAGATCGACGCCCGCCCGCCCAGCCAACCGCTGTGCGCTCACGGCTGGCTCCCTGCCAAGATCGCGGCAAGCAGCCCGGGGAAGCGCTCGTCCAGCACCTCGGTCCGCAGGCGGTTGTAGCGGCACTTCCCGTCTACACGCTGCTCGACCACGCCGGCTTCCCGCAAAACGCGGAAGTGGTGCGAGCTGGTGGACTTCGTGACTGGCAGATCAAAACTGCCGCAGGTGTACTCGTCTCCGCCGGCAAGCCGGGCGACGATCCGTAGGCGGACTGGGTCGCTGAGCGCCTGCAAAACAAGGGAGATATCAAGGTCGGCGGCCGTTGACGGCACGATCGGATCGACGCTGCCCCCGGTCAAGTACGGCTCTTCCACCTGCCAACGGCCCGTGATTCCCATGCAGCCAACATGGTAGGACAGCGATCGGCGAGCTGTTATAGTTCGATCATCGTCGTACCGAAAAGGCCTTTGGTCCCGGCCTTTCGCTGGTGGGGTACGTGCTCGCGCGCGGCGCCCACCAAGCTGAACCGCAGGCAGCGGTCAAAGGCCGTTCACGACGTCAATCGATCTCCCCGGTGGAGAACAACACCTCACAGCGGAGCATCCCCAAACATGCCTAGCACTACCACCAGAGCACACCTGACAGCCACCCTGATTCTCGCCTGTCTGGCGCAGTTCATGGTGATCCTCGACGTTTCGGTGGTCAACGTCGCCCTGCCGTCAATCAAGCATGCGCTGGGCTTCAGCGAATCCGGCTTGCAGTGGGTGATCAACGCCTACACCATAACCTTCGCTGGTTTTCTGCTGCTTGGCGGGCGTGCGACTGACCTGCTCGGGCGTCGGCGCGTTTTCGTCTCTGGCCTGCTGCTGTTCTCGCTCTCCTCTCTCGTTGGCGGCATGGCTAACAGTCAGGCGATGCTGATCATCGCGCGGCTCGCTCAAGGTGCAGCTGGCGCGGTTGTTGCGCCCGCTTCGCTCTCAATCCTGACCAGCACGTTCACCGAGCCCAAAGCCCGCCACCGTGCGCTGGGTGCCTGGGGCGCAATGGGCGGAGCCGGTGCTGCCGCCGGAGTGCTGCTCGGCGGACTGATCGTCGAACTGGTGAGTTGGCGCTGGATCCTGTTCATCAACGTCCCGATCGGCGTGACAACGGTTCTGTTCTCGCTACGGCTGCTGCTTGCAGGTCGCAGCCCGCACGCGACGCGTAACTTCGATCTCACGGGCGCCATCACCGCAACGGCTGGACTGTCGGCCACCGTTTACGCGATTGTCGGCACCAACACCCACGGGTGGAGTTCACAATCGACGATCGTCCCGCTGGCCATTGGCGCAGCGCTGTTGATCGCGTTCCTGGTACATGAGGGCCGTTTTGCCAAGGCGCCGCTGATGCCATTGGGGTTGTTCCGTTCGCGCCGGCTGTCCGTCGCGAACGTCACCATCGCCTTGGTGGGCGCATCCACGTTCGCCATGTGGTTCTTTTTGTCGCTTTACGCACAGGACGTGCTCGGCTATTCGCCTTTGCGCACCGGCATCTTCTTTCTGCCAATGACGGTGGCGATCGTCATCGGGTCGGCATTTGCCTCCCGGGTCGCCATGAGGGTCGGTCCGCGCCGCCTGCTGGCAGTCGGCATGGCGATGCTTGCCGCCGGACTTGCACTGTTCACACGCATCGGCACACACGGCGATTATCTCGGCGTGCTTCTTGCTCCAAGCCTGCTCACCTCTTTCGGCATGCCGCTGGCGTTCATTCCTTCGACGATCAGCGCGACCACCGGTGTGAAGCCTCATCAAGCCGGCCTGGCGTCAGCGGTGACCAGCTCGGCCCGGATGATGGGAGGCGCGTTGGGCCTGGCGGTCCTTGCCACGGTCGCTAACAGCCGCTCGGTCAGCGACCTGCGTCACCCGACGTTTGCGATCCACTCCGCCAATACGGCTCTGGTCAACGGGTTTCAGGTCGCTTTCTGGATCGCGGCGGCAATCGCAGCGGTAGGCGTGATCGTCGCGATAATCGGGATGCCGCCAGCGCGCAGCGACACTGCCAGCGCCGGTGCTGGCGTCACGGGCGCAACCAGCGCCGGCTCCGGCAGCACAACCGCAACCAACACTGCCCGGCATCACGGCGTACCTGTCAGCGCGGAGGCGTAAGACCACACACCAGTCAGTTGGCCAGTTTGTTGGCCGGACACTCCAGTGCGCGCCCCAGTAGCCGCTCACCAAGCCGGACGCTCCGTTTCAGCTACCGCCCCAACAGCCCTGCGCCCGGGGGTCAACGACTCCCGCAAGCCGTGTGCGCGCACCACAGCCAGCGCCCTGCGCCCGGGGGTCAACGACTCCCTCAAGCCGAGCGCGAACCACAACCAGCACGCCACACTGCAAAGCTGCCGCGCACATTGAGACAATGCTGGAATGGCGCACGTTTTTGTCACCCGTGAACTACCCGGACCGGCCCTCCAGCGGCTGCGTGAGCAGCACTCCGTCACCGTGTGGCCGCAGCCGCTGCCGCCGGCCTACAAAGACCTGCGTGATTACACGGCTGAGTGCGACGCGCTGCTCAGCCTCTTGACCGACACGGTCGACGCCAACCTGATCAACGGCTCCCCGCGTCTGCGTGTTATCGCCAACTACGCGGTGGGCTACGACAACATCGACGTCGGCGCGGCAACCCGGCGTGACATCCCGGTCGGCAACACACCGGACGCGTTGACCGAGGCCGTCGCCGACCTGACCTTTGCGCTGCTGATGTCGGCGGCCCGTCGTATCCCGGAAGCGGCCGCGTTTGCTCACGGCGGCGGGTGGCGCACCTGGGACCCGGCCGGTTTCCTTGGTGCTGACATCTACGGGGCGACACTCGGGATCATCGGTCTGGGCCGCATCGGCCAAGCGGTCGCAAGGCGCGGATCCGGCTTCAACATGCGCGTCTTGACAACGGAAACGCGTGACCACTCCAACTATGAGTTTCTGCTGCGCGAGTCTGACTTCGTCTCGGTGCACTTGCCGCTTACTGCTCAGACCCGGCATTTGATCGGTTCACGGGCATTTGAGCTGATGAAGCCCACCGCGATCCTGATAAACACCGCGCGCGGCCCTGTCGTGGACCACGAAGCCCTTACCCAGGCTCTGCACACGGGCCAGATCGGAGGCGCCGCGCTGGATGTGACAGAACCAGAGCCGCTGCCGCAGGACCATGCGCTTTGGCAAGCACCAAACCTGCTGGTGGTTCCCCATATCGCGTCAGCGACATGGACTTCACGGGAACAGATGGCCGAGATGGCGGTTGACAACATCATCGCCGGCCTTGCCGGGCGGCCTCTCCCATACCAGGTCCCGGCGCAGTTGGCCCAGTAGATCGCACGCCGACCCATGCGGATGGCAGTTGTTGATATCGGCACCAACACAACGCGCCTGTACGTCGCGGATCTGACTGACGGACAACTCAGCGCCGAGTTACTCCGTATCAGCCGCGTAACCCGTCTGGGCGCCGGCGTGGACGCCAGCGGTCGGATCGCGCAGGCGTCCCTGCAGCGTGAGTACGCGGTCCTTGAGGATTACCGCCAGCGACTCCGACGCCTCGCACCGGATCGCGCGGTCGCGGTGATGACCAGCGCTGTCAGAGACGCTCAGAACGGCTCTGAAGTTGCTCTCACGGTCAAGAAACGCTTCGGCCTGGAGCCGCACATCCTCAGTGGCGAACAGGAGGCGCAGCTCACCTACCTGGGCGCAACCGACACACTGGCACCGTCAGAAAACGGACCCGCAACACTGGTCTTTGACATAGGAGGAGGCTCGACCGAGCTGGTCATCGGCCACCAACGCCAGCTTGACTTTCACGTCTCCGCCCAGGCGGGCGTGGTTCGCCAGGCCGAACGGCATATCACCAGTGACCCGCCCAGCGCCGAGCAACTCAGCGCCGTCTACCGTGACGTGTACTCAACTTTCGAGCAGGCCGTGCCGACGCGGTATCGAACCGGGCTGACACGTGCGCTTGGCGTTGCCGGAACCCCGACATCCCTGGCAGCGATCGCCCAGCGGCTGGACCCATACGACCCGCACAGAGTTCACGGCTACCACCTTTCAGCCACGGAGCGCACCGCAATCTTGAAGGATCTACAGGCGATGCCACTGGCCGAACGTCAGAAAGTTCCTGGGCTGCACCCAGACCGCGCCCTGGCGATCCTACCGGGGATCGTGATCCTCACAGCGGTGATGGATCTCTTCGCGCTGGAAGAGATCGAGGTCTCAGAGCACGACATTCTGCGCGGCAGCGCAATCCATTACGGACGGTGAGGCTCACCCCGGTTCGGCGCTCGCGCTTGAGCGCCGAACCGACCTGCCCGTCTCAGCACCCCGCTGGTCCCAGCCAGGTGCTCTGCAGCTGTATAACCCTCGCCAGCGGTGTACCGGGATCACCTCCTGAAAGCTCAGCCGCTTTCAGCTCAACGCTTGGTGCAACTGTCGGCCGTGCGCCCTCAAGCGGACCCGGCCTGCCGGAAACTGATCGCCTCACGAATCGCCGGCGCGCCTTCAAACCAGCGCAGGCCGATACTGATCGCCGGTGGCTGCCTGACTCCGGCTAGGACGGTCGCGACCGTGGCGCGGTGGATGATGGGATCAAGGTTCCCGTCTCGTGCCGCGGCGGCCGCCACATCAGGGTCCAGGCCGGCCACTGCAGCGGCCTCGCGGATCGTGTAGTCCCGGGTCATATCAAAGCCCCCAGCGAACGCAAGCCGCTGGATCGCAAGGACGAACCGCTGGGCGTGACCGGCCCCAGCAGCCACTACAGCCACGCGTGCCACCCGACGGCTGTCAATCGGAAAGACGGCCGGCCGGACAAACGGTATCCCCAAAAGCTTGGCTTCACGCTCAGCCGCGAACAACACGGCGGTGGCGTGCTCGCTGCGTCGCACACTGGCGGCAGGGCCGCCAAGTTCCGACAGCGGACCCAGTACGGGCACCCAGGCGATCTCTCCAAAGGCACGCTCAACCTGCTCGGCCGCCAAGTATGAGAGCGGACAGTCGATCGCAACGTAAAAGCGCGTGACGGTCCGCGAACGGTCTGGCAGCCCCCGATGGCGCTGATCGTGCCCGCGGGCCGGGCCAAGACTGTCGCTGAGACCGATGGGCAGAGCCTCGCCAGCGTCAGCGACACGGTCCGCGCGCCGCGCATTTAACCTTGCCCATCGCCGGTCCGCAAGCTGGATCAGATCGCCCATCGTCCAATCCCGGATTATCGTGCAGAGCCCGGCAACAGTGGCGCGCCGTCGGGCGACATGGCACGCACTGTCGGCAACGCCCTGGCGAGCCGCAGTTTTGCAGGACCTTTCAGTACGCAAACGGGCCCACCGCTTATGCTTTAAGTGCCTATCAGCAGACCGTCTTTGGTAGTACGGTTATACGACCAGTTCCATCAACAACACTTGGAGAGTCACGTTGAGCAAGGTCCCGCCCCCCAAGCGTCACCCCTATGACCAGTGGTCTCCTGACGCGAGAGCGCTGGACATTGTCGGCGACAAGTGGACGCTATTGATCATCCGCGACCTGGCGGCCGGGCCACGTCGCTTCGTCGAACTGCAACGCGTGCTACCCGGTATCTCGACCGAGCAGCTGCGCTCACGCCTGGGCCGCATGGTCGCCGACGGCCTTTTGAGCCGCTCGCGTTACCGTGAGGTCCCGCCCCGCGTTGATTACGAACTCACCCCCCGGGCCCGTGACCTGATGCCAGTACTCAGCGAACTTGCGCGGTGGGGTTACCGCTGGGCGTGGAGCGAACCGCGCAGCCGTGAACGTGTAGACATCGGCGCGATCTTCCGGCTGGCACCTGGGCTGGTAGCAGACGTCGGCGCAACCGGCGAGGTGCTCTGCCGCATAAGCGACGGCAGTCGTGATGGCCAGGAACTCTGTTATACGATGCGTTGCACGGACCGGGTCTGCGAGGTGTTCGAACGTAACGTAGGCGCTCCGGGAGCCGAGATAACAGGCGACACCAACGCCTGGGTGGCGCTCTTCTCCCCCAACATCCGTGACGCGTCCGGACTCAAGGTGACCGGCAACCGGCAGCTGGCGGAGCGCATGCTGCAGCGGCTGGCACCCAGAGATCAGGCCAACGCCGACGCAGCCGCAGCCGCAGCCGCAGACGAAGCTGGACAAAACACCCGGTCCGGCCTGGCGGTAGCGTGACGTCAGGCCGGACCTGAATTGTGGGCCGGCCTGGGCAGCGCTGTCGCCCAGGCTTGCGCCGGGCCCGGTTGAACCCAGTACC
>JBMFHK010000064.1:0-6946 GCA_049976865.1 Solirubrobacteraceae bacterium | reverse complement strand
GACTTTGCCGATTTGTCTACCCGGGCAGGCGAGGCGCGATGTTATCGCGCACCGTAGCCCGACCGGCACCATGCCAGTCACCGCTCTTTCCTGCGGGCTCCGGCCGCAAAGCTGCGGGCACCGCGCCCTCGCCTGCGAGCAGCGGCGCCCGCCTGTGACCAGCAGCCGCGCACCACCGAACCGCAGCTGAATCACAACATGTCGCTTGCACAACCGCAACTTTGGCGGTGCTAGCTTGCTTTGCATGGGTGTAGACGCCAGCATGGAAGTCTCAGCACTCAGATACCCAGGGGCCCGCGGAGCGCAGTCACGCTCTCCGCTGTTGCGCTTGCAGTCTGACGATCGTCTGGTTTCCGCCACGCGGCGTGGTAACCAGGCAGCCTTTGAGGTGATCGTGAGCCGCTACCAGAGCAAGCTGCTCGGCTTCTGTCGGCACATGCTCGGCTCCCGTGAGGACGCAGAGGATGTTCTGCAGGATGTACTGGCCGCCTCCTACACAGCGATGCTTGCAGACGACCGCCCGTTGAACCTCCGCCCCTGGCTCTACCGCATCGCGCGTAACCGCTGCCTGAACCATCTGCGCCGCAACACTGCGATCGGCGTGGACTCAATGGACACGCATCTGGCTGACCATGGCATCAGCGCGGCTGACCGTGTGTACGAGCGCGCCGAGTTCCGCCAGCTGGTCAACGACATCAGCGACCTTCCGGAGACGCAACGCACAGCTCTGGTTCTGCGCGAGCTCGATGACCTTTCCTACGAGCAGATCGCAGAAGCGATGGAAACCACGGTCTCCAGTGTGAAATCTCTACTGGTTCGCGCGCGCGTGTCGCTCACGGAGGCCGCTGAAGCCCGCCTGCTCAGCTGCGAGCAGGTACGTGAAGAACTTGCCGAAGTCTCAGAAGGACTGAAACCGAAAATCACGCCGGCGGTCCGCCGCCACGTCAAGAACTGCCAGCGTTGCGCGGTGTTCCAGAAAGAACTGCGCCGAACCGACAAGGCCCTCGCCGCGCTCGCTCCACTCGGCCCAGCGCTTCTGGTGTGGAAGCTCATGCTGGCCCATCTCTTTGGGCACTCAGCGTCGGGTTCGGCGGGCGCGGTCGGCATCAGCGCCAGCTCGGCTGGCGCTAGCGCCGGAGCCGTTGGCACCGGAGCCGTTGGCGCCGCTGCCGGGGGTGCGAGCACAGGCGGGGTGATCAGTGCTGGCGTCGGTGCGATTGCCACAAAGACAGCCGCTGGTTTTGCGGCAGCGGCCCTCCTCACCGCAGGAACGGTCGCCGTCAGTCAGAGCACCGGCACCACTCACCAGCACCGCACTCCGCCAGCCACCGTGATCAGCGGCGCGATCTCCACGGGCGTGCTGCGCGCCACGACCAACGAATCCGCCATTGCCGCCGTCTCAGCCCATTCCGCACCGGGAATCGCCAGTGAGACCAGTCAGCGTGCGCGCCACATGCGGCACGTTCAGGCCCTAATTGGAGCTCGTGCACAAGCTTCAGCGGCGCTCGTTGGCGCTGAAGCACACGCAGGTGCAGTCCCAGCAATCACATCCCGCCACGCAAAGCGGACCGCTGGGCGCCGTGGAACTGCGAAAATGGCGCTCGGCGTCGGCATCACCACTGCCAGTGGCGGTGTCAGTTTCTCGGATCCGAACGCCAACCTTGCAGACAGCGGGCCGGTGACGCCCGTAGTGAGCGCCGCCAGCGGCACGGCCACCACTCCAAGCGGCACGGCCACCACTCCAAGCGGCACGGCCACCACCCCAAGCGGCACGGCCACCACCCCAAGCGGCACGGCCACCACCCCAAGCGGCATCGAGACCAACCCCGGTGCCACCAGCCCTACAGAGAGCCGCTTGCCAACCCCGGCATGAGGTCTGCCGTTGAGCCTGAACCGGGGGTCCGTCAGGCGCCCGGTTCAGGCTGGAGCCGTCCCCTCGCCCAGCACGTATCGCACCACGTCGGCAGCGTGGTACGGCGCTCCGTCGGGGGAGAGCACCTTCAGCACCCGGCAAACATCGTCCCCGAGCGTTAAGAGCATCGGTTCCAGACCACCTTCGTCCAGACGGTACTGCGCAAGCCCGGCCGATGACACCAGCCCGTTACAGAGACAGATCCGCCCGGTCAGATCCTCGGGCCGCCCACCCTTGCGCAGGAAGTCCTCATCAGGTTCGGACGGGCAGCGATACCCGACGCTACCGTCCTCGCGCCGGTAGGTCGTGACCAGATAGCCAAGATCACAGCGACGGGAACGGTGCACCTTGCCGTCTGGATCGGCAATCGTACCCTCCAGACGCCCAACCTTGAACGGGAACCCGGTGGGTGAGCCAACAGCATCCGTGTACGGACGCAGCCGACCGGCAGCCACCTCTTCCCGCGCGCGACGCTTGAGTTCAGGTTCAAGCCCTGACTCCTCGCAGAGCGCAAACGCGCTGCCGATCTGGACGCCGCTGGCACCTTCGGCCAGAGCTTGCCGTAACTTCGCTGGATCAGCGTAGCCGCCGGCCAGATAGAAAGGGAGCCCAATCGCACGCATCTGCTCCATATCTACCCGGTCACGCGGGCCGTAGATCGGCTCACCTGCCGCATCGAGCATCAACCGTCCGCGCGGCGGGGCGTTGTGGCCACCCGCTATGGGCGCCTCAACGACAAACCCCCAGGGCCGCGCTTCCTCGCTGCGCGCCAGATGGGACGCCAGCACGTGCGATGAGACGATCGCAATGAACCGCGGGGCGACCAGTGCCGGACCGGGGTCTTTGACAACCGAGCGTGGATCAAAACTCAGCGTGAAGTGGTCCTCCGCCGTCGCTCCGACCACGCTGAGCGGGATCTCGGTAAGGCGATGCTCAGCAAGTGAGGCGATCGCGCCCGGAATGTGGATGGGAATGCCGGCCCCCATCAGCACGTAGTCCACGCCGGCCAGTATCGCTCCGTAGAGGGACGGCAGCGTCGGCATCTGAATCTTCTCCAAAAAGTTGATGCCGACGTTTCCGTCGTGCCCTTCCTTGGCAAGAAACACCTCGACGAAGGCCCCGGCCACGGTCATCTCGTCAAACTGGCGAACCGGGTGCTGCCGGGGCACGGGCACGGCACGGTAGGGCCGGCCAGCGGGCCGGCCCCCCGGCAGCAGGTAGCGGTCAATGATCCTGCCGGCCACCGCTTGGTCCGGGAACGCCTCAAGCGCACGACGAAGATCCCCGTGAGGATCGCCATCCTGCAGGCGCCTGGCACACACGGTGCCGATCGCCGTGCCCGAGACGACCCCCATCTCCCCCATCTGCGCGACGGTGCGGGCAAGACGCCAGTCAGAGACGGCAACGCCCATTCCCCCCTGGATCAGACGCGGCGCCGCGCGTTCGTGGCTCATCGGGTCGGTTTCAGGTGACGGCCGCTGCCGCCGGCTCGTAGGGGCAGCTCGGGTCAGAGGCCAGATAGTCCCCGGTCACCGCGTAGGCCCGGGCGCGGCTGCCCCCGCAGACATCCTTGAAATCGCAGACGCCGCACTTGCCGGTGATCAGATCAGTGTCGCGCAGCTGCCTGAACAGCGTCGAGTCCCGGTAGATGTCAACGGGGCTCTGCTCACGAACGTTGCCAGCCACGACAGGCAAAAAGCCTGACGGCATGACCTCGCCGGTGTGGGAGATGAACATGAACCCGCGTCCGTCATTGACGCCGCGCATCGGCCGGTTCAGGCCGTCCGCATAGTGGAAGCCGGCGCCGGCCATCTTGCCGGTGCGCTTGTGCAGCACACGCCGGTACTGTGGCGCGGCGGTCGCTTTGATGTCAAACGGCACCTGCTCGGTGAGCGCCGCCAGCCATTCCATGACCTCCTCATGCTGCCCGGAGGAGAGCATCGGCAGCTGGATGCCGCGACCGACGGGCACCAGGAAGAAGACCGACCACTGCACGATCTGCCACTCCTCCAGCTGGCTTACAAGATCTGGCAGCTGGTCGACATTGAGTCCGCAGACGGTGGTGTTGACCTGCAGCGACAGTCCCGCCTCTTGGGCGGCGGCGATCCCAGCACGTGTCCGTTGAAAGGAACCACGAAAACCACGGAAGCTGTCATGCACCTCGGGATCGGCGGCGTCGACGCTGAACGCCACACGCCGTATCCCCGCATCGCGTGCCTGTGCCATCCGGCGCGGAGTCGCCAGCGCGGTTGCGGTCGGCGTCAGGGAAACTCGTAAACCAGCGTCGTCGCCCGCCCGCGCCAGCTCAAAGAGATCCCTGCGCATCAGCGGATCACCGCCGGTCAGCACCAGGATCGGCCGGTTCCCGAAGCTTGCCAGCTGCTGGATCAACGCCAGCCCTTCAGCGGTGTCGAGCTCGTTGGGATCGCGTTTGTGCTGTGCATCCGCGCGACAGTGAGCACACGCATAGGCGCAGGCGCGCGTGACCTCCCAGGCGATCGTGAACGGAGCCTTGTCAAAGTCAGCCATCACCATGCGCTCGTCACGCTCACGACGCGCCTCACCCGGCGATTCTCCCGCACCGAACGCACCATCAGGGTGTGCGAGCAGATGTGAATGCCCACTCATATCACACCATGTTAACCGGCCAGCGCTCATCACAGCTTCAGGAGTAGACTACGTGCTTGTCGTGGAAATCCCGCACGCCATGCGGCGATGCACACGGTTTTTTTATCCGTTGAGCGCTCAGCTAACTTCTGCGTGGTGATCTCTCCCCCCAGTGACTTCCCCGGACCGCAGGGCCGGTTTGCGGACGCGCCGCTGCTGCGGGCCCTGCGTAACCAACCGGTGGATCGCGTCCCGGTGTGGTTCATGCGCCAGGCCGGCCGCTCACTGCCGGAGTACCGCGCAGTCCGCAAGCACGCAAGCCTGTTTGAGATCTGCCAATCCCCCGAGCTGACCGCACAGGTCACGGCACAGCCCGTGGACCGACTCGGAGTGGACGCGGCGGTGCTTTTCTCGGACATCACCATCCCGCTGGCCGCGATCGGCATTGACCTTGACATAGTCCCTAACGTCGGGCCCGTGATCGCAGCGCCGATCCGTACCAGCTCCGATCTGAGGCGGCTGAAGCCGTTTGAACCATCACAGGACGCGCCGGCGCTCATCGAGGGGATCCGCCTGCTGGTCAAGGATTTGAAGGTGCCGCTGATCGGATTTGCCGGTGGCCCGTTCACGCTTGCCAGCTACCTGGTGGAGGGTGGGCCTTCAAAGACCCACGCCCGCACACGCGCGCTCATGTACGCCGAGCCCAAGCTCTGGCATGAGCTGCTGAGCCGTCTGGCTGATATCGCCCTGGCCTCACTGAAAGCCCAGGCGCAGGCAGGAGCATCGGTGCTTCAGCTGTTCGAGAGCTGGGTGGGCGTGCTTGACCCCCACAGTTACAGCCGGCACGTGCTGCCCGCCACCAAGCCGATCTTCGAGGGCCTCGCCGGCCTTGGCGTCCCGACCGTGTATTTCGGCGTGGACACGGGAGAGCTGCTCACCGCCATGAACACCGCTGGGTCCGACGCGCTGGGCGTGGATTGGCGCGTGCCGATGGATGCTGCCCGCCGACGGATGACACCCGGCACCGCGGTGCAGGGCAACCTCGACCCGGCGGCCTGTCTGTCACCATGGGAGTTCGTGCGTGAACAAGTGCTGACGATCCTTGCCCAGGCCGGACCCACCGGCCATGTCTTCAACCTCGGCCACGGTGTGCTGCCGCAAACCGATCCGGACATGCTCGCAAGGATCGTCGATCTCGTTCACCAGCACAGCTCAGCAACGGTCGCAGCACTGACTGCAGAGCCATGACGCAGACAGCGGCACTGTTGCTTTTGGCCTACGGGACACCCACCGGCCCGGAGGACATCGAGCCCTATTACACGCACATCCGGCACGGCCGGCCGCCAACACCGGAGCTGCTGGCCGAGCTCACGGAGCGTTATCAGGCGATCGGTGGAGTCTCACCTTTGCTGCAGATAGCCCGAGACCAGGCGCAGGGCGTGGCAGAACTGCTCAAGAAGTGCCTTCCAGACACGGACGTGCACGTGCTGCTTGGCATGAAACACGCGCATCCCTTCATTGAGGAGGCCGTGGCTGAGTTGGCGAGCCTCTCCGTCGAGCGGGCGCTGGCCCTGGTGCTGGCCCCCCACTACTCCACCATGAGTGTGGCCGAGTACCAGCAGCGAGTGACGGCGTCCGCGCAGCAACACGGTGGCCTCGACATCAAGCTCATTAACGAATGGCACCTAGAGCCCGGCTACATCGCGATGCTCGGCCGGCGAGTACAAAGCCAGCTGACGGGACTGCGCGGACAGGGCGCCAAACGCATACGCACGCTGTTCACCGCCCACAGCCTGCCAACCCGGATCCTGGAAACCGGGGATCCATACCCGCAGCAGTTGCAGGAAACCGCACAGGCCGTCGCCCAGATGCTTGGGCTTGATGATTGGGGAGTGGGCTGGCAGAGCGCCGGGCGGACCTCAGACCCGTGGATCGGCCCGGATATTTGCGAGGTCATACGTGATCTGGGCGCGGACGGTCAGCACGATGGTGTGCTGGTGTGCCCCGCCGGCTTTGTCTCAGACCACCTGGAAGTTCTCTACGACTTGGACATACAGGCTCGCGAGGTGGCCCACGAGGTTGGCCTTGGCTTCGCGCGTACGCCCTCCCCCAACGCTGACACCGAGTTTGTGGAGGTCCTGGCGCAGCTCGCGAGCACGCATCTGGGTGAGCAAGCGGCGTGAGCGACCGGATGGAAATTGCCGTTGTGGGCGGCGGCATAACGGGACTGGTCGCTGCTCGCCACCTGGGCAGCCAAGCAACCGCAACGCAACCGCTTCACATAACGCTGCTTGAGGAGACCAGCCGCCTTGGTGGACGGATCCAATCGCTGCCGTTTGCGGGAACAACCGTGGATGTTGGCCCGGAAGCGCTGTTCACAATGCTGCCGGCCGGGATCCGGCTGTGCGATGCACTCGGCCTGGGCGG
>JBMFHK010000063.1:0-14181 GCA_049976865.1 Solirubrobacteraceae bacterium | reverse complement strand
CGCTGCGTAAAGCCAGTTTGTGCAAAAACCCGCCGGTTTTCGGTATCAGATGCACGAGTCGGCTTTCAGGCGTGCAGTTTGTGCATCCTGACTCCCTCACACGCTGCTTACGGGCTTATCGCCGGCACAGGCCCGCACATTCGGGCACGCTTGCACCGACCAGAAACCAGCCTTGCACAAACCCTCAAACAACACCAACCGCAGCACACCGCTAGCAGCCACGCCCGCCGCTCTGAGCTGCGACCATCGTGCTGGCAGCCCGCAAAGCCAACAGACGACGTGAACAGTTATGGCAGCCAGCCCTTCCGGCTTGTTCTCGTCTCTGATCTCGCCGCGTGCGCAACGTAGCTCACGCTCGTGCGGAAACGGCACTGGTCGGCCGGGCGGCCGGGGCTGGCGCGAACGCCGGTCCTACAAACAGGCCGGCGGCGCCACAACGCGCCGCCGGCCTGGAGCAGCCGTCCTGTTGATTTGCTTGACCTTACGATCCGGCCACCAGGGTCGCAGAACTACTGATCAGCAGGTGCCTGTTGTATCCCTGGGGCCAGCGGGTCGCCGCCACCGTCTGCGGAGGCCAACGCAGCGGAGTCGGGCGAGAACCGCCTGAGTGTCCCCGAGGGACTCAGCATCATCGCACTCGGGTTGCGGAATGTGAAGAGTTCGACGGCCGCCCCCAGCAGGATGAGCGCCTGGCCCGCCATGTACAGCACGGCGCCCGCATTGCTGATGCTCCATGTTGTTGCGTGCAGCGGCGTTGAGTAAGTCCAGATCCCAAGGCCAGCGGTGGCCACCACCATGCCGACCAGCACGATCGCTGACATGACGCGCTTGACCTGCTCGCTCAAGCCGTCGGTGTCGCCGATGAGCTCGGCCGCCATCAAGAACACGGCGATGACTGGGAGTGAGCCGAACACCAGTAGCAGGTGGGCCCTGGTAAAGATCTGGTCGCCCACCACACGCGAGGCTGACAGCGTGGTCGCGAAGCCGAACTTGTTCTCGTTCATCTCGTTGTAATAGCCGTAGCCGAACATGGCCGCCGTTGCCATCAGGTAGGTCATGTAGACGCCGAGGCGAACCGGGTTAAAGCGGGCCTTGACGGTCTCACCCGCCCGGTGGAAGGTGCCACGGATCTCTGGGATCATGGTGAAGGCCACGACCAGGGCGCCCAGTCCAACCAGGCCGGTGAAAGTGTCATCCATGGCTAGACCGTTGACGCCGCCTGGCCCGGACGGGAACCAGGCCGGGATCACGAAGGTTCCGAGCGCGGAGACCAAGTAGACGCCGGAGTACAGCGCGATGCCGCCCAGCATGATCCCCACGCCGCTGCGCGCCACCTGCTTGCGCAGCCCGGAGAGCTTCGAGTAGCCAAAGGCCTCTGCCGCCAGAAACACGATGCCTGCCATAAACGACGGAAGCATGCCGTGGGAGTGGGAGGTGATGATGTTGCCCATGAGAGTCGATGTGCTCTCGTTTTGCGCATGGGCCCAGAACGTCCAGTTGACACCAACAACCGAGGCGGCTGCAATGATGCCCAGCACCACCCAGGTGAGCACCGACACGCCGGCGAAGAAGAGCGCCCAGTTGATCTCGGCCCTTTGGGGTGGCATGCGTTCGCCTGCGGGCGGCCAGAAGGCAGACACTGCTAGGTCGCCAACGAAGAGCAAGGTCACTGCGAACAGCTCGATGGTGAGCGGCATGATGATCCAGTAGCCAAAGTCCACCAGGGACGTGATGTGATCCTGGGTTCCATAACCCAAGATCAAGAACCCGGCTCCCTCCAAGATGGCCATCGGGGCGCTGTGAGTCACGACGTAGCGAACCCACTTATGCGTGGTGAACACGCGCGTGCACAAGATCAGGAACAACAACGCTGACGGCAGCATCAGAGCGTGGTAGAACCACGCCAACGACACCGTAAAGTCACCATTGTTGGCGTGGCGCAGCCACGGCACTGTGATGAACGTCGCCACGGCTATGATCACGATCCACAGAGCCAGCAGACGCGCCATGAGCGAGGAGTTGTGGGCGAGTTTCTCATCTGAGAGATGCTCTAACCCTGCGGGCCTTGGTAACTCAACCGATACGGTTGTCATACGCTTTCCTTTCTCATTCGGAAACGTCGCTCATGCGGCCAGGATGATCGCCAAGAGCAACACGGCTAAGAGGTAGGCCGTCACCCAATGCACCAGCGGGCCGGCTACCCGTGGCCGCCATGGCAAAAGAGCGGCCGCCACCGCTACCGCGGCCGAGGCTAACCCGACCACGGCGCCTGCCACTGTGGCTGCAGTGCCACCCAGAAGGACCAGGCCCACCGTTGCCACCGTGCCCATCAGGAGTGCCGAGCCAGCCGATCCGACTGAGAGGGCCATGCGACTCCAGACCACCGGTGCCATCGGGACGCCCGCGGTTGCGTAGTCGTCCCTGTAAAGCGTGGCGATGGCCCAGATGTGTACGGGCACCCAGGCTGCGACCATGACTCCCAGCAGCAACGCGGGCGCGGAGACCGGCACGGCGACCGTGGTGTAGCCCGCCCAGAGCGTGAGCGGGCCCGCCAAGCTGCCGAGCACGATGCTCCACGGCGTGGCCCGCTTCGTCAGAGCGCTGTAGATCACAACGTTGTTGACCAGCGCCAAACCCAAGAAGAGCACCGGCAGCGGGCCCAGCGTGACCGCAATGGCGAGCCCCGAGGCGGTTAGAAGCCCGCCCAGCGCAGAGGCATTTCGAAGGCTTACCTGCCCACTCGGCAGCGCGCGTCTGGCGGTGCGCGGCATGAGCGCGTCCATGTTGCGATCCAGCAGGTTCGTCCAGCATTCGGCGCCGGCGCTGAGCAGCCCCACGGCTACGACAATGCCCACAATGCGCCACAGCGGTGTGGTGGCAGCGTGCCCCGCAGCCAAGACGCTGCCTGTTGCTGCCACCAGCATGAACGTGACGTCGATGTGCGGCTTCACGAAGGCCAGGTAGGTGCGCACAGTGGCTCTCTGTCCCCTGGACTGCGCGCTTGCCGTGAGGCTGCTCTCCAAGATTCCGGACGATGCCATTACATGGTTTAGTTTGAACTTATCCACACGAGAGACCTCGTTGCTTGCGTGCAGTTGTGCTTCCAGGAAATACCTGCTCGCCCTGCGGGTTAATCTAGTCAACGACAGGTGCACATTCAAGCGACACGGAAACACCGGCCTGCGCCGCTGGTTAATGGCTGGCCGTGAGTGTCTGGCTGGCCATGGGTGGCTGCGGCGATGGTTTCAGCCTTAGAATCTCGCGCTGCGATGAGCATCAATGATGTGGCTTCGGCCGTAGGCGTCTCCGCAGGGACCCTGAGGCGCTGGGCTAGAGAGGGTGTGCTCCCTGAGTACGCGGGCGAATGGAACGCAACAGCCCTCGCCAACGCCAGGCTCGTGGCAAGGTTGCGCCAGCGTGGCTACACGCTTGCGCGGATTCGTGCTGCCACCGTTGAGGGGAGGCTGGCGTTTGGGCGGGTGGTCGAGTTGTTTGACCGGTCCCAGTCTTCACCGCTACTGACTTTCCGGCAGGCGGCTCGCCGCAGCCGTCTTGATCTGGACACGGTCGCCCAGGTTGCGGCGGCTTTGGGGTTTGTCACTGCCGAGAAGCTTGACGAAACGGCGCTGGAGGTGCTCTCTTACGTCGCTACCGGGCTGCGGTCGGGCATGCCAGCCGCCGCAATGCTGCAGATCGTGCGCGTCTACAGCCAAGCGATCGCTCAGATCGCCGACGCTGAGGTGAGACTTGTGCACCTTTATCTGCACGAGCCGTTGATGCGCTCCGGTGGCACGCCTCAGGAGCTGGCAGCTGAGATCCATGCTGTTGCGGAGAGCCTGTTGCCGCTGAGCACGCAGCTGCTGGAGCGTCTTCATCATCGGCTGCTGCTTGAGTACATCGAACAGGATGTGGTTGGGCATATGGAGGCGGAGCTGCCGGAGGCAGATGACCACGTCGGCCGGATGCTCGTTGCCATTGCGTTTGTGGATCTGGCGGGCTATACGGAGCTAACCGATCGAGAAGGCGACCTGCACGCGCTGGAGGTGGTGGAGCGTTTTCTGGCTGCCGTGAACTCGACACTGCCAGGCGACGCCCGGGTGGTGAAAACCATCGGTGATGAGGTGATGATCGTGGCCGCCGACCCGACCACCCTTGCGAGCTGGGCGATCGAGCTTTGTGAATTGCTGTCGCGGACCGGCCCGAGCGCTCGCGCAGCCGTTCACTACGGCCATGTGCGCTACCGTGACGGCGACTACTACGGCCGTGAGGTGAACCTCGCGGCCCGCGTTCAGGCGCAGTCCAGAGAGGGGGAGGTGCTTGTCACCGGAAGCGTCGTGAACGCTGCCGAAGGTGAGCTGCGATTTCAGCCGCTGCCTGACGTGCCGTTGCGAGGCTTCAGCCAGTCCACGGAGATCTACAGAGCCTACGCAGGTTGGCGCGCGTGAACACAGACCCGGATCGGGCACTGTTTGAGCAGGTGGCGGCCGACAAGCTGCTGCGTGGCGGCCGCCCTGTGGTGGTGATGCTGTCCGGCGGTCGTGACTCCACGTGCCTGCTTGACCTGGCGGTGCGCATCGCCGGAGCGGACGCTGTGAGCGCGCTGCACATCAACTATCAGCTACGCGACACGGCGGCTCGTGATGAGTCGTGGTGTCAAGAACTCTGCGCGCAACTTCACGTCGAGCTGACCGTGCAACATGCCCGGCGCCCTTCGTCTGGGAACCTGCAGGCGTGGGCGCGTGAGGTTCGTTATAAGGCTGCGGCGCCGCTTGCCGCTGCTCGCGGCGCCGAGGTGGCGGTTGGACACACCGCCACCGACCAGGTCGAGACTATCCTCTACCGTCTGGCCTCATCTCCGAGCCGCCGGGCGCTGCTTGGTATGTCGGTACGTGACGGCTTGCTGATCCGCCCGTTGCTTGCTTTTACACGCGAGCAAACCGGGGCGTACTGCGTTGCCCGTGGCCTGCGCTGGTGTGACGATGAGACCAACGAATCTGATGCCTACGCGCGTGGCAGAGTCCGCCACGGCCTGGTGCCAGCGCTGCGGCAGATCCATCCGGGCGCCGAACGCAACGTGCTCGCGCTGGCTGCGATCCTGCGCGAGGAGGCGGAGCTCCTGGATGAACTGGTGAGTTCCGTGCTGGGCGGCGGCCAACAGATTGAGTTGGCGGCGCTGCGTGCCTCACCGCCGGCGCTCGCACGACTGGTGGTCCAGCGCTTGGCGGACATGGTGAACGGCAGGCCCACTCCCGGAAGCGCTCGGCGTCTGGCGGACATTCTGGCGCTTGAGGAAAAGCCGGTCGCTCACCTTGATCTGCCCGGCGGTGTGAGGGCCACCGTCAGCCACGGAGTGCTCAGTTTTACCAGCACGCCACGTGAACGGTAAAGCCTGTCGCGCGCCATATCCATAAACTGCACTTCACGTGAACGGGGACTCCGCAATCGGTACCGTGCTGGTGCAGGCAGATGACCTTGCGCGTCGCGTGCATGAGCTGGCGGCCCAGGTGTCGGCTGACTACGCCGGCAAGGACGTGGTGCTCATCGGAGTTCTCAAAGGAGCAGTGTTTTTCCTGGCGGACTTCATGCGCGCGCTGGACATCGACTGCGAGGTTGATTTCATGGCGGTTGCGTCCTACGGGTCGTCCACCAAGTCCTCCGGTGTGGTCCGGATCCTGAAGGATCTGGACGCGGTGATTGAGGACCGGCATGTGCTGATCGTGGAGGACATTGTTGATTCCGGGTTGACCTTGCAATACCTGCTGCGCAATCTGCGTGGCCGCAACCCGGCCTCCCTGGAGGTCTGCGCGTTGCTGCTCAAACCCGGCAGCCGCAAGGTTGATCTCACGCCCCGCTACGTGGGTTTTGAGATCCCTGATGAGTTTGTCGTTGGGTATGGCCTTGACCATGCCGAGCGTTATCGCAGCCTGCCGTATGTCGCCGTTCTCAATCAGCCGCCGCCGGTCTGACACAACGGCCAGGTGCCGCCGCCGCACGGCTCTGTGCGGCCGGGCGGTTTGCCTTGGGCCTGCTGCTACGCTTGCCCGTTACAAGCCCCTGAGCCGGGATGGTCCTGACGGCGCTCGGGTGTACCGCGAGACATTTTCTTCATGAGCCGCTTTTTCAAGAGTGCCGCGTTTCCGATTCTGATCGTGGTGCTGCTCGCGTTCTTTGCGTCGCAGCTGGTGAGCACTTCGACCAAGTCAGTGGACTACCACTTCGGCCAGATGATGCAGCAGATCAACGCCGGTCCGACGGTCGTCAGAAGCGTCAACCTCGACCAGAAGGACGAACAAGCGACCGTCACGTTGACCAACGGTGTGAAGTACACCACCGGCTATCCCAACAACATGGTGTCTCAGATCGTCAACGCCGTTGACACGCATGAGGGCGGCGCCGCGATGATGGTGCAGGACACCGCGACCAGCGGCTGGCTGTCACTGCTCACGTATCTGCTTCCGTTTGTGCTGTTCATTGGGGTCTGGCTGTTTTTGATGAACCAGGTCCAGGGTGGCGGGTCGAAGGTGATGTCGTTTGGCAAGTCTCGTGCCAGGCGGATGCCGGTGGACTCACCGAAGATCACGTTCCGTGACGTTGCCGGTGTGGATGAGGCGGTTGAGGAGCTCTATGAGATCAAGGAGTTCCTGGAGAACCCCAAGAAGTTTCAGGCACTTGGCGCGCGGATCCCCAAGGGTGTGCTGCTATACGGGCCCCCCGGCACGGGCAAAACGCTGCTTGCCCGGGCAGTGGCGGGCGAGGCTGGTGTGCCGTTCTTCTCCATCTCCGGTTCGGACTTTGTCGAGATGTTCGTTGGTGTAGGCGCCTCGCGCGTGCGCGACCTGTTCGAGCAGGCCAAGCAGAACAGTCCTTGCATCATCTTCATGGATGAGATCGATGCGGTGGGACGCCATCGTGGCGCTGGCTTGGGAGGCGGCCATGATGAGCGCGAGCAGACGCTTAATCAGCTGCTTGTTGAGATGGATGGCTTTGAGATGAAGGACAACATCATTCTGATTGCCGCCACCAACCGTCCTGACATTCTGGATCCAGCGCTGTTGCGCCCCGGCCGGTTTGACCGCCAGATCGTGGTCGACCGGCCCGATCGAATCGGACGCAGGAAGATCCTGGAGGTGCACACGCGCGGTAAGCCGCTTGCCCGGGAGATTGATATCGACGCACTCGCCGGACAGACGCCCGGGTTCACGGGCGCTGATCTTGCCAACCTCGTCAACGAGGCGGCATTGCTCGCCGCTCGTAGCGGCAAGCGTGAGGTCACCCAAATTGAGCTTGAAGAGGGGATCATGCGGGTGATCGCGGGACCGGAGAAGAAAACCCGCGTCATGGGGGAGAATGAGCGCCGGATCACCGCTTACCACGAAATGGGCCACGCGATCGTCGGCCACTATCTGCCCCACAGCGATCCGATTCACAAGATATCTGTGACCTCACGCGGGCAGGCGCTCGGCTACACCATCTCACTGCCGGGTGAGGACAAGTTTCTGACCACGCGCGCGGAACTGCTTGACACGATGGCGATGACACTCGGCGGGCGTGCCGCTGAGGAGCTGGTGTTCAGCGAGATCACCACCGGCGCAGCCAACGACCTGGAGAAAGTGACAGCCACCGCCAAACAGATGGTCATGCGCTTTGGCATGTCAGACAAGCTTGGCCCGCGTGTGTTCGGCCATGACCATGGCCAGCCTTTCCTGGGTCGCGAGTTCAGCGCCGAGCCGGATTATTCGGATGAGATCGCCCGCGAGATTGACTTTGAGATTCAGCGGATCGTTGAGTCCGCGCACACGCAGGCAAGGGACATCCTTGTCACTCACCGGGAGTCGCTGAACCGGATTTCCGAGATCCTGCTGAAGCGTGAGACGATCGAGCGCGAACAGTTTGAAGCGCTGCTGAGTGGCGGTAGCGAAGAGGATGTGTTCGGTTCAGAGACTCCGCCACCGTCACAGCTGCCGCCTGCGTCTGCCGAGCGTGCCGGCGGGGAGGCGCCGCCGCGACTGTTCCCGCGCCCCGGCCTGGCGGGCGGCTCGGCCGAGTAGTCGCAGTTCTCAGCGAGGCTGGCATTCCATGGAGGAGCACGCTCCCGTCTACCGCAGACCTGAAGGTGGCTATCACGAGCTGCTCACGCTGCTAGACCGAGCGACCCGCTGCTTAAAGCCAAGACGATCGATCCCGGCAGGAAGCGGCACGTGAGTACTTCATCCGCACCAGCAACTGACTGCGGGAAGGCCGGTGAGAGCGCCGTTTTGATGATCGGTTCGGGGCCTAGCGAGGTGCACGATGACTTCACCATCATGGGGATCGTCAATGTGACGCCGGACTCGTTCAGCGATGGTGGCCGCTTCTTTGATCTGGGCGACGCGGTTGCGCACGCGCTGGCGCTGGAGGCTGAAGGAGCCAGGATCCTGGATGTCGGTGGCGAGTCGACGCGGCCCGGCGCTGACGATGTGGAGGCAGCTGAGGAGTCGCGCCGGGTAGTTCCGGTGATTGAGGCGTTGGTTGCCGCTGGGGTCCGGGCTCGGATCTCGGTGGACACCTCAAAGGTGGACGTGGCGGTAAGAGCCGTGGCGGCGGGGGCGACACTGATCAACGATGTGACCGCTCTGCGAGGCTCACCAGAGATGGCCGAGCTGGTAGCCAGCAGCGGCGTCGAGGTTTGCCTGATGCACATGCTCGGCAATCCGCGCACCATGCAGGAGAACCCTCGCTATGAGGACGTGGTGGCAGAGGTAAAGAGTTTTTTGGAAGAGCGCATGGCCTTTGCTGTCAGTCATGGGGTCGCCGAGGAGCGCATCATTCTTGATCCGGGCATCGGTTTTGGCAAGACGGTGGCGCACAATCTGGAGCTGCTTCGCCGTCTGCCTGAACTTGCCGCCCTGGGACGGCCGGTCCTGGTTGGCACCAGCCGCAAATCCTTCATCGGCCGGCTCATCGGCACCCAGACAGGAGATCGCGGCGCCGGAACGCTGGCGACCAACGTGTTTGCCTATGAGCGCGGTGCCAGCATCTTCCGGGTTCACGAGGTGCGGCCGCTTCGTGAGGCGCTGACGGTGACGGCCGCCGCGCTGCACGGCTAAAGTCTCAAGCCCATGGACGATCCTGACGACGTGCGCGACGATGAGCCCGCCTCGGGCGGAGAACCAGACGACGGAGCGGCTGACACGGAGGAGCTTGAAGAGTCCTTCGACGACGAGGATGATGCCGACCAGGAGGAAGCCTACGAGGACGGGGAGGACTCGCACCCTGAGCCTGAGGTCACCATTGAGATCAGCGGACTGGCTCTCTACACGCACTTTGGTGTCAGCGCCGCGGAACGTGAGATCGGGCAAAGGCTGATCGTCGATCTGCGGCTTGAGGTGGGTGATTGTGATGCGACCGTCACCGATCGGATCGAGGACACGGTCGATTACGGTGAGGTCTGTGAGGCCATCTATCTGATCTCCCAGCAGCGTGAGTACCGGACGCTGGAGCGCTTCTGCGCAGCGGTCGCCGACCGGCTCCTTGAGCGTTATGAGCTGGGGGCTATCTGGGTTAAGGCATCCAAACCCGAGCCGCCCATCCCGCTTGCGATCGGTGAGGTTTCGGTTGAGGTCTGGCGAGAGGCGTGACTCAGCGGCGCGGCTATCTTGGTCTGGGATCCAACCTGGGTGATCGGCGCTCTCATTTGCAGGCGGCTGTGGAGGGCTTGAAAGCCGCAGGCATTGATGTCACACGGTCCTCGTCGGTGTATGACACCGAACCGGTGGGGCTGGTTCTTGACCAGCCGGAGTTTCTGAACGCGTGTGTTGAGATCGTTACCGAGTCAGATCCTGAGATGCTGCTTGACGCGTGCAAACGCGTTGAGCGTCAAGTCGGCCGTGAGGCCGGAGGACTGAGGCACGGACCCCGCGTGATTGACGTTGACCTGCTGCTGCTTGGCGATCTTCAGTACACGTCAGAACGACTGACGCTGCCGCATGAGGAGGTCAAGAGCCGGCGCTTTGTGCTGGTGCCACTGCTTGAGCTGGATCATGGGTTGCGCCTGCCGGACGGCCAGCTCCTGGCCGATGCGCTGAGCGCACTCGACAGCGGTCAGGGCGTCAGGCTTGCCGGGGTGCCGCTATCCATATAGTCACCGCGATGTCAGAGGCCGGTCTGGAACACGGGTTGCTGGTTGTTGATGTGGGTAACACCCAGACGCACCTGGGCGTCTTTGAGCCCGGTGGTGAC
Source organism: Solirubrobacteraceae bacterium (assembly GCA_049976865.1). Lineage (GTDB taxonomy): Bacteria > Actinomycetota > Thermoleophilia > Solirubrobacterales > Solirubrobacteraceae > Palsa-465. The sequence goes on along the minus strand of JBMFHK010000063.1, from coordinate 3,963 downwards.
CATGTAGCTGAACACTGGCGGTTTGCGACAGTGCGTGAGCAGACCTCAGATGAGCTGGGATCGACGCTGCTAGGGCTGCTGACATTGCGCCGCATGTCGCTAGCGGACATTGACTGCTCGATCGTGTCCTCCACGGTCCCCCAGCTCAGTGAGCAATGGGTGGCGATGGCCAAGCGATATCTCGGCCATGAGATGCTCGTCGTTGGGCCAGCGATCCGCACTGGCATGCCACTCCGCGTGGAGAGTCCGCATGAGGTCGGCGCCGACCGGCTGGTTAACTCGGTGGCCGCCTATGATCGTGTGCGAGATACCTGTGTTGTCGTGGATTTCGGCACGGCGATCACCTATGACGTCGTGTCGGCTGCCGGTGAGTACCTAGGCGGACTGATCACCCCCGGTGTTGAGATCTCGCTCGACGCTCTCTCAGAGCGCGCCGCAAAGCTGCCAAGGGTGGAGCTGACCGAACCGCGCTCCGTGATCGGGCGTTCGACCGTGGAAGCGATCCGCAACGGGGTCGCCTTTGGGTTCGCCGGCCAGGTGGACGGTATCGTCAGACGGCTGCGACAGGAGCTCGGTGAGCGTACCCGGGTGATCGCCACAGGCGGGTTCTCAGTCGTCATGTATCCATTCGTGGCGCAGACGATCGACGAGGTTGATGATCTGCTGACACTGATTGGGCTACGCCTGATCTGGCTGCGCAACCAACCCGACCAGGCACACCATGACTGAACACCGCGAGCTGGCTGAGCCGTGGGAACTGGGCGGGGTGACGTTGCGCAACCGGGTAGTGCTTGCGCCGCTGGCCGGTATCGGTAACTGGTTTGTGCGGTTGCAGGCGCGACGCTACGGGGCCGGCCTGGTCGTCTCGGAGATGGTTTCCAGTCATGCGGTGCATTACGGCAATGCGCGGACGTGCAACGAGCTGTTGCGCATCCATCCTGATGAGCATCCAGTCTCGGTGCAGTTGTTCGGCGCCGATCCGGAGGTGATGGCCTCAGCCGCGGAGCGGGTGGCTCAGGCTGGCGCAGATCTGATCGACATCAATATGGGTTGTCCGGTCCCAAAGGTCTGTAAGACCGGGGCTGGGGCGGCCTTACTGGATGATCCGGCGCGCGCTGTGGCGATTGTGCGCGCGGCGAGGCGTGGCAGCGGACTGCCGGTCACGGTGAAGCTGCGAACGGGGCTGCATCCCGGTGACGGCAAGGGTGTGCGAGTTGCTCTGGAGCTGGCGGACAGTGGCGCGGTGGCTGGTCTGGCTATCCATCCTCGGCATGCCTCGCAGCGTCACGCGGGCAAGGCTGACTATGCGCTGGCGGCAGAGCTGGTGCAGCGCCTGCCGGTTCCGGTCATCCTGTCAGGCGGCTTGCATTCAGCGGAGCTTGCCAGGCGCGCGTTTGAACAGACCGGCGCTGAGGCGATCATGTTGGCACGCGGCTCACTGGGCAACCCGTGGTTGTTTGAGCAACTCGTGAAGGGCCGGGTCACCGACCCGAGCCGCGATGAGATACTTGAGGAGCTCGACTGGCTGCTTGACCGTGCAGTCGAGCATCTTGGCCAAGAGCGAGCCAACCGTTATCTGCGCAAGTTCTACCCCTGGTATGTGCAGCGGCTTGGTGGCACCCGGGCGCAGCAGAAGATCCTGCAGTCCGCGCTGCAAACGGCCGCAAGCGTTGACCAGGCGCGCCTGCTGCTTGGCGTCGAGCCTGCCTTCTTTTGATAGCCCAATGGGAAGCGTGGTTGCGGCGGCTATACTCCTGCGCCCAGTGCGCGCGTTTGCACGCGCTCATGTAGGTGTCCGCCGTGTGTTAAACCCGAACCCAGTTTGCCTATGCCAAAGGACCTCATTCTTACTCCAGAAGGCCTCGCATCCCTGAAGGCTGAACTCGAGCATATGTCCACGGTGCGCCGCCGCGAGGTTGCCGCACGTATCAAGGAAGCCCGAGACTTCGGCGATATCAGTGAGAACGCTGAATACGATGACGCCAAGAACGAGCAGGCCATGGTTGAGGCGCGGATCGCCCAGCTGGAAGAAAAGTTGCGTTCAGCGACCGTCATAAACTCGACCGAGCTTGACAACGAGATTGTGCGGGTCGGCACCGTTGTGCACGTCACCGACGCGGAGGGCGCGCAACTGCGCTACACGATCGTCGGCTCGGCTGAGGCGAAGCCGGCGGAGCTGAAGCTCTCCAATGAGTCGCCTGTTGGCAAGGCGTTGCTTGGACATCGCCCAGGTGAGACCGTCACGTTCGCGACGCCCAAGGGCCAACGCAGGCTGAAGATCTCAAAGATAGAGATCGCCTGAGCATCGGGGCTGGCGGATGCCTGAAGACCAGCCCCTTGACGCTTTTGCTGCACGCCGAGCCAAACTTGACGCCCTGAGAAAGGTGGGGGTGGAGCCGTTCCCGTACTCGTTTGCTGGAGTTGAGGCGAGCAGCTCGGTGCGCGACGCGCACGCGACGCTGACGGCGGGTGAGGAGACCGGCGTTGCGCACCGCGTCGCGGGACGCCTGGCCGCCCGGCGAGGGCAGGGCAAGATGGCTTTCCTGGATCTGGTTGACCGGTCGGGCCGCATTCAGCTTCAGGCTCGCCTTGAAGAGCTTGGTGCTGCGCGCATGGCGACGCTGTCCGATCTTGACCTTGGCGATGTGATCGGCGTTGAGGGTTTGGCGTTCAGGTCAAGGCGCGGCGAGCTGTCGTTGCGCGTTGTGGACTTTCAGTTGCTTGCCAAGTCCCTGCGGCCGCCTCCGGATAAGTTTCACGGCTTGACAGACGTGGAGACGCGTTACCGTCACCGCGAGGCGGATCTGCTCGCCAGTGCGGACGTCCGCGAGATCTTCATAACGCGATCGAGGATGGTTTCCGCAATCCGCCACTACCTTGACTCCCAGGGCTTCATTGAAGTTGAGACGCCGATCCTGCAACCACTCTACGGGGGTGCAGCGGCGCGACCTTTCACCACCCACCACAACGCTCTTGATCGTGAGCTCTATCTGCGGATCGCTCCGGAGCTCTACCTCAAGCGGCTGATCGTCGGAGGGCTTGAACGGGTTTATGAGATCGGTCGGCTGTTCCGTAACGAGGGGATATCCCCCAAGCACAATCCGGAGTTCACATCCATCGAGTATTACGAGGCCTATGCCGACTACATGGATGTGGCCGATCGCTTTGAAGAGCTGATGCGGGTGGTTACGGCGCGGATCGGGTATCAGGGTCCGATCGATTTTCACAAGCCGTGGCACCGCGAGACACTGACTGATGCGATCTTTGCGCGGACGGGGATCGACATCGGCGCACACAACGATCGCCAGTCGCTTGCGGGCGCCATGGCGGCTCGCGGCTTGGAGGTCCCGGAGGCAGACAGCTGGCCGCAGTTGGTTGATGAGCTGATCTCAAAGCATGTGGAGCCGACTTTGATTGAGCCGAGCCTGCTGTTTGACTACCCGGTCGAGATCTCTCCGCTTGCCAAGCGGCACCGCAGCAAGCCTGGGCTGGTGGAGCGTTTTGAGGGCTTCATCGGTGGCATGGAGGTTGCCAACGCTTTCTCGGAGCTCAACGACCCAGACGATCAGCGGGCCAGATTTGAAGAGCAGCGGGCCTTGGCGGCCGGTGGTGACGATGAGGCCCAGCCGTATGATGAGTCTTACGTTCAGGCGCTGGAGTACGGGCTGCCACCAACCGGAGGCATCGGCTTTGGGATCGACCGCATGGCGATGCTGCTCACCGGCAGCAAGACGATCCGTGAGGTGGTTCTCTTCCCGGCCATGCGGAGTTGACGGGGTGGGATAGCCCGAATTTACCGGGGTCTGTGGTTGTGAGACGATCCGCGACGGCTTGTTTTGTGGGGGTTTGCCTGCGGCGGTGGTGAAAGGCGGCAGGAAAGGGGGTCGAGGGTGCCGAAGTCGGTGTTGCTAGCTCCGCTAGGTCGTTGAAACCTTGACGGGACTGTCATCTTTTCAGGCCGCG
>JBMFHK010000062.1:0-14370 GCA_049976865.1 Solirubrobacteraceae bacterium | reverse complement strand
ATGAGGCGATCATCAACTACACAAAGCGGGAATACAAGCTGCTGATCGGCCAGCAGACAGCGGAGGAGGTCAAGCTGGAGATCGGCTCGGCCTTCCCGCTGGCTGAGGAAGTGCAGGCTGAGATCCGTGGCCGGGACATGGTCTCCGGCCTGCCAAAGACGGTTGTGCTGACCAGCGAGGAGATCCGGGGTGCCCTTGAGGAGCCGGTGGCACAGATTATTGACGCGGTCAAGGAGACGCTCGATCGCACGCCCCCGGAGCTGGCCTCAGACATCATGGACCGCGGCATCATGCTCGCGGGTGGTGGTTCCTTGCTACAAGGGCTGGAGGAGCGGATGCGTCATGAGACGCAGATGCCGTCGCATTTGGCGGAGTCCCCGCTGACCTGTGTGGCGGTGGGCTCCGGACGGTCGCTTGAGGAGTTTGAAGCGATCCATCGGTCCAGCAGGAATTCACGCTCTCGTCGTCGGCGCTACTAACAGAAGGCCCCGGGATTTTTTTTGGAGATGAGTCCTACGTGCATGACAAGCAGATCCGGCGGCGACGCGCTGTGCTCGCGCTGCTCGTCGTCGTCTCCCTGATCCTTCTCACTGATTACTTCGGGTCTCCGTCCAGCAGCCCCCTTCATTCGGTCCAGCGCGGTTTGGTACAGGCGCTGGCGCCTGTACAGGAGGGCGCCAGTAAGGTGCTCTCACCGTTCCGTGACGTCGGAAACTGGGTTTCCTCGACGTTCAGGGCTAAGTCTGAGGTGGCCAGCCTTCAGAGACAAAACCATGCGCTCATCAATCAGTTGGCGCATGTCCAATGGGACCAACATCAGTTCAACGTCGACCAGGGCCTTTTGAAGCTTGACGACCAGGCTGGGCTTGCCAGCGACCACCCGGTTGCAGCCGACGTGATCGGCAAGAACCCGGTGTACTGGTATGACACCATCACAATCGACCAGGGTACGGGCGCCAGGGTTGCTCTCAACGATCCTGTCGTCGGTCCCGGCGGCTTGGTCGGTGACATCTCCTATGTCAGCTCAGACCAGGCGATCGTCACGCTTCTGACCTCGCCGAAGTTCTCGGTTGGCGCGATGATTGAGAACACGACCGGCACGGACGGCCTGATTCAGCCAGCCGTCACCGATCCGGCGAGTCTGCGTCTCACCGACCTGCCGTCAACCGCGCAGGTCCTGGCGGGTCAACTGGTGGTCACCAGCGGGTTTGTTGATGCGACCAACAGCCTGGTCAGGTCGCTGTACCCGGCAGGCATTCCGATCGGCGTCGTTTCCAGCGCCTCACCGCAGACCAGTCTGCTCACCAGCCAGCAGGTGGAAGTCAAACCGTTGGTTGACTTCTCTAATCTGACCACCGTGCAGGTTCTGACCACGCCGCACGTCAGCCGGTGAAAGATTTAGTCGTGAAGGATTTTTCTTACAGTCTCTGGATCAGGATCGCGATCGTTGCCTTCTTTGCGGTCGTGTTGCAGGTGTCGGTCGTTGCACAGATCTCGATCTTCGGTGTCAATGCGGACATCACACCCCTGGTGGTCATGTCGATCGGGTTGCTGGCCGGGTCGCTGCCCGGTGCGGTCGCCGGCTTTGGCATCGGCCTGTTGGTCGATCTTTCGATGGTGCAGACGCTCGGTGTCAGCTCTCTGCTGTTCATTGCGATTGGCTACTGGTCTGGGCGCCTGCGGGAGCTTCGCGACCCGGCGCACGGGCTGATGCCGCTGGCTGCCGGCGCTACGGCAACGCTTGTGGCCGGCTTGGGCATGGCAGTCATCCAGTTCATGCTCGACTCCGACGCACCGGTCAGCTGGCTGCTGCTGCAGGAGATCATCCTGCAGGTCCTGGTGAACAGCTTGCTGGCGCTGCCGGTCTATGAGCTGGTCAGGCGCTTGCTTTACAGGGCGATCCCGTCTGATCGAAGCAGGCGCCAGCGGCGTTCCTACAGCAGCGGCGCGCTCAGCCCGCTGCAGCGTCCGTCTGAGCGCTACTCACGGGCGGCTGGGCGATGATGATCAGTGACAGCACTCCGCCTGATCGGCGAGCCTCGCTGGCGCCCCCTCAGCTGTCCGTGCGGGTCGCTGCCATCGGTGGCTTTGCGCTGGTGATGTTCGCCCTGATTTTCTTGCGCCTGTGGTTCTTGCAGGTCCTGGACAGTGGTCATTATCGAGCGCTGGCCAACATCAACTCGATCCGGTCCATACCCGTTGCCGCCCCTCGCGGGGACATCCTTGATTCAAACGGCAACGTCTTGGTGGGGTCTGTAGCGGTGCCGGCCGTGCAGATCTCGCCCGAGCTGCTGCCCACGCCGATTTCGCTTGACATCGCGGACCCAGCGGCGCTTGCCCAGCAGCCGGCCGCTGACTACGTGCTCTATGACAAGCTTGCGCGGATCCTGGGGATGTCCACCAAGCCCGGGCCGTGCACCTACTACGTCTACCTGTCATCAGGACCACAGAAGTACACACCGCGCCTGGCCCCGGTCGCCTGTAAGGTGGCGCAGGGGGTTGCGTCCTCGCAATACGCCAACGTCACCATCAAGTCGCAGGTCTCAGCGGACGTGCAGGATTACATTGCCGAGCGTCAGAGCGAGTTCCCGGGCGTGCGTTCCACCGACGTTTTCCAGCGCACCTACCCGCTGGGCCGGGTTGGCGCCCAGGTGTTCGGGACGCTCGGCCAACTTTCGTCAGGGGAGCAGAACGAGAAGGTTTTCCGTGGCGTTCCGCTTGGCAGCGTCGTTGGCCAGAGCGGACTTGAGTACTACTACAACCAGCAGCTGCAGGGAACGGACGGCCGGGAGCGCGTCAAAGTCGACTCTCAGAACCAGTTCGAGGGCTATGCCAAGGGTGTCCCGTCGGTCCAGGGTGACTCACTGAAAACCTGGCTGGATCCTGCCCTGATGCGGGTCGGTCAGGCGGCGCTGGCAAAGTCGATCAAACTCAACAACGGGACCGGCGGTTCGTTTGTTGCGATGGACCCGCAGACCGGTGCGGTCTACGCGATGGGTTCGCTGCCCAGTTACAACCCCAGCATCTTCACGCAGCCGATCTCCAACTCTGTTTATGAGAAGGACTTTGGACCGCACAGCAACTCGCCGCTTGACAACCGGGCGATAGACGGCGCCATGCCCGACGGCTCAACCTTCAAGGTGATCACCGCGACGGCTGCGCTGGAGAGCGGCAAATGGCAGCTGAACAAGATCTTTGCCGACTTCCAGGACTTCTGCATGGGGACCGGGCCGCAAGCGTTGTGCCTGCATAACGCCGGTGGCGTTCACTATGGCAACGTGGATCTGCAGTACGCGATTGAAGTTTCAGATGACGAGTTCTTTTACAACCTTGGGTATCTCATGAACAGCAACGTCGGCAACGGCGGCCCGTTGCAGGCGTGGGCGGCAAGGTACGGGATCGGGCACACCACCGGCATCGATTTGCCTGGCGAGGCCTCCGGGCAGATTGGCTCTCCGAAGCTGCAGGCCAGACTGTGGCAGCTTGAGATGGACTGTGAGCACGCCACAGGCCCCTACGCGTACACCAATGCGCAGGGGCAGATCAGCTCAAAGCCATTGCCCGGGTATCACCGCAGCGCCAAGACACCGGCGGTTGTCTCCCAGGGCCAGGTGCTTTCCGGTGGCTGTGGTATCGCCAGCTCCGCCTACTGGACCGTGGGCGACAACGTTAACACCGGCGTTGGGCAGTATGACGACCAGGTCACCGCGACCCAGCTTGCCGTGGTCTACTCTGCGGTTGAGAACGGCGGTACCATTGTGACGCCGCACATTGGGCAGGCGATCGAGTCGCCAAGCGGATCTGTACTGGCTTCCATACACCCGGCGCCCAAACGCCAGCTCCGCATCAAGTCCGTTTACCTGAAGGCGATCCAGCAGGGCCTTTATCTGGCGGCCAACGCGCCGATGGGAACGTCCGCCGGTGTGATGGCCAACTTCCCCAAGACAGTCTATGGAAAGACAGGTACCGCCGAGCTGGGTAACAGCTCGAGCAGTCCGGAGGACGCCTGGTACGCCTGCTATGTCCCAGCCAGCGTCACCAGCAAGCCGATCGTGGTGGTCGTCAACGTCCAGAAGGGCGGCTTCGGTGCGGTCGGCGCTGCGCCGGTAGCGCGGCAGATCCTCTCAGAGTGGTTCCTGGGCCGCCCAGGGCCGTACATCGCCGGCACCTCCTCTGACGCATGAGTGCCACCACTCCCATCCAGAGGGCCGATCCGGCGTCCCGTGCCCAGAGTCGAACTCTCGCCTTGCTGCTCGCCTTTGATCCCCTGCTGCTGTTCGGGGCGCTGGCGCTCGTGGCCTGCTCGTTCATCACGTTGCGTGGCGCCGGTGACGGCTCCTACGCTGACCGGCAGGTTCTTTACGCTGGTATCGGCTTGGTGCTCGCCCTAGTCATCACCCGCTTTGACTACTCGGTCCTGCGTGAGTTCCGCTACGTGTTGTACGGGCTGTTGATCGCGCTCAATCTTGTGGTGTTCGCGTTTCACAGCGCCAACGGGGCGACACGCTGGATACCGCTGCCGCTCTTTCAGTTCCAGCCGTCCGAGTTTGGCAAGATCCTGTTGATCGTCTCTCTGGCTGCATTTGTCGTGGACCGTTCCAGGCGTCTGTCCGAGCGCCGCACGGCCGTGCGGGCGATGCTGTTGGCGCTGGTGCCCGCCGTCATCGTGATGAAACAGCCGGATCTGGGCACAGGCTTGATCTACATTGTGGTGGCGGTCACGGTGCTGTTCTTTATGGGCGTCGGCTGGAAATACTTCGCGGCGCTCACCGCTCTGTTCGCGCTTGCCAGTGTGGTGGTGCTGGTCGCCGCGCCGGCGCTGCACGTCCAGCTGCTCAAGCCCTACCAGATGGACCGTCTTACCACGTTTCTGAACCCGCCTGCGGTCTGTCCGGCCGGTGTGGCCGGTGACACCTGCTATCAGCTCAGCCAGGGTCTGATTGCGATCGGCTCAGGCGGAAAGACCGGACGCGGCGCAGCGGGCGCCACCCAGACCCGTTTTCACTTCATCCCTGAGGCTCAGAACGATTTCATCTTCGCCGTGGTCGGTGAAACCTACGGCTTTGCCGGCGCGGCGATTGTGCTCTCGCTCTACGCGTTGCTGATCTGGCGCACTCTGCGGATAGTCGCAATGTCAAAGAACCTGTTCGGAACCCTGGTGGCCGGAGGCATTCTCGCGATGCTGATGTTCCAGGTGTTCCTCAACGTTGGCAGCGCCACCGGGATTATGCCGGTCACCGGTGTGCCGCTGCCGCTGCTCTCCTACGGCGGCTCGTCGATGATCGTGACCTTCGCAGCCCTGGGCTTGCTCGAGTCGATTCACATCCAGTCGCGGATGGCGTCGGCCGGCAAAGGCCGGGTGCTGATCGTTTGACGGCGTGACCCGCTCCCGCCACACACCATTTCAAAGGAAAACAACAATTGAAGAAGCAAGTCCTGGTAAGCGTTGACCGCGGTGAGACGCGGGTAGCGATGCTTGAAGCCGACGGTGACCCCGCCGCCCGCAACGCTGACACTCCCCCCCCAAAGCGCCGACGCACGTCGGCCAAACCTGCCGCTGGCTACCGCGTCAGCGAGCTGTACCTTGAGCGGCGTGGCGCCCGCTCGATCGTCGGCAACATCTACAAGGGTCGCGTTGACAATGTGCTGGCCGGCCTGGAGGCTGCGTTTGTAGACATCGGCCTGGACAAGAACGGCTTTCTGCACGTCGATGAGATCGTGATGCCAGGCATTGATGCGCCGCGGCGCGGACGTGGCTCCAAACGCGAGGGTAATCAGATTACGGATCTGCTCAAGCCCGGCCAGGAGATCGTGGTGCAGGTTGTCAAGGATCCGCTGAAGACCAAGGGTGCGCGGCTGTCAATGGACCTCACGATCGCCGGGCGCTACATGGTGTACACGCCCTTCGGGGAGGGTGTCGGTGTCTCCCGGCGCCTTGACGAGCCTGAGCGTGACCGGCTGCGCAAGGAGGCGGCCAAACTCGATCTCAGGGGCGCTGGCGCGATCATCCGCACCGCTGCCCATGGCGCCGGGCGCGCCGACCTTGAACGGGAGCTTCAGTACCTTTTCAAACTTAACGAGGTCCTGCAGAAGCGCGTCGAGACGATCGATGCGCCAGCGCTGGTCTTCCAGGAAGCGGACCTGTCGGTTCGGGTGGTGCGCGACATCTACTCCGCGCAGTTTGAGCGTGCGATCGTTGATGACGAGAAGCAGCATCACCGGCTGGTGTCGTTCTTCTCTCGCACCGCTCCTGAGCTGGTGGATTACGTTGAGCTTTGGAAGGGGCCCAAGCCGTTGTTTGAGGCTTACGGCGTGGACCGCGCGCTGGAATCCACGCTGTCAAGACGTGTGGATCTGCCAAGCGGCGGCTACCTGGTGATCGACTACACCGAGGCGCTGACCGTCATTGACGTCAACTCTGGCAGTTTCACGGGCAAGGGCAAGACCGCACGCCTGGAAGACACCATCACCCAGACCAATCTCGAGGCAGCCGACGAGGTTGTGCGTCAGCTGCGTCTGCGTGACATCGGCGGGATCATCGTCATCGACTTCATCGACATGGCCCGCGCGCGCAACCGTGACGCGGTTCTAAAGACGCTGCGCAAGGCGCTTGATGAGGACCGAACCAAGACCTTTGTGGTGGAGATCTCCCCGCTTGGCCTGGTTGAAATGACGCGTCAGAACGTCACCGAGGGTGTGCGCGAGATCATGACCCGTGCCTGTCCCACATGTCACGGTGAGGGTGTGATCAAGTCGGAGGAGACGATCGCGATCGAGTTTGAGAGGCGGATGCGCGAGCTGGCCACCAAGGTGCAGGCCGAGGCTCTGCTGCTGCAAATGAACCCGCGTGTCAGCCAGGAGTTCACCGGGCACGACGCGCGTGCGCTGCGTGCCATTGAGGCCGACACCGGCAAGTGGTTTCACTTTGAGGGCTCTGAGGGGCTGCCGCTTGACCACTTCGCGGTGCTGTTGGAGGCTGACCGTGAGCGCGTCCTGGAACGGGCGCTGCCGTTCCGCGAGGGTGAGGAGGTCTACCTGGAGATCGTCGAACCGCACATGTACAGTGCCGGCGATGCGGTGGCCAAGGTTGACGGTTACATCGTGTGCGTCAAAGGGGCCGAACGGGCTGTCGGTCAGAAGCGGCTGGTGCGGATCGTCAAGGTTTCCCGCACCGAGGCGGTGGCTGAGCTGATTGACAGCGCGCCCGCGTCCGCGGCGGCGCAGAGCGCCTTGGTCGCGCAGTCCCCGGGTCGCGACGACGTGCCGGAGCCCAACGCTGCTATCGTGGCGGACTCCGGCGTCGGCGAGGATGCCGCTGATCGCGACGCAGATGGCGTAGAATCGTCCGTCCGGCGCCGTGGGCGGCGTGGCGGCCGTCGGCGTACCACGGCCAAGGCCGCTGCGACTGTGACGGCCGAGGACAACCTTTCAGAGTGAACATGTACGCAATTGTCAAAACAGGCGGCAAGCAGTATCGCGTCCAAGAGGGCGAGAGTCTGCTCGTCGAGCGTCTGGACGCGGTGGACGGTGAGAGCGTCGCACTTACCCCGCTGCTCTACGTCGATGGCGACCAGGTGATAGACGGAGAGGATCTTGCCAAGGTTGGGGTCGCCGCCACCGTGCTGAGCCATGAGCGCGGCCCCAAGCTTCGTGTCGTCAAGTTCAAGCCCAAGCGCGGCTACAGGCGCCGTAACGGGCACCGTCAGGAACTGACGCGCATTGAGATCAGGGACATCACGCTGTCGGGCGTCCCGCGCTCCGGCGGCGCCGAATTGGAGGCTTCAGATGGCGCATAAGAAGGGGCTTGGCTCCTCACGCAACGGACGTGACTCCAACGCTCAGCGCCTTGGTGTCAAGGTTTTTGCGGGGCAGGCCGTGACGGGCGGTGAGATCATCGTCCGTCAACGTGGCTCGGTCTTCAAGCCGGGTGTTGGTGTCGGCATGGGCAAGGACGACACGATCTTCGCCAAGTCCGCCGGTGTCGTTGAGTTCAAACACGGCTGGCGCGGACGGGTCATCTCGGTTAGGCAGCCGGGCGACGTGGCCTGAGCGCGACGCCGCCGTTTGAAGTTCTCACACGGCTTGGCGACGAAGAAGAAGACGGGCGGCTGCGCAGCCATGTCTGGGAGCCTTTGCGCATGAAGGATCGGGCGCGCATCCACGTGCAGGCCGGGGGTGGTGGCAACGGCTGCATGAGCTTCCGGCGTGAGGCGCACGTGCCCAAGGGCGGGCCCGATGGCGGTGACGGCGGCAACGGCGGTGATGTCGTGTTGGTCTGCGACGACTCCTACCGTGATCTTGAACACTTTCGGCGCCAATCACACTTTGCCGCCAAGCGTGGTACCCACGGGCAGGGTGCCCAGCGTCACGGCGCTGATGGACCGAGGCTTGAGATCCCTGTGCCCCCCGGCACTGAGGTCCTGGTCGAGGCAAGCGGTGACCGTCACGACCTGGTGCGGCCCGGCCAGCGCGCGATCGTGGCCGCCGGGGGGGCGGGTGGTCGCGGAAACCAGCACTTCTCAACTTCCACGCGGCAGAGCCCGCGGTTCGCCGAGCTTGGTCTGCCGGGGGCGGAGAGCTGGCTGACCCTGCAACTGAAGCTGCTGGCTGACGTTGGTTTGGTCGGTCTGCCCAACGCCGGGAAGTCATCGCTGCTGACGCGCATCACGCGGGCTGCGCCGAAGGTTGCTGCCTACCCGTTCACCACGCTGACGCCGGTGCTGGGCACGATCCACCGGGATGCGCGTCAGCTTGTGATCGCCGACATTCCGGGTCTGATTGAGGGTGCCCGCGCCGGGGCTGGAATGGGTCACGACTTTCTTGCGCACGTCGAACGTACGCGCCTTCTGGTCCACGTGCTGGATCTGGCCCCGCTTGACGGTTCCGACCCGGTGGCTAACTTCGCAGCCGTCGAGCGAGAGCTTGAGCTCCACGACGCGCGTCTGGCGGCCCTGCCCAGGATCCTCGCGCTCACCAAGGCGGATCTGGTGAGCCTCGGGCAAGCGGCGGCGGCGTGCGAGCACTGGCGGTCTGCCCTTGGTGAGGAGGCGCCGGTGTTGGTCACCTCCGCAGTGACCCGCCTGGGGCTGGATGACCTGGTCACCGAGCTGTTGCGCCGGGTGCCGTTGCGCAGCGCTGAGCTCTCTGCTCGGCAGCGGGCCGACGACGACGCCCGGACGCTCGCGCAGCTGCCTGAACATCGTGTGTTCCGTCCTGCCGCTCGCGCCGGCTTCCGCGTGGAGCGGGGCCCGGACGGGCGCTTCATCGTCAGCGGTGAGGCCGTTGAGACGCTGCTGCGGCGCTATGAGCTCGACAATGAGGATGCGCTTGCTCACCTGGAGCGCCGGCTGCGCGGCATGGGTGTGATCCGTGCGCTCCAGGACGCCGGGTTTGAGCCCGGCGACGACGTGGAGATCGCGGGCATCGTCTTTGAGTTCGACCCGTCATGAGTGCTGTGGTCATCAAGCTTGGCTCCAGCGTTGTGGCCAACGACGACGGGACGGTGCGCTCAGAGGTTCTGGCAGCGATCTGCGATTCAGTGGCCGCGTTGCACACAGCCGGCGCCGAGCCGATCATCGTCACCAGCGGTGCGATTGCACGCGGCCTGGGAGTCATGGGGATCGCACCGGCACAGCGGCCTCGGGCACTGGGGGAACTGCAGGCGGCCAGCGCGGTTGGGCAGGGCAAGCTTTACCGTGTCTACGACGAGCTGCTGGCCGCGCGTGGTGTAGCCAGCGCCCAGGTTCTGCTGACGTTCTTTGATCTGAATGCGCGCACCCACTACCTGAACGTACGCCAAACGCTCGCCAGGCTGCTGGACTGGCGCGTGGTGCCCATCATCAATGAAAACGACACCACCACTACCGACGAGATCTCGTTTGGCGACAATGACTTTCTGGCGGCGCAGGTCGCGATCCTGGTCGGCGCTGAGCGGTTGCTGCTTTTGACCAACACGGATGGCCTGTTCAGCGCTGATCCGCGCAACGATCCGGATGCTCGGCTGATCCCGGTGGTCGACGCGGTCGACGATCTGGAGGATCTGCGGATCGGTCAGCAGACCTCGGTGCTGGGATCTGGCGGGATGCGATCAAAGGTGGTGGCCGCTGAGATGGCAGCCGCAGCAGGCATACCGACGGTCGTTGCCAACGGGCAGCTGACCGGAACTGTCGAAGCTGCGGTGCGCGGCGCTGGCGTTGGAACGACGTTCACCGCGCGCAGCGACCGGGTCTCCAGCTTCAAGCTCTGGCTCAAGTACGCCAAGCCGTCACGCGGCGCCGTTGAGGTGGATGCGGGCGCCGCCCGCGCGCTGCGTGAAGGCGGCACCAGTCTGCTGCCGGTTGGAGTCGTAGAGGTAAGCGGCGAGTTTGAAGCCGGAGACGCGATCGAGGTGACTTTTGCCGGCGAGACGGTTGGCAAAGGGATCAGCAACTACAGTGCCAGCGAGATGCGTGTTGTGCGCGGCATGAAGTCCGCGGACGTGCGCGGGCTGATGCCTGCTGCCAGCGAGGAGGCAGTCCACCGCGACTACTTTGTGCTGGCGTAAGCTTTGGGACGGGATGCCAACCACCACCAGATCGGTTGCGGAGACTTGCCTGGCGGCCAAGGAGGCTTCGCGGAAGCTTGCGGCGGTGGGTTCTGATGTGAAGAATCACGCGCTCCGGGCGATCGCCAAGACGCTGCTTGACCATACTGAGCAGATCGTTGCCGCCAACGCGCTCGACCTCCAGGCCGCGCGTGAGGCGGGATTATCGGATGCGCTGCTTGACAGGCTCGCTCTGGACCCCGCGCGGATCGCGGCTGTGGCGCACGGTGTACGGAAGGTTGCCGCTCTGAAAGATCCCGTCGGGGAGGTGATCGAAGGGTTTCGTTTGCCCAACGGTTTGGATGTGCGGAAGGTGCGAGTGCCGCTCGGCGTCGTGGCGGTCGTCTATGAGGCGCGTCCGAACGTCACGATCGACGCCGCCGCGCTTTGTCTGAAGTCCGGCAACGCGGTTGTGCTGCGTGGCTCGCGCACTGCCGCCAATTCAAACGCTGTGCTGGTCGCGCTTGCGGCCGATGCGGTTCGGCAAGCCGGCATCCCTGACGGCGCGCTGGCGCTGGTGAGCGGCGGTGGCCGTGAGGAGCTGGCGGAGCTTGCTACCCAGACTGGCACTGTCGATCTGATTATTCCGCGTGGTGGTGAGGCGCTCAAGCAGGCCCTCAAAGGCGTGGCGACCGTGCCGGTCATCTATGCCGCTGCTGGCAACTGCCACGTCTACGTGGACCGGCGCGCCGATCTTGAGGCGGCGCAGGAGATCGTGATAAACGCCAAGGTGCAGCGTCCTGGGGTTTGTAACGCCGCTGAGACGCTGCTGGTGCATGCGGACGTGGCGGCTGAGTTTTTGCCGCGCGTTTTGCATGCGTTGCACGAGTGCGGCGTAACGCTGCACGGGGACCAGCGCACGCGTGCGCTGGTCCCCGACCTGCCGATCAGGTACGCCACCGATGAGGATTGGGACACGGAGTACCTCGCTCTGGAAATGGCGGTTGGCGTGGTTGACCGCCTGCCGGACGCCGTGGATCACATCAACCGCCACGGCAGCGGTCATTCGGAGGCGATTGTCACCACCGACACGGCGGCGGCACGGGCGTTCCAGCTTGGTGTCGACGCTGCCTGCGTCTACGTCAACGCCTCAACACGCTTCACCGACGGCGGTGAGTTCGGTATGGGCGCAGAGATCGGCAACTCAACCCAGAAGCTGCATGTCCGCGGCCCGATCGGACTGCGTGAGCTGTGCACCTTCAAATACCTGGTCGAGGGTTCCGGCCACATCCGCCTCTGAGTTCGCGCGTCGGCATCTTCGGTGGGACCTTCAATCCGCCCCACATCGGTCACCTGATCTGTGCACAGGAGGCTCATCTGCGGCTGGGGCTGGACCGCGTGATCCTGATGCCAGCCGGCTGTCCGCCGCACAAGCCGCTGCAGGACGATCCCGGCGCCCAGCATCGGCTGGCACTGTGTCGCCGTGCAGTTGCCATGGACGGGCGGTTCGAGGTCTCTGACATGGAGGTTTTGCGCGCGGGACCGTCCTACACGGTGGATACGCTGGTCACACTGCATGCCCAGATGCCAGATAGCGAGCTGTTTCTGATCGTCGGTGGTGACGTGGCGGCCGGTCTACCCTCCTGGCGTGAGCCTGCTCGCGTGCTATCGCTTGCGACACTCGCGGTTGCAAGGCGCCGCGGCACGTCTCGTACGGCAATTGACCGGGCGCTCGCCAGTCTGACGGGCGCTGGGCACGCCGAGTTCTTCCGCATGCCGAGGATTGGCATCTCCTCCACGGAGATCCGTGAGCGGGTGCGCTGCGGGGAGCCGATCGCTTTCCTGGTCCCTGAGCCGGTGGCGAGCTACATCGACGAACATCACCTATACGGAGGTAGCTGAACAGTCATGACGCCGCAGCAGATCGCGCAGGCAGTGGCCGAGATGGCCGCGGATCGCAAAGCAGAGAACATCGTGGAGTTGGACATCCGCGGACTCACCTCGGTCGCCGATTACTTCGTGATCTGCAGCGCACGCAGTGATCGCCAGGTAAGGGCCGTCCAGGAGGCTATCCAGCTGGGCATGAAGACCGCCCACGGGATGCTGCCCACTCGCATTGACGGCGTCGCACAGGCTCAATGGGTGTTGATGGACTACGGGGACGTGATCGTGCACGTGTTTACCCCTGAGCTGCGTGACTTCTACCGGTTGGAGCAGCTGTGGGGGGAAGCGCCCGCGCGGGTGTTCAGCGAGCAGGGGTCTGCGCTGCCGACGCCATGAGAAGCGCGGCCAGCGGCAGGCCACGCGGTCGGTGTCACACGACCTCTCAGGGCACGTCGCTCACAGCGCGGTCAGCAGCTTGGGCGCAACCTGCTTCTTGCGGCTCATTACCCCAGGCAGCTTGAGCGTGTCGCCGTCACGCTGCTCGACCCCAAAGGCGCGGGCAACAGCGCCAACGTCGCCGCCCACAAGCAGGTGCGTGCCCTTTTCAACGACGTCTGTGACCATCAGCGCGTAAACCTGGACGCCCTGCCGGGAGCGTTCCGCTTCAATGGCCGCGAGGATCTCCTGCTTGCGGTCCAGCAAACCGTTACCGATCACCTCAACCTGTGCGACCACAAACGACGTGCCGGCACTTGACCGGTAAGCCTTGGCGTCGCGTCGCACCAGATCCGCGGGCGGGACCCCAGACACGTCTGAAGTCGCCTCATACATGCGGCGGCCAAAGTCGCGGCCGTCAAGCGACAGCATGCTTTCCAGGTGCTCCATAGCCGAAATGTCGCGGGCGGTGGTGGTGGGGGAGCTTAGGATCACCGTGTCAGACATGACGGCCGCCAGCAGCATGATCGCGGTGGAGCGCGACGGTTCCACGCCGCTGCGCCGGAACCGTTCGACCACCAGCGTCGCCGTGGAGCCGACAGGGTCGAAGGTGGCTATCACCGGCACCCTGGTCTCGATCGAGCCGATGTGGTGGTGGTCCAGGATCTCCACTATCTCAGCCTGGTCGATGCCGGGGATGCTCTGTGCCTGCTCAGCGTGGTCTACAAGGATGACGCGGCGGCGCAACGGCGAAACCAGCTCGGAGCGGGCCAAAAGGCCGATCGGACGCCGGCCCTCGTCGACGATGACCGCCGCTCCGTGGTGGGACTGCCTGATCAGCTCGGCCACCTCGCTGACGAGGTCATCACCTGTGGCGGTGATCTCATCCTCCTCCATGAGGTCTCGGCACGGCTCAGCCAGCGCCACCATCCGGGCCGCCAGGTAGGTGTCAAACGGCGTGGTGATCACCGCGGTTTTGTGAGCGCGGGCTGATTCGAGCACGGCCGCGTTGGGACGGCAGCCGTCTGAAAGGATCAGCAGCGCGATGTCGTGGGCCAGCACGTCCAGGTGGACAGTTGGACGGTCGCCACAGATCACCACGTCGCCGGCGGAAATACCTGTTGCGGCCTCGGCTGAGCTGGCATGAACCCATACTCGGCCCCGCAGCGGTCCGTCCTCACCGCTCAAAAGCTCGCCTTCCAGGACGTTCAGGACGGCGTCAATGTAGGTGTCCTCACGCAACCGCGAGGTTGCCCGCGACTCGCGCACGTACCTGCGCGCCAGGGTGCGGGTCGTAATTACACCGGCCAGCATCCCTTCGCTGTCCAGCACCGGCACGAGGCTGACGTCGGTTTGGTCAAGCGCCCGGCCGACCTCACGGATCGGGTCGGACTCGCTGATGCTTGGATACTCGGTGCGCATTAGGTCACGTGCCCGCAGCATGATGTGGGGCAGGTACTCTGGCGGCTCGATGCCTGCTTGCGCGAGCACCCATGTGGTTTGAGGGTTGAGCTCACCGAGCCTGACAG
>JBMFHK010000061.1:0-14408 GCA_049976865.1 Solirubrobacteraceae bacterium | reverse complement strand
CTCACTGTTGCGTGACATGGAAGATGAGACCGCCGGGCCGCCGATGCTTGGTCGCAAGGTGGCCGTATACGGCGGCGGCAACACGGCCATGGATGCGGCTCGCACCGCCAAACGCCTCGGGGCCGAGGAGGCTGTGATCATCTACCGGCGTAACCGTGACCGGATGCCGGCCCACGAGTCGGAACTGATGGAGGCGCTTCAGGAGGGCGTGCAGGTTAAGTGGCTGACCACCATCACCCAGGCTGACGAGGGTCGGCTGACGATTGAGAAGATGGAGCTTGACGAGCACGGCTTCCCGCAGCCGACCGGTCAGTTTGAGGAGCTTGAGGCTGATGCTGTGGTGCTTGCCACCGGCCAGCAGACCGATCTCTCACTGCTTGACGGTGTCTCCGGGATCGACATCGAGGACGCGTGCGTGGTCGTCGACGCGAACCTGATGACCGGTCACACGGGCATTTTTGCCGGTGGTGACGCGATTCCCGCAGAGCGCACCGTGACCGTTGGCATCGGGCACGGACGCCGCGCCGCGTACGGCATTGACCGCTGGTTGCAGGCCGGTATGCCGGCCGCCGGACAGATGCTTGCCGACGATGGGGTGGACGTTGCACACGTGCTGGCGGGCGCGCTGGGTGACAGCGCCAGCCCGACCGGCGTGGGCCCGGCGCCGCGTCCCCAGGAGGTCCCCTTCTCAAGCCTCAACACCTGGTACTACTCCGACGCACCCAAGACCGTGCGCCCGCAGCTTGAGGCGGTCCGGCGCTCATCAACATTTGATGAGGTGGTGCTTGGACTGGATGAGTCAAACGCACTGTTTGAGGCTCGCCGTTGCCTGTCCTGCGGAAACTGCCTGGCGTGCGACAACTGTTATGGCGTCTGTCCGGACAACGCGGTTGTCAAGCTTGACCCGCCTGGCGCCTACGCTTACACCATTGACTTGGACTACTGCAAGGGCTGCGGCTTGTGTGCGCAGGAGTGCCCGTGCGGTGCTATCGAGATGGTGCCGGAGGTCATCTGAGCAGTGTGGCGGCTCGTGGTTTGAACACCGCTTGGCCGTCTGATTCTGATGGCCTGGGAGGCCGACTCTGATGGTGATCGGCGACAATGCCGCTAACGTTGGTGAGTGTTCACCGACAGAGCATTACAGGAGGACTATTGTGCCCGGACCTTTGACGCGTTGGGACCCGTTCTCTGAACTGGGTGAGCTGCGCAACCGCTTGGACCGACTTTTCGACGACTGGACGGACGGTCGTGACAGGGCTTGGGCGCCAGCGCTGGATGTGGTGCGCGAGGAAGGCCGCCTGGTCGTTTATGCGGACCTGCCCGGCGTGACGCCCGAGGACGTCAAGATTGAAGTGCAGGATGACATGCTCACGATCTCCGGCGAGCACGCCGGAGCCAGCGAGCAGCAGGGCAAGAACCACGTGCGACGTGAACGGCGGCACGGCTCCTTCTACCGCTCGATGTCGCTGCCCGCCGGCGTTGACCCCGACCGGATTCAAGCCACAACCAAAAACGGTGTGCTTGAGGTGATCGTCCCGATCCCGGACGCGAGCAAGAAGGCGGCGGTCACGATCACCCCGACGGTCGGGTGAACCCTGCCAGCCAGTTGAAGTAATCAGCCACCGATGGGCGCGCCTGTCCCGCTGGACGGGCCCATCGGTGGCCGTTCAGTCCCACGGCAACGTGTAGAGCTTTGAGAAGGTCATCGTATTGACCGCCTCGCGGACACCCTCCTTGACGCCCAGGCCGCTGTCGCCGACGCCGCCGAACGGCGTGATCTCGGTTCGCCAGCCCGGTACTTCACGGACGTTGACGGTGCCTGCGCGCACCTCCTGGATACAACGGGAGATCGCCCGCCAGTCAAACGTGCACACTCCGCAGGAGAGCGCGTAGGGGGTGGCGTTCGCCGTGTTGATCGCCTCATCCAGCCCGGAAACGCGGATGATCGGCGCGACCGGGCCAAACGTCTCAGATCTGACCAGCTCCATCCCCGGCGTGACGCCGTCAAGCACCGCCGGGGTCAGCTGTGCGCCGTTACGCTGGCCGCCGTACAGCAGCGTGGCGCCATCGGCGATGGCGGCGTCGACGCGCCGGGCGATCTCAACCGCGGCGCGCTCGTCAATCACCGTGCCGATGCCCGTGTCGGCGTCCAGCGGGTCGCCGACACGGATGCTCGCGGCACCGGCGGCAAGGCGTTCGGCAAACTCGTCCGCGACCTGCTGATCGACGATGATCCGCTTGACCGCGGTGCAGCGCTGGCCGGAGTTACCAAAGGCACCGGCCAACGCCAGAGCGGTGGCCTCCTCCAGGTCGGCGTCGGCCAGCACGATCAGCGGGTCGTTGCCACCCAGTTCCAGCACGGCACGCCGGTACCCCAGCCGCGAAGCGATCATCTTGCCGACCGTCACACTGCCTGTGAAGGAGATCAGATCAAGGTCCTGCTCCGCCAGGAACTCGTCGAGCACGGTCGCGGGCTCGCCGATCACGAGCTGGGCAGCGGGCGCGGGCAGGTCGGTGTGGCTCAGCATCTCAAACAGGGCGATCGCGCCCAGCGGCGTTTTCTCAGAGGGTTTCAAAACGATTGGAGCGCCGGCGGCGATCGCGGGGGCGAGCTTGTGGGCGACCTGGTTGATCGGGTGGTTGAACGGTGTGATCGCACCGATGAGCCGAACCGGGACACGCATCGTGTGGGCGCGCCGCGCCCGCCCGTTAGCGGAGACGTCGCCGGCAAACGACTCGCCGCCGTCACGGAGCGCCTCGCCCGCCGCGAAGCGGAAGACGTCAGCGGCCCGCACCAGCTCATGCCGAGTGTCCTTCAAACAGAGCCCTGACTCGCGAGTGACAAGTGTCGCTAGCTCCTCGGCACGCTCGCGCAGCTCGGTTGCGACGTGTTCAAGTATCTCGGCGCGCTGATGGCGCGTCAGCGTGTTGCGGTAGGCGGCGCCCCGGCGCAGCATGGCGCGAATCTGGCTGGCGTCTGACAGCGGCACCTGGCCGACCATCTCACCGGTGTAGGGGGAGCGGACCTCCAGCGTGGCGGCGCTGGTCATGCCAGTCCGTTCAGCAGCAGATCGTGCAGGTCACGGTTGCGCAGCGTCCGGCCCGCAGTTGCCTCCGGCCTCAGACGGTGCGTGACGATGATCGGCACGGTGCTCTCATGCAACCCGCCGTGTGAGCGCAGAGCCCCGTGCAGAGCACTGAGGTCGTGTTGTGCGGCGGACTTGCCCAGGACCGTGTCGCCGTCAGCCAGCACGATCACATCGCCGATCCGGTCGGCGGGCAGCTCAAAGGCGATTGACGCCGCGTCGCGGTCAAGCACGCCCTCAACCCCGGGCAGTGAGGCGAGCACGCTGCGCGCGCGGTCAAGCTCGTCCATGTCATCGAGGTGAACCCACGCCAGTGAGCCGAGCGCGGCGTGATGGACCACGTAGGGGTCGGTGATCGGGCACAGCGTGTGAGCGCCGCGCACGCCCGCGCTGGTCAGGGCGTCGTCGAGGAAGCGCACGTTGGGGCTGCCGTCGGCTTTGACCTTCGCGCGCATCCCGTGGTCAGCCGCCAGGCCAACCACAAAGCCGGCGTCGAGCGCGCGACCGATCGCGCCGTCGATGGCGCGGTAGAAGGTGTCTGACATCGGCTCACCGGGAGCGGCCGCGTGCTGCACAAAGTCGGTCAGCGACGCGTACACGAGCCGCGCTCCGGTCCGACGCGCGATCGCCAGCGCCATGTCGACGGTGTACACCGACAGCTGCCAGTCGTAGATGCCGGGGTTGGGGGCGCCTACCAGGTCAAGCACGGTCGTACCGTCGGTGAGCGTCTGCTCGTGGGCCTTCTCTGCGCTGAATGCGGGGACGCCGCCGCTGGCCAGTAGCCTGCGCAACTTGTCCTTGGCGGTCACGCACAGGACCGGCACCCCGGCCTGCTGCGCAGCGTCGTGGATCGTCGGGGCGCGCAGAAAGCTCGCATCGGTGACCTGCGCCTCCTCACCGTCAGCGGTCCGGTAGTGGTTGCCGGCCACTCCGTTGACCGCCGCACTGACTCCGGTCACGATCGTCACGTTGTTGGGATTGGTGAAGGTCGGCACCTGATCCTGTCCCAGGGTGTAGGTGCCGCCCCCCGCGAGTGTTTCCGCAAGCCTTGGCATCAGCTTGCGGTTCAGGGCGTCGTCGACGTACTCCGGGTCCCAGCCGTCGGCGCAGATTGCCAACACCGGGTTGGTGGGTGCTTGGTAACTGCGCCCGCTGGCGTTAAAGGTGACTGACATCAGGCTGACTGTATATGACACACGTCTGGGTGCGTGGTGGTCCGCGGTGAATTTTCTTGGCGTGGTGGCTGGCGGATTCACAGGGCTCAAGGGGTGCCGGCCCGCTGGCCGGCACCCCCAACAACTGCCGGCGGCCCTCTGTCAGCTGCGGCTGTTGAAGGTCAAAAGCTTCATCTCGGTCATCTCCTCCATGGCGTAGCGCAGCCCCTCGCGCCCGGTCCCTGACTGTTTGACACCGCCATATGGCATGTGGTCGATCCTGTAGGTGGAGACATCGTTGACCATCAGACCGCCAACCTCGATCTGATCAAACGCGCGTTCCACGATCCGCATGTCATTGGTGAAGATGCCGCCCTGCAGGCCAAAGTCGCTTGTGCCGGCCGCGGTGATCGCATCGTTGACGTCGTCAAACGCGCTGACGCTGAGCAGCGGCGCAAACACCTCCTCGCAGCTGACCTTCAGGTATTCCTCGACGCTGGCAAGCACGGTCGGGCGCCAGACGTTGCCTTCACGCACACCGCCGGTCAGGATCTCGGCGCCAGCTTCCTGAGCCTCTTTGAGCCATGACTCAACCCGGTCGGCATTGCCGCCGTCGATCATGGGTCCGACGTCGGTGGCGGGGTCAAGCGGGTCACCGGCCTTCAGGGCGCCGACACGCTCGACCAGCTCGGCCACGAACCGCGGATACACCGACCGGTCGACATAGACGCGCTGCACTGAAATGCAGGACTGCCCGGCGTTTGAGAAGCCGCCCCAGGCGACGCGCTCGGCCGCGTAGGAGACGTCGGCGTCAGCGCAGACGATCACCGCCGCGTTGCCGCCCAGCTCGAGTGTCACGCGCTTACGGCCTGCCTTGGCCTTGAGGGCCCAGCCGACCTGTGGCGAGCCGGTAAACGTCAGCTTCTTGATGCGATCGTCCTCCACCAGCGGGGCGGCTGTCGCGGTTGAACTCGGCAGAACCGCAAAGGCGTCCTTGGGAAGACCTGCTTCATACACGATCTCCGCGAGCTTGAGCGCTGCCAGAGGGGTCTGGGATGCCGGGCGCAGCAGGATCGGGTTGCCCACCGCGATCGCGGGTGCGACCTTGTGCGCAACCAGGTTCAGCGGGAAGTTGAACGGACTGATCCCTGAGATAACGCCCAGCGGCACCCGGTAGATCTCAGCACGCCGGCCCTCGTTGCCCGGAAGCCAGTCAAGTGAGACGATCGACCCCTCAATGCGCTTGGCTTCCTCGGCCGCTACGCGGAAGACAAAGGCGGCGCGGTCAACCTCGACCCCTGCGGTGGTTACGGGCTTGCCTGCCTCAAGTGCGATTGTCTGGGCGATCTCGTCGCGGCGGGCGGTGATGCCGTCGGCGATCTGTTCGAGGATCTGTTCGCGGCGCCATGAGGGCATGTGGCGGGTCTCCTGGAAGGCCACCTCGGCCGCCTGGATGGCTTCCTCTATGTCGGCGGCGCGGGCCCGGTGGACCACCGCCACCAGTGACTGGTCGTAAGGGCTGAGGACCTCGTATGTTTCATCGGTCTTACGCGGCTCGCCGCGCATCATGATCGGGAACTCGCCGAGCCGTGTGTCGCTGCGGGCCATGACCATCTCCTTCGTCAAGGTGGCGCTCAACGCAGGTTCTGGACCCGGAGCGCCCGCCGGCGCTGAGGCCGGCCGTTGTTGTTTCTGGTTTGCGTATCCTCACCCCGCCGGCGGTCGCCGTCGGGATTCTTGTCGGAGACACAGAGTGTTGCGAATTGCGTAGCGCCGTGCATTGCGGTGCGCGCGCCCCGGAGGGTCCGTTCAGCTGCCTTTATGTACGTCAACCAGGCGTAAAAGCTTTGGCAACGAGAACCTAACCGAGCTGTTAGGGAATCTTTGGTGCAGGTTGTTATTTATCTGGACCTGACACTAAATTGACAGACGGTTCCCAGGAGGCCGGCAACGTGGACCCTGATATGGCACTGCAGGACGCAGTGGTGAACGCCCACCGCTCCAGCGCACGTTCCGCAACACGCGGGACCGCTCATGAGCCCCGGCACCTGACACTTGGCGCGATCTTCGAGCGTACGGTGCGACGCTGGCCGGAGAGGCTGGCGCTTGAAGCTCCGGACGCGGCCTACACCTACGCTGAGCTCGATAGGGCGGTCAAAAGCCTTGCTGGGCGGCTGAGAGCCCACGGGGTGGGTCGCGGCGACCGGGTTGCCATTCGCCTGCGCAGTGGCCACGCGGAGCTGTACGTGGCGATCCTGGCCGTGCTCACTTGCGGTGCGGCCTACGTGCCCATCGACGCTGACGACCCAGAGGACCGGGTCAAGGACATGATCACCCGCTCTGGTGCATGCGCCCTTCTGCAGGCTGGCGGCAAGCTTGCGCCGACAGAGGTCGCTGCGCAAGGTCAGCGGGGCGCCGCACAACCTGACGATGACGCCTGGATCATTTTCACATCGGGCAGCACGGGCCGCCCCAAGGCTGTGGCTGTCACCCACCGGTCCGCGGCGGCGTTCGTGCAGTCCGAAGCAAAACTCTGGCGGATCGATCCATCTGACCGCGTGTTGGCGGGGCTGTCGGTGGGGTTTGACGCGAGCTGTGAGGAGATGTGGCTGGCCTGGGGCCATGGCGCCGCGTTGCTGCCAGCCCCACGTGAGGTGGTCCGTGCGGGAGTTGAGCTGGGTGACTGGCTGGTGGCAGGTCGCATAACGGTCGTTTCGACCGTGCCAACCCTGGCCGCACTGTGGGATGAGTCCTGCCTGCAGGACGTCCGGCTGTTGATCCTCGGGGGCGAGGCCTGCCCAGAGAAACTGGGCTGGCGTTTGGCCGCCGGACGCGAGGTCTGGAACACCTACGGTCCGACTGAGGCGACCGTCGTCTCGACGGCCGCTCGCATCCTGCCAGGCGAGCCGATCACCATCGGCTGGCCGCTGGACGGATGGCAGGTCGCGGTCCTTGACGGCGACCGTCTCGCCGAGCCGGGCCAGGCCGGCGAGCTGGTGATCTCGGGCGTCGGGTTGGCGCGCTACCTTGACACGGAACTTGACGCACGCCGCTACGCCGGTGTGGAAGTGCTCGGCTGGCGGCGAGCCTACCGCACCGGCGACATTGTCAGGCTCGGGCCAAGCGGTCTGGAGTTTATTGGCAGGCGTGACGACCAGGTCAAGATCGGCGGTCGCCGCATCGAGCTCGGTGAAGTCGAATCAGCGTTGAGCGCCGCGCCCGGCGTCAGCGCGGCGGCGGTGGCTGTCCGGCACAGCGACTCTGGAAACAAACTACTGGTCGGCTACGTCGTTGGTGAGACAGACCATGACCAGATCCGCCAGTATCTGGCACTCCATCTGCCAGCCGGTCTTCTGCCAACGCTGGTGACGCTTTCTGAGCTGCCGATGAGCGGTGCCGGGAAGGTGGATCGCAGGGCGCTGCCCTGGCCCGTGGCGGATGGCAGAACGGTGCCGACCGCAGGCGCTCAGGTCGAGACCTCAACTCTCTCAGACCATGAGCGCTGGGTTGCCGAGCAGTGGACGGCGCAGCTTGGTCCGGTGCCGATCGGCGCTTTAACCGACTTCTTCGCGGCGGGAGGCACGAGCCTCGCCGCTGCCAAGCTCGTCTCAACGCTGCGGCGGCGCTATCCCTGCGTCGCGGTCGCTGACCTTTACCACCACCCGACGCTGGGCGGTTTCGCCACCCGTCTGTCGCAGCTGGAACCCGCAAAACCCAACGATCAGAGCGCACAGAGCACTGCGGGCATCTCCATCCGGCTGATCCAGCTCATGCTACATCTCAGCCTGGTGCTGATCGACGCGCCTGCATGGATGGCGGGCGTCCTGGCTTTTGACCGCTGGTATCACGTCGGCCCGCAGCTTGGCTGGCCCTGGATCATCGGTGGCTGGCTGCTGCTGTCGAACATTGGCACGCACGCGTTGCTCAGCGCCGTGGCAAGCCGCCTGCTGCTCAAAGGCGTCAAGCCGGGCCGCTACCCACGCAACAGCTGGATGAGTTTCCGGATCACGTTCGTGGAACAGCTGGCGCAGCGTGCGCGCCTGGACGGGCTTACCGGCACCCCGTGGGCTGCACGTTACGCGCGTCTGGCCGGTCACGAAGTTGGCCGGGGAGCACGTCTTGGTACGTTGCCGCCGGCATCTTCGCTGGTGCGCATCGGCCCCAACGCAACCCTGGAAGGGGATATCGACATGCTCGGCTGGCACGTTGAAGGGGGCGAGCTGGTCATTGGCGAGGTGCTCATCGGGGCCGGCGCGCGTGTCGGCACGCGCGCACTGCTTTTGCCCGGCGCGCGGATCGAGCCTGGCGCCGAGGTTGAGCCCGGCACCGTTATCACCGGGCGCGTACCCGCCGGCGAGCGTTGGGCGGGAGCGCCCGGCAGGCGGGTCGGGCTCGCCGGAGAGCACTGGCCGCGCACGCCTGCGCCACAGCGCACCGGCGGCGTGCGGTTCTGGCACGGCATGTACGCGTTAGGGTTGGCCATCCAGACGGCACTGCCGCTGCTTGCCGCGCTGCCCGGGCTGATTCTTTTGCTGCTGGTTGAGCGGAATCCCGGTCACTCCGTTGCGCTGATGCGGGAGCTGCTCTGGCTGGCGCCCGTGTTCGCGCTGCTGTTCACATTGACCCTCGCGGTGCTGGTGGCGCTGCTGGTGCGGCTGCTTGGCCGTCTGATCGAGCCTGGCTGGCATCACGGACATGGCCGGACGCCATGGTCGCTGTGGATGACCGACCGCCTCCTTGCCCAATCGCGGTTCGCGCTCTTTCCGCTGTACGCGTCGAGTTTCACCAACCGCTGGCTGCGGATGTGCGCAGTCCCGGTGGGTTCACGCGCCGAGGTCTCAAACGTGGTCGGGCTGAACCGTCTGACTCGGCTCGGGGCGGCCAGCTTCGCCGCTGATGATGTGGTGTTCGCGTGTGCTCGCGCACGCGACGGCTGGTTGAACGTTGAGCCGATCGAGGTTGGCGAGCGGACTTTTCTGGGAAACAGTGCGCTGCTGCTGCCTGGTACCAAAATTGGCGACGGCAGCCTGATCGGGGTGATGACGGTCGCACCACACAGCTGCGGGGCGGCAACATCCTGGCTCGGTGCCCCGGCGCTTGAGCTACCCCGCCGGCCAGTGTGTGTGGACCCGGCGCGCACAGTAGACCCGCCGCTGCGCCTGCGCGCTGCGCGACGTGTGGTGGATGTGGTGCGCATCCTGCTGCCGGGCACGGTCGCATTCGCGCTCGGCGCCGCGGCCTACGGCGCCGCGGAGGACGTCCACCGCAACTTTGGCATCGTCTGGATGGCGCTGGCGGTGCCGCTCATCCTGGTGGCGATGGGTGTCTGCGCGGTGCTGTTCACCGCTTTGGTCAAGTGGACCCTGATGGGACGCTACCGTCCCGGCGAGCACCCCTTCTTCTCCTGGTATGTGTGGCGTGATGAGATCGTCAACACATGTCAGGAACAGCTCGCCGGACCGATGCTGATGGCCCCACTGGTGGGCACCATCCTAATGTCCTGGTACCTGCGGCTGCTGGGCGCCAAGGTTGGGCGCGATGTCTGGGTTGAGAACCTCAACACCACCGAGTTTGATCTGGCCAGCTTTGGTGACGGCGCGGCGGTGGGACGCGGCGCGGTGGTGGAGACCCATCTTTTCCACGACCGGCTGATGAGCACCGGCCCGGTGCATATGGGGGCGCAGGCGACGTTGGGGCCCAGCAGTGTGACGCTTCCGGACACGGTGATCGGTGACGGCACCGTCGTTGGGGGCCGCTCGATCGTGATGCGTGGCGAGGAGCTGCCGGCGGCATCACGCTGGCATGGCGCACCGGTCACGCCGCTGTGACCGGCGCGGCCTGGCGTCCGCCAGCGTCTGCCGGCTGGTACGGGGACGGCTCGCCCGCAAACGTGTCTGCTTTGCTGAAGGACAACGGTTCACACGGCCAGTCGCCGACACCGGCCTATGCCCTGCTGAATGTGGCCGGCGCCGATCAGTCTCGGGCGTGGGGTGCGGTAGCGCGTCAGCTTGCCAGGGCCCATCCACAGGCCAGCGCTGCGCCGTTTGCTTCGCGGTCCTACGCCTTGCCCATGGCGCTGGTGGCCTGGCATAGCGCTCCCGTAGGGGTTGACATCGAGCGAATCAGCCCATGTGAACGCAGCTTCGCGCAGTCAATCTGCACGCCTGAGGAGCTTGACCTTTTCCGGTCCGTCTTGCACGATTCTGCCTTTGTCACCTCGCTGTGGTCCAGCAAGGAAGCTTTGGCAAAGGCGCTTGGCGACGCGGTTGCCTATGACCCGCGGCGGTTGGCTTCCCCGCTGTGCTGGGAATCCGGAGCGTGTGGCAGCTGGGCTGCCACACAACTGCCGCCGCCTCGCGGTCACGTCGCGTGGCTGGTCTGGTCGCTCACCGAGCGGCCAGACCGTGCCGGTTGGGTGAACTGAACCGTCCGGTGGGACGGTTGAGGCTAGGCGAGTGAGGCGTGCACGGTGATTTCAGGAACCGATGCCAGCGCACGGCTGATCGGGCAGTTGACTTTGGCGTCCTGCGCCGCGCGGTCGAAGGCGTCCTGGCTTAGGCCTGGCACGACCCCGACGGTGCTCAGCTCGATGGCGGTCAGGGTGGCTTGGCCGTCCACGTTACGCAGCGTCACCGTCGCATCGGTTTTGACCGAGTCAACCGGCGTGCCAGCGTTGGCGAGGGCGGCTGACAGCGCCATTGAGAAGCAGGATGCGTGGGCGGCCGCGATCAGCTGTTCCGGGTTGGCGCCCTCACCATCCTCAAAACGTGACTTGTAGGTCACCTGGCCGCTGATTGTCGGTCCGGCTACGAAGCTGCCGTGTCCGGTCTTGAGGTCTCCGTTCCAATCTGCACTGGCTTTGGCTGGCATCGTCCGTACTCCTGTGTTTCGTTGGTCAGGGCAGTCAGAGCATAGGCGCGTTGCAGCGCGCAGATCCCCGGTTGGCGCCGAAGGGCGGCTGCGAGACACCCGCCTGACGGCTTTCAGCCTGCGATGAGCGCAGGCTCTTCGCCGGGGCCCGTGTCGCTTTTCACCAGTCCGCCACCGGCGCCTGCGCCGGAAACTTGGTGCAAAACCCCTCTGGGCACGACCATCATCCCGAGCAGCGCGATTGCCGCCATGATGAGAAACGCGAGTGTTGGCTGACTCTCGAAGATCTGCACCAGAACGGCGATCACGATCGCGCCCGCGTTACCTGACAGCCAGATGAGTGCGGTTGCGCTCGTCCCGGCTGACCCGGCGCGGTGCTCCGAGACCTCAAGCAGCACCGGCAGCGCCGAGAGCAGCAGAAAGCCGATCACGCCACAGGCGATCGCTGCCGGGGCGGCGCTTGGCCAGGTCGCCAACAGCACAAACGCGCCGGCAGCGCCGCCGGCGGCGATCAGGAACATTCGTGAGGACGTCCTGGTTCTGATCACCGGCGGTGGCAGCAGCGCCGCCGCCAGCACCCCTGTTGTCATCGCCCCAACGAGCAGCCATCCAGACGTGGAAGCGCTCACACCACCCGGTTTCAACAGTGTTTGCAGCCAGGTCGTCAGGGCCACGAAAAGCCCGAACCCCACAAAGGCGACCATCGCCAGGCGGCGGATCACCAGATCACGCCAGACAACTGTCAGTCCGTCACGTCCGGTCAGATTGCCAACCATGGGCGGGTGCTCACCAACGGCCAGCACGGTGAGCAGATACAGCGTTGGCAGCAGTGACAGCAGGGCTCCGAGCATCAGAATCGTGTGGATTTGAGCACCCCCCAGTGCTGAGCCGAGCACCAGCGACACAAGCATGCCGAGAAAGATGCCGGCTGAGCCCACCGCGATCCCGGCGGGTCGGGAGGCCGGCTTCAGATAGGCGCTGGCAAGTCCGGTGATGGCGTTGAGCACAAGCGGCTGGCCAAGGGCGACCAGTACCTGGCCGGCCATGACCAGAGCGAACGTGCCCTCCACGACGCGCAGCGCACCACCGGCGGAACTCAGCAGTGCTCCCACCACCAGCGATGGGCGAAACCAGCGGTCAAGCAGCGATGCTGCCGGCACGGCCAGAAGCACGTAGAGCAGCGGGAAGATCTCCGCCAGCCAGCCGATGTCGCTGGCGCTCACACCGTAAGCATGGGCCGCAGGGGTTGTCAGCGGTGTGAACGTGACCCACAGGAGCTGGTTGGCGGCAGCTACCAGCGCGTAAGCCGCGATGACCGACCATCGATCACGTTTGACAGCCCCCTTGTTCACAGCTTTTCCGTCCTGGTCATCCGATCGCCGAGAGGCACGGTATCCGACCATGAACCCGGATGCGGAAAACCGGTGCCTGCACGTCAGCACGGATGGCTCTGCCGGCCACGTCAGGACGGGTTACGCAGAAGCCGTGCGGCAACATAACCGCACGGCTTCGCAAAGCTCGCCACCGTCCCAGTGTCGGTGCTGGGACGGTCAGCACCTACTCGCTGGCGGCCATCTCCAGCCGCGCCTCGCTCAGTGTCCTGCGGGCGACGCCATCCAGCTCGGCGGCGGCGGCTACGGCTGCGGCAACGCGCTTGCCCACCTGGCGGTTAAAGACGCTCGGCACGATGTAGTCAGCTGATAGCTGGTCATCCTCGACCGTTGAGGCGATGGCGTGACCGGCGTCTACCTTCATCCGATCAGTGATCGTGCGTGCGCGCACGTCCAGCGCGCCGCGGAAGATGCCAGGGAAGGCCAGCACGTTGTTGATCTGGTTGGGGTAGTCAGAGCGACCGGTGGCAATCACAGCTGCATAGTCGCTGATCGCTTCGGGCAAAACCTCGGGGGTGGGGTTGGCCATCACAAAGACAATCGCCTTGGACGCCATGGAACGGATCCCCTCCACGCTGACCGCGCCCGGTTGTGAGAGACCGATGTAAACGTCCGCGCCAGCCAGCGCGGCGTTGACGTCGCCGGTGAGGCCGTCTGGATTGGTTGTCTCGGCGTACTCCCGTTTGATCGGGTTGAGGTCTGTGCGGCCACGATGCACGACGCCGCGGCTGTCCGCGCCAACCACGTTCTGCACACCGGCGGCCTGGAGGATCTTGGTGACCGCCACGCCGGCGGCGCCGATCCCGGTGACAACCACCTTCACGTCTTCAATGCGCTTGTCGACGATCCGCAGCGCGTTTGTCAAGGCCGCCAGCGACACGACCGCGGTGCCGTGCTGGTCATCGTGGAAGACCGGAATGTCAAGAGACGCGCGCAGCCGGTCCTCAATCTCAAAACAGCGTGGGGCGGAGATGTCCTCAAGGTTGATGCCCCCAAAGCCGGGAGCGATCGCCTCAACTGTTGCGACGATCTGATCGGGGTCCTTGGTGTTCAGGCACAGGGGCCACGCGTCCACGCCGCCGAACTCCTTGAAGAGCAGAGCCTTACCCTCCATGACCGGCATGGCGGCCTCGGGGCCGATGTCGCCCAGACCCAGTACCGCGGTGCCGTCTGTGACCACCGCAACGGTGTTGCGCTTGATCGTCAGGTTCCAGGCGCTGTCCCGGTCGGCGGCGATGGCCTCGCAGACACGCGCCACACCGGGGGTGTAAGCCATGGAGAGGTCGTCACGGGTCTTGACCGGGACCTTTGAGCTCATCTGGATCTTGCCGCCCAAATGCAGCAGGAAGGTGCGATCGGAGACGTGCTCGACGGTCACGCCCTCAATGCTGCGACAGGCTTCAACGATTGACTGGGCGTGCTTCTCGTTGAGTGCCAGCACGCTGAGGTCACGGACCTTGTAACCGTTGCCGACGCGCACCAGATCGACGGCGTCCAATAGGCCGTCGGCGTCGGCGATCACTTTGGCGAGCCGCGCGAAGCCGTCGACGTTGTCCTCCATGCGCACGCGCAAAGTGAGGCTGAAAGATGCTGAATAGTGAGGCATGTGACGCAAGCTACTCCTTCAGGTGCGTGGCGCGTCGCGCGGTCGCGCTTCTGCATTACCATCGGCGGGGAGGCCGCTTTGGCGGTGGCCTCCAAGCGCCCACTGTCCGTGAAGGTGGCAAGCACCCAAGCGGCGGGGCGCAGCCGAGCGGGATCAGCTATTTGTTGAAGCTGGTAGTGGATTCTCATACTCCTCTCATCTCGGGCTGACAGGCTGTGCCCATGTTCGGACGGGGGTCTTGCGCTGTAAGGGCTATCCATTTGACCGGACTACTCTTGGAGCGTGGCCGACCATCCTCGCC
>JBMFHK010000060.1:0-14711 GCA_049976865.1 Solirubrobacteraceae bacterium | reverse complement strand
GGGGTAGCCGGGGTAGCCGGGGTAGCCGGGGTAGCCGGGGTGGCCGGGGTGGCCGGGGTGGCGGGCTGGGCGCCGGTAGCCGGAGGGGCCAGGGTGGCCGGGGTGGCCGGGACGTTGCCGGCGTTGGCCTGCGCCTGTCCGGGCGCCGTGTCGGCGCCGGCCAGCGCTGACTCGCTGTTTGCGGCTGAGGCGGAAACAGGCGTCTGGGTGCTTGAAGCGCCTAAAAGCACCTGCTGCGTGGCTGCGTACGCGTTGGCGTTGGAACTCGCCGCCGTCGCGTTGGTGGTGGGCTGCTCAGCGCTGGATGCAGGTGTTGAGGGTTGATTTGAGACCGTACCGGCGCCGTTGGCGACAGCGCTCGGCGGAGCCTGCCCGGTCATCAGCGCAATCGCTGCCGCGATCAGCTGGACTCCAGTTGGCGTTGAGCTGGTGTGCGTTTGCGTGCCGGCAGAAGCGTTTGATGACCGGCCGGCCAACGTTGTCACGGTCCGTCCGGGAGAGGAAGGCGTCTGGCCATTGCTCTGATCGCCTGGCTGACCGGCTGTTTCCTGCTGGCCTTCCGCGAGTGCGGTCCGGGCCGTGTCAAGGACGCTTCCAAACGGTGGTCCGCCACTGGCGGGCTCACCGTGGACGCTGCCGCCGGGTGGAGCTGCGCCTTGTGGGTTGCTAACCGGTATGGGCGCTGCTACTGCTGCGGGCATGCGGCTCGCCTCCAACGTCCGATCCCTGCTATCTCATCAAGCAAGTTCTGCTCGACCCTGGCCGTCTCGCGGCGGTGTTCCGCAAGCCCCTTCTGCTTGAGCCGTTCCAGTGCCTCACGGTCCTGGGAGGCACTGGTGAGAGCGACGCGCTGCCGGTTCAGGGTCTGCTCCTCACGGTGCAGCTGCTCAGCTGCCACACGGTGGGCCTGCTCCACCCGTTCAAGGTAGAGCTGATGAGCGCGCAGCTGAGCGGCGGTGGGCTGGGCGAAGGCTGAAGCACGGAGCTGCTCACGGCGAGCTTCGAGGACCATTACCTGAGCGGATGTTTCCGCTTCGTGGGAGCGTTGCCGCTGTTGCAGCGCGGTAGCAAATGCCTGCTTGGCCTGCTCTTCGCGGCGCTCCCGGAGCGCTCTGACCCGTTCTAGACGGAATCTGTAACTTGCTCCGTTCATATCCACTTAGATCGGCTGTTGGGCAGCGGACTTGAGCGCTCAGCCGACGAGGTTCAGAGCCGGAATCGCCGCGGGGCCGTCAAGCGCAGCGCGGGTTGACGGCAGGGGGCCGTCGGCTGGCGGCTTCTCTGGTGCTGGTGTTGGGGGGGCGATGGCGCTGGAGTCAACGCCAAGTGCCGCGCCGATCTCAAGCAGCCGCTCATCCGCCTGGGCGGTGGTGGTGAGATCGTCAATAGGTTGGCGCAGAAAGGCGTTGATTGCGGGCATATGGTCGATCGCCAGGTCTACCAGCTGGTCGCTGCCGCGCTGGTAGGCGCCGATTGAGATCAGATCCTGCTTGTCGTGGTAGGCCGCCAACACGGACCGCAGACGCTGGCCAGATCCCTGAATGGGGCGGCTGACAACCTCGCCCACCAGCCGCGAGACGCTCTGCAGGATGTCAATAGCCGGGTAGTGGCCAGCATGCGCCAGTGCCCGAGTAAGCACAACATGTCCGTCCAGAATGGAGCGCACCGCATCGGCGATCGGCTCGTTCATGTCGTCGCCATCCACCAGCACCGTGTAGAGGCCGGTGATCGACCCTACCGGACTGGTGCCGGCACGTTCCAGCAGACGCGGCAGCAGGGCAAAGACGCTTGGCGTGTAGCCGCGCGTGGCCGGTGGTTCACCGATCGCCAGTCCGACCTCACGCTGCGCCATTGCAAAACGCGTGACGGAGTCCATCATCAGCATCACGTCTCGTCCCTGATCCCTGAAATACTCGGCAACAGTGGTGGCCGTAAAGGCTGCCCGAATACGTACCAGCGCCGGCTGGTCGGAAGTGGCCACCACCACCACGGAGTGGGAAAGGGCGCTGCCCAGATCTCGCTCAATGAACTCACGCACTTCGCGGCCGCGTTCACCGACCAGGCCAATCACGTTGACCTGAGCATCGCTGGAACGGGCGATCATGCCAAGCAGCGAGGACTTGCCCACACCAGATCCGGCGAAAATGCCAAGTCGCTGTCCGCGCCCGCACGGCACGAGCGTGTCCAGCGCGCGCACGCCAAGACCGACGCGCGTGTCAATCCGGGGACGCGTGAACGCGTCGGGAGGGTCAGCGTTGGTCGAACGCCACTGGTCGGCATCTGGCGCAGGACGCCCATCCAGAGGCCGTCCCAGCCCATCCAGTACCCGGCCAAGAAGCGCCTCACCGACTCCCACGCGGAACGGCGAGCCGGTTGGCAGGACCTGCGTGCCCGGGCCGATCCCGCCAAGCTCGCCCAGCGGCATCAGCAATGTCCGACCGCCCCGGAACCCCACCACTTCGGTGGGGACCGGCTGATCGCGACGGATGTCACCGACCAGGCAAACCTCACCGATCTCTGCCTCCAGGCCGGTCGCCTCGATGATCAAACCGATCAGATCGCCGACCCGGCCACGGCGTCGTGCAAGGTTGGTGGAGCGGATCGCCTGCGTCGCGACCGGCAGGCCGAGCGGATCAAAGGTCATGGTCGGGAGGGTGAGATGCGGAGAACTCGTCGCCGTCAGCGGGTCGGGTCTTCACATCGCCGTTCAGTGCGGCAAACACAATCTCACGCGCACTGTCAAGCTGCGTGGCGACCGATGCGTCAATCTCACCGTAGGCAGTTCTCGCGACCACGCCACCGCGCTGCACGCGACGGTCGGCCTGCACGTCAAGGTGCTCGATCCCGCCGAGCTCGGTCTGCAACGGCTGGGCTGCCGACTGCATCAGTTCAAGGTCATCCGGGTTGACAAGGACGGTGACGTGGTGTCGTTCGGACAGCTGTCTGAGGGCTGCGCGTGCCACGTCTGCCAGGCGCTGCGGTTCGGCGGCAATCGCTCCCGCAACGATCCGTTCCGCGATCTGCAGAGCAAGCTCTCCCGCCTGGCGTGAGAGCTTCTCAACGAGTTCCTCACGGGTCTTGAGGATCTGATCCTGCGCCTCGGCTGCCGCCACAAGTGCGGACTGCGCCTCGGCTCGGGCGAGCGCGACGCCCTCAGCATGACCTGCTGTCAGTCCTTCAGTGCGAGCCTGCTGGAGGATACCCTGCGCTTCCTCCTGCGCAAGGTTCAGCGCCTCGGCTGGCGTGGCTGCCACGACCGGCCGGGCATCGAGCTGAGAGAACTTGTAGGTGCTTACATTCTGGGTCGCCATGGTCGTGATGTGACGCTCACTAGAACATGACGTCGCCGTCGTCTCGGGAGAGCACAACGGCGCCGGCCTCCTCCAACCGGCGGACAATCGCGACGATCCGCCCCTGCGCCTCCTCGATCACGCGCTTACGTTGCGGAGGCTGGTACTCCATCTCCTCAAGCAGCATCTGGGCACCGCGCTCAGACATGTTGTTGAGCAACTTGGACTTGACTTCGTCGGAGACGCCGCGCAGAGCAAGCGCCAGATCTTTCTGGTCGGCCTCCCGCAAAACCAGCTGGATGGAGCGATCGTCGAGCTTGCTGATGTCCTCAAAGACAAACAGCAGGCGCCGGACCTCCGCGGCGAGCTCCTCGTCGGTTTCGGTCAGGTGGTCTAAGACGTTGCGCTCGGTCGGACGGTCAGTGTGGTTGAGGATCTCGGCAAGCGACTTGACGCCGCCCGTGATCGTGTACTCGTTCTGGACGATGCTCGCCAGTTTGCCGCGCATCACATCCTCCACCTGCTTGACGACCTCAGGACTGGTCTCACCCATCTTGGCGATCCGCAGAGCAATCTCGGCCTGCTCGGATTCGGGAAGGTTGGACAGGACCTGGGCAGCGAGCGTGGTGTGCAGGTTGGCAATCACCAGTGAGATGGTCTGCGGCGCCTCGTTGCGTAAAAACGCGTAGATCTGCTCGGGTGCGGTTCGCCGCAGGAACTCAAATGGGCGCATCTCAATGACCGTCGCAAGGCGGCCGATGATCTCGGCTGCTCGCTCGCTTCCAAGGGCGCGCTCGAGAACCTCGCGGGCGTAGTCAACGCCTCCGGCTGCCATCGAGTCATACGCCTGGACGGTGGCCGCAAGCTCGTCAAGAACCTTCGAGGTGACGGCCGGCTCGACCTGATTGAGCTTTGCCATCTCCAGTGAGAGCGCCTCAATCTCGTCATAGTTGAGATGCTGGAACACCTTGGAGGCCCGGTCGGTGCCCAACGCAACCAACAGCACCGCAGCTTTTTGGCGGCCTTCGATCGCGCTGCCAGAGGACCCACGAGCGTGAGCTGTCGGCGCCTGGGGTTGCTGGTAGAGCTCAACCGCCATGAGTTTCTGCGCTCAGTCTTCAGTCATCCACTGGCGGATCTGGGCGGCGACACGTTCAGGGTCACGGTCGACCAGCTCCTCGATCTGCTGGCGGGCTACGTTGATGGGCGATCTCAGGCGCGCGACCGAGACGGGTGCCTGCTCGATGTCGACCATCTCAGGTTGTTCAAGGGCTGACAGCGGCCGGGGCGTGTCGAGCTCACGCAACCACGTTGGCGAGCCGGCGAACTGCTCGTTCTCGCTGCGGCGCAGTCCGCGGCGCATGAAGAACAAGAACAGCAGCGCGCCGATGCCGAGCAGCAGATATTTGGCATAACCGAGCATCTGGCTTGATGACGAGCCGGCGGCTGGTGCGACGACAGGTTTCGGGAAGGCGACGGTTCCGATTGAGATCGTGTCGCGCTTGGGCACGAACCCGAGGCTGGTCTCAACCGCCTGTTTGACAATTGGGATCTCGCTTGCGGGAACCGACTTGTTGACCAGCACGGAGATCGTCTGTCGCGCCAGCGTTCCCGGGGCCACTTTGGACTGCGAGATCGTCTTGCTCACGCCGAACTGTGTGCTGCGACTGGCACTCTTATAGTTGGAGTTGCCGTTGTTGGAGCTGCCCGCCACCGACGCGATGGAGGTGGCGGTGTTGCCAGCGGCAGACGGTGTCGTCCCGGTGCCGGAAAGTGTCTGAGTCGTGACGGTTGACGACAACGCCGTGCCCTTCGTGCCGTAGGTGACAGAGGAGACGGTCTGCTGATCGGTGTTGAGTACCGCGGCAACCTGGACCAGGGCCTTGTCCGGGCCGATCGTCGCGGCCAGATAGGCGTCAGCCGCCTGCGCCTTCTGGGTGTCGTAGGCGTTGTCAGCGGACTGCGCGGCGGTGAGCCCGGCTGAGCCGTCATCTGAGCTTGACGGCCACAGCAGATCACCGGCCTGGTCAGTGACCGTCACCCGATCGATGCTCAACCCGGGCACCGAGCCTGCCACCTGTTGAGCGATCGCTTTGACTGTCGTCTGGCTCAGGGCCTGGTTATCGTTGAGCAACACGGACCCGCTGGCCTGCTGGTTGGTCCCTGTGAACAGGCTGTCAGTTGCGTCAGGGATCGCCAGCTGAACCTGGGCTGAGTTGATCCCGTTCATAGTCTCGATCTCCTGGTCGAGCTGCTGCTCAAGTGCTGAGGTTTCCTGTTCCTGCTGTTGCAGGCTGGTCGCCCCGAGTGAGCTCTTGCCAAGTAAGGTTTCAAAGCTCTGCGGAGAGCCCAACAGCAGACCCTGCGTGGAGAGCAGGTCCCGTGCACGGCCGACGTCGCTGGTGGCCACATCGATACCCGTGCCGCTGTTGGTCAGACGGTACGGAATCCCTGCCCCCGCCAGCGCACTTGAGATCTTCTGAGCCTGAGTGGGGCTTTGGCTGCCGACCAGGGTCGTGTAACTGGGTGCCGACGCGAAGCTCATGAGCAGATACACAAAGACAACACCGACAAGCGCCGCAGCGCCGACCGTCAGCCAGCCTCGGACTGAGAGCTTGGCAGTGATGTCACTCAGCTTGAAGTTCATGGTCAGTGCGTGGTCGGGCTTGCTTACAGCTGAGTTTCGAAGATTGTCTGAGCGTCGGTGGTGATCAGGTTCCGGATCTGGGCTGCGTAGTCCATCGCGAGGTTCGCGTTCTCAACCGCTGTCACCGCCTGGGTGGGATCGCTGAGCTGGCCTGTGGCGAGCTGCTGCTCGGTCTGATTAGCGGTGTTCTGGGTTGCGTTCAGTGATGAGATGGCACCGTTTAGCGCGTCGCCGAAATTGGCACCGGAAGCCTGGCCGTCGGCGCCCGTGCCGACTCCCCCAACACTCCATTCGCTGCGTCCAAGCGGGCCGATGCCGATAGCGGGGATGTTCATAGCTGCAGAAGGTTGAGGGCGGAGGTGTACATCTGCTTGGTGGTGTCCATTGCGGTCACGTCAGCCTGGTAGGAGTCAGACTCGGAGATCAGGTTTGTCATCTCTGTGACCGGCTGGATATCCGGCTCTTCAACGTAGCCCTTGGCGTTCGCGTCAGGGCTGCCCGGGTCATAGACCTGTTGGTTGGGAACGTTCTCAGAGACGATCCCGGAAACCTCAACGCCGCCCACCTGGGAGTCTGTGTTGCCTGATCCCATGGCACCGGCAAGCTGAGCTTGGAAGCTGTTGTTAGAGCCGATCGTTGACAGTTCCACAGCCTGGGGTTTGTACGGATTACCGTTGTTGGTGGATTGCGCGTTGGCGAGGTTCTCTGCCGTCACGTCCATCTCAGTGGTGGTGGCGGTCAGACCGGTCGCAGAGATGTTGATTGCGTCGAAGAAGCTCATCAGGTGGTCGTGTTGATTGCATCCTGTAAGGTCTGGTCACTGCTGGCCGCGACCTGGGTGAGCGTCTGGTAGAGCAGTCCGTTCTCAGCGATCTCCGCGTTCACCACGTTGGTGTCGACACCGTTGCCGTCGCTGGACAGCACGGCGTTGTTTGTCGATGGTGTGAACTGCACGCTGGTTGGCGACTGCCCGCCCGCCACAGCACTGGCGAGCTGCTGCTGGAAGTTAACATCCTGCGGCTGGAAGCCAGGCGTGTCGGCGTTGGCGAGGTCGTTGGTCAGGAGCGTCTGGCGGTACATGGACCCGCTCATCGCTGATTCGAGGAGAAGTTGTGTGTTGTCAAGGAGGGACATGTATTCACAGTCTTGACTGCGCCTGCCCTCCTTGGGCACCGATCTGCAGACGCGCTCCCTGGCGTCACTGGGAGTTATCGGACGCTGGAGACCATCCTTGAGAGCAGCGTGGCGAAGGCTGGCTGATGGGCGGCTCAGGCGGTGACTGGCAGCCGGTAGAGCTGGTGGTCCCAGCCGAGTATGCCGAACTCCGGCTCGTCGGAAAGCTGGATCTCGGACCCGGCCTGCGCACCCTGAATGATCCGCACGACCGGACGGTCCAGCGCCTGGTCAGGCACGCTGACAACAAGCGCGACGCGGCCATCATTGAGCGCCACCTCAGTGCCTGGGGGAAACGGCGCCACAACGTTGCGAAACGACGCCACAACTTCAGGGTCAAAGAGCGTGCCTGCACCTTCAAGAATCGTGCGCACACCTTCGGCGGCAGGGCGCGCCGGTGCGTAGGGCCGCTCGGAGGTCATCGCGTCAAACACGTCGGCCACCGCGGCGATCCGAGCCAGGGCATGGGTGTCCTCGCCGACCTTGCCGTCCGGGTAGCCGCTGCCGTCCCAACGCTCGTGGTGCCGAAGCACAATCGTCTTGACGAGCGGGCTCCATTGGTCGCCGTTGAGCACGTCAAGGCCGGCCCGTGGGTGGTTGCGCATCAGCAGCCACTCCTCGGCGCTCAGCTTACCTGGCTTGTTGAGGATGCTTAACGGGACGGCCAGCTTGCCGATGTCGTGCAAAAGCAGGCCCAGTCCGAGTATCGACAGTCGACCGTTAATCCGGTCGTAGTGACGCTCGCCGCGGAAGTCAAGCCAGCCGTAGTCCGCAAAGTAGCGTCGTCCGACCAGCAGCCCGGTCGCGGTGACGTCGATCGAGTGCTGGAAGGTGTAACCGTCGGCCGAGGAGAGATCCGCCAAGGCGAACGCTGTGTCGCCCGCGGAGGTGATCTGCACGAGTATCTGTTCCACCACCGACTCCAGATCCTGGATAGTGGCAGGCGTGAACGCCTGGCCGTGAGCCAGGGCGGCGCGGGCACTCTGATACGCGCTGGCAACGGCTCGGGTCGCGACCTCACGTGTGACGTCGTCGATGATCGTCTCAACGACAATGCCCTCACTGATCTCATCTTCTATGTAGACCGCGGTGATACCCGCTCTGGTCAGCAGCTCCCGGTAACGGTTGGTCAGCGTCACGCCGGCGCGCAGCAGCGGCACGCCATCAGCTCGGCCGATCAGCACATCGCGGCCCAGGACAGTCCCCTCCTGCGCCCTGGCGACAGAGATCAGTCTCATTGTGTAAGGGTAATCGGCAGCCGGGACGGTGGCTTAAGGCGCGTTGGAGACCGTTCGCGAACCTGGCGCCGGCGCCGCGCGCGACCGGCTGCCGGCCTTGACACTCGTCCCAGTCCGTAAAGGCGTGCTGCTCAGGCGGAGGCGGAGTAACGCTGAGATGGCTTGGCTGTGTAGCTGCGGGCCAGGCGGCGACGCTGCTGCTGGTAGGCGTGTTGGAGGGTGAGCGCGTCACCCAGCCGCTGTGTCTCGATCGCCACCCGCGCGCGGATTGCGCGAGTGCGCTCAATCAGCGCCCGTGCGGACTGCGGCGGTGGGACCGGCAGCGTGTCCAGGTAGGCGCCGGTCCTGACGACGGCTTCGCTGAGCTCGCCCAGCTGTCCGCGGCCGGCTAGTTCAAGCTCGTGCTCGACCAGCTTGACGAGCTGGCGGTAGGGCGCCAGCTCATCCTGGCGCTCCGGCTGGGTTTCGTGCGCAGCCTGCTGGCCGCCCTGGCTCACTGGTTGGCGACCTGCGCCCATGCGTCCCTCAGGGTGCCGAGCAGGTCACGGACCTGGTCGATCCGTTGAGGGTCCTTGTTGATTCTGGCCTGGTTGAGGTGTCGTTGGCAGAACAGGTAGATCGATGCCAGTCGCGGGGCGATTTCACCGCCGTGCTCGTAGTCCAGCGATGCCAGCAGGTGCGCGATGATCATCTCGGCCCGGCGCAGCTGGTTGTGGGTCGCTTCGATGCGCTGCTCCGCCAGAGAACTGGATGCCTGTGCTAGAAAGCGGATCGCACCGTCATACAGCATCACGATGAGCTGCTCTTGGGTGGCTGTCAAGACGGCTGAGCGCTGGTATGCCTGGCGCGTTGCGGCGTAATTTCCTGTCATGGGCGTGTACTTGGTTGATCGGCCAAAGGTGGCGTTGTTTTAGTGGCTGTCACGCAGGTATGCGTGCCGCGGTGGAGATGGCCGTATCGGGGGTCAGCCCGTGGAAGATGACGACGAGGAGCCCAGCGACGCTGCAAAGCCGGTCAGCGTCGTCTTCTGGCTGTCCAGATTCTGCAGAGTCGCCTCCACCTTCGCCCACTGGGCCTCCATGTTGGACTCCTCTTGGTCATAGAGGCTCGTCATCGATTCAAGCTGGCTTTGCATGCTGGTGATCAGCGTGTTGTTGCCGTTCAGCCGCGTCTGCAGTGAGCCCGTTGGTGAGGCGGCGTTGTTGACGGTCGTCTGAAAACCGCTTGCCCAGGATGAGAGAGCCTGCTCAACGGCGGCTGGGTTTTGCTGGATAGCCTGTTCCAGCTGGCTGGTGTTGACGGTCAGCAGCCCATCAATGGAACCCAGGGTTGCCTGGCCGGTCGGCTGCCCGGTTGAGATGCCAAGATCCTCCAGTGATTGAAAGCCACTGGGCAAAGACGAGTCGTCGGCGTAGATCGACTGCCGCATCTGGCTGAGCAGGTCCTCAAGCTGCGGGTCGCCGAACAGGGAGCCCGGGTCTGATTGCTCAGCTGACGGGTTGGACTCGCCAGCGGGGGCGGTGTTGACCTGCGCCTCGATCGCTTCAACGGCGCTGTTGTAGTCGCCGACAAACTGATTGACGGCCTGCAGGATCGAGTTCTGGTCCGGTGCAGGTGAGGAGGTGGTGATCGTCACCGGGGTGTTGGCGGCAGTGACCCCGTTGAGGGTCAGCGTGACCCCAGGGATCGCGTTGGTGACGGTATCGGTCGGTGAGCTGACCGCGGTGCTTGACCCGTTGATGTAGACCTCCGCATCCTGGCCGTCCTGCGAGCTGACGACGCTGACGTCGCTGTTAGCGGCGCCGGAGGCAACATCTGTGGTGGTGGCGGTGATCAGGTTGCCGGTGCCGGTGGTGCGAGACGAAAGGACAAGCTGGCCGTTGCTGTCAGACGCCCACACGCCAAGCGTGTTTGAGCTGTTGATGTCGCTGGCCAGCGTGCTCAGCGACTCGCCCTGCGCGATGTTGATCGTCTGCGCGGTGTTTGACCCAACCTGGACAGACAGTGTGTCGCCCTCGCTGCCTGTCGGGGAGGTGTAGTCAAAGGTCGCCTGTGACGCGTCGGCAAGCTGCGCAACCTCCACGGTTGCGGATCCGATCACAGCTCCGACGTTGTCGGTGGCGCTTGCAGTGATCAGGCTCGGATCACTTGAGAAGACGGTCTGGGTGAGAAAGAACAGCGACGGCTCAGACAGGGTCAGAGCGTCAAACGAGGTGTTCTGCAGCAGCGACTGCAGAGAGGTGAGCGCCGTGTTCTCGGTCTGCAGGCTGGTGATGTCGTTCTGCATGTTCTCCAGCGGCAGCTCCTGTTGCGCCAGCTCAGCCTGGATGAGCTCGGTGGTGTTGATGCCGCTGGCCAGCCCTGTGATCTGCAGCGTGCCGCCGGCCCCATTGTTGGTCAGCGTGGAGTTGGAAGAAAGGCCGCTTGAGGACTGGATGCTCTGATCGGTGATCAGCCCGTAGGGGTTAGTTGACGATGAGACGCTGGAGGTGGACACCGCAAACTCCTAAGGGTTGCTGACAGGAACTTCACCGGCGGCGATTTTTAGGGCGTCGCTCAGCGACAGATTCGCGATCGGGTTGCCATCAAGATCCTGCATCTGCACGGTCAGCGCCCCGCTGCCTGAGTCGAGCGTGAAGCTCAGATGGCGCCCGGAGGCCTGCAGGCGCTGGTAGCTCTGCCCGGCGACGGTGATGGCGCGCCGCACCTCAGCGGGTGGTGACGGCGGGATGCCGCCTGACTGCAGGCTCGCCTCGGTGCTGACATCGACGCTGACGGCGTCTTCAGATAGCGAGGCGGTCGCGGCGGCTGTTTGAGTTGCGCTTGTGGTTGGCGCGGACTGTACCTGTAGGGCTCCGGGCGCCCCAACCGCGCTGACGTTGAAACTCACGGGTAACGCACTCCTTGTGCTTTTCTGTAGGCGCCCACCATGGGCGCCGCTCCTGCTAGAAGTCTTAATCGTGCGACGGCGGCGGAACTTTAGCGAAGGTCCCTGCGAACGGCGAAATGTCTGCAGCCGGGCCGTCGCGCAGGGCGCTCAGACGGCCACCTGTTGCTGGGCGCTGTGCGGGAGCGGCTGAGCGCTGCCGTCGGCCGGCAGCTCTTTGCTGTTCTCACGTGCCGCCGCCGGGTTGCCGGC
This sequence comes from Solirubrobacteraceae bacterium, assembly GCA_049976865.1. Lineage (GTDB taxonomy): Bacteria > Actinomycetota > Thermoleophilia > Solirubrobacterales > Solirubrobacteraceae > Palsa-465. Next base: position 3,224 of record JBMFHK010000060.1, on the reverse strand, counting down.
AGCTTGCGTTTGGAAAGCCGCCAGGCGCTGTGCCGCCTCGTTACCCGGGTCCAGTGAGAGCGCCTGCTTGGCAAACTCCACCGACGTCTGACTCTGGCCGTTGCGCAACGCCACCTGCGCGAGTCCGACCAGCGCGCGGACGTCAGGCTGGATCTTGCAGACCGCCATCCATTCACGTCCGGCGGAGCGCAGAAACCCGCGGCGCAGGTACATGCCCGCCAGAAGTTCACGGCGCTCGCGCTCGGGCAGGTCGGTTTCCTCCAGCAGCGGCAGCAGCGACTCAAAGTTGGCGAAATCATGGACGCGCAGCAGCGATTCGAGCATCCGCGCGAGCAGCGGTAGCGAAGCTGTGGGCGCCGGGGTGTGCTGCTGGCCGCGCTGGCGCGCCAGCCAGCGGCGGAACAGCAGCAGCTCGTGGTAGGGCATGCCGGCCTGGGAGGCGCGGGCGAGTGTCGGTTCGGTGCCGGCGAGATCGCCCGCCAACAGGAGGGCGAACAGCTCGGTGCGCCGTGAGGCGACGGCCAGCGACGTGTCGTCAGGGATCGCCGCTGCCGTCTGCGCAGCCTCCTGGTAGCGGCGCTGGTACATGAGGCTCTCCGCCAGCGCTGCACGCGCTGCGGCGCTGTGCGGCTGACGATCGAGCACGCACTGAAACTGCTGCTCGGCCACCGCTGCGTGGCCGTGCTCGAACAGGGCCGTACCCAGCATGAAGCGTCCGGCGGCGGTCATCGGTTCAAGCGCTGTCTGCAGCGTGGCCGCGACCTCCTCGGCGGGTTTGCCACTTTGCAGCAGTGCAACCGCGTAGGGGTGGATCGTCCCGAGGTGTTCGGGATGGTTATCCACGCACCATTGCAACAGCTCCAGCGCCTCGCCGGACTCCCGCCGGTTCAGGTGCATGGTGGCCAGCGCGATCCGGGGCATGAACGTGCCGGCCCCCAGCAGCGCCGTGTATTTGCTGGGGGCGTCCCCCATCCGGATCGCCTGCTGAAGGTAGGCGACCGCATCCTCTTGCCGGTCCAAGCTCAGTGACGCCATCGCTTGCTCATAAACCAGGTCCGTGAAGCCTGGGAAGCGTTCAAGGCCGCTCCGGGCCTTGGACAGCGCCTCCTCATTGTGGCCCGTCGCTCGGAGGACCCTGACCCAGCGTACCGTCAGTGAAGGGACGAACTCATGTATGGCATCGTCCTCGGCCAGCAGCGATGCCGACCGCTCATACTCCGCCAGTGCCTTGTTGATCTCGCCGACGGCAAAGTACTCAGATCCGAGGTTGTAATGGAAAAAGGCGTCGGTCTGGCCGTCGCGCTGCTGGGCCAACAGCAGCTCGATGTTGCGGCGCGATTTGTCCTTTGACTCCCGGACCACACCGAGGTAGCCGTAATGGCTGACCCGAACAGGCGACTGCACGATCCGTTCTGGGAGGTAGGCCGGTAGGTGCCAGGCGATCTGCTCGTGCAGCCGGCCGCTGAAGCGGTACTGAGGGCGGTTGCGCATCACGCGCAGCGCGCTGTGAGCAATTGCGACCCCGTCTCCCTCGTTACCTGTGAAGTTCGTTTCGTGCAGGTAGAACGCCTCCCGCCATGTCTGGCCAAGCAGCGTGCGCAGCCTGGGGATGTCCTCGGCGATCAGGACCTCGTCTGCGTCCAGATACATGAACCAGTCACCGCTCGCGGCCTCAAGCGATGCGTTACGGGCGTCGCTGAAGGAGCCGGTCCACTCCCGTTGGATAACCGTTGCGCCGAAGCTTTGCGCGATCTCCACGGTCCTGTCCTGCGAGCCGGTGTCGACGACGATGATCTCGTCCACCGCATCCTTGGCGGCGGCCAGCGAGCGCGGCAGCATCTCCTCCTCGTCGCGCACGATCATGCAGAGGCTCAGACGCATCCCGGTTGCCGGCCTGGCCCGCTGTGCGACACGCTTTGCCCGCCTGGTGAGGGCCACCAACACCGGGTGACCGGCGAGCTTGCGGTTGGCGCCGCCGCGCGCGCGGCTGCGCAGCGCGTCCATGTTGCGCTTGATGTGCGGCAGTTCGCCGTCCAGGCGGGCGGCCGCCTGGAACAGGGCGTAGGCGCCCTCAAGTGCCCAGAGCTCGTAGAGGACCACTCCGGCGTAACCGAGCAGCACCGGCTCGGCCGGTTCGCGCTCAAGCGCTCCAATCGCACCATGGGCCATGGCCACCAGGGTCTCTGCGGCGCGCGCGTCGGAAAGGTCGGCGATGCTTACAAGGCCCTGCTCCAGCAGCGCCTTCTGTGCCTGGTAGCGACGCTGTGGGTTTTCCAGGGCGGCTGCCTGCGTGAACAGCTCGAGGTAGGCGCGTGGGTCGCCGTCCTGCAGCAGCGGAAGCGCTCTGGCGACCAGCGCGCTGACCACCGCGGTCTCTGCCTGGTGGACTGCCAGCGGGGAGTTGTCAGCTATGTCGGCGGGTTCAAGGGTGGTCTTGGTGAGACGGAGTGCCATTCGCACCGTTTCCTGTTGAAGGGACGCCTCAGTTGATCGGCAGCCGCACGCCGATCATTAGCGTCGCCCGCGGTCAAACCCGCTGCAGCGCAAATTGCGAGTTTTGCGGCGCAAAACGGTGAGGATGTGCGTGGGCTCGCAGCCGACCGCAAAACGGATCACTGATTGGGCCTTCAGGTTTGCAGATGCCACGCCGATATAAAAAGCGCCAGCCCGACGTAAGTTGGGAACCGGGGTTGCTTGTGCCAGGAGCAGTCAGTGTCGAGTACTAAAAAAGCACGGACCAGCAGTGAGTCTGTTCAAAGGTTGTGGGAGGCGTACCGGGACAGCGGCGACCCGAAGTTGCGAGACCGCCTTGTTCTGACGCTCGCGCCGATGGTGAAGTACATCGTCTACCGGAAGGTCAGGGAGATACCGGCGCGCTGTGAGGTGGAGGATTTCGTCTCCTGCGGGATCGAGGCGCTGATGCGCTCCATAGACCGCTACGACCCTGCCAAGGGGGCGACGCTGGAACAGTTCGCGTGGACACGGATCCATGGGGCGGTGCTCGATGAGTTGCGCCACAATGACTGGGCGCCCCGCTCCCTGCGGCGCTGGGAGCGTGACATCGCAGGTGCACGCGAGCGTTTCATAGGCCTTTACGGGCGGCCGCCCTCACGTGAGGAGCTGGCCGCGTCGGTGCAGTTGACACCCGCAGAGCTGGACCGCTGGCTTGACGACATCCGCCGGTCGGATGTCAGCTCACTGAACGCACTGGTGCTCGGTGACGA
>JBMFHK010000059.1:0-14856 GCA_049976865.1 Solirubrobacteraceae bacterium | reverse complement strand
CTCACAGCCTGCTTGCCTACATGGGGCTGGCGCGCGGGCATCGCACCGTCGCCGAGGCGGTTTCAGACGTGCGGCTGCGCCTGGCGCTTGAGCGCTACTGGGATCTTGCTGCGGCGCTGCTACCGGCCGGCGAGGATCTGGATCTTGACCGCTACCGTGGCCAGCTGCTTGAGCGTTTTGCCAACCCGAGGATCGGCTATCCGCTGGAGGTGATCGCCGCTGACGGCCTGGACAAGCTGCGAAGCCGGGTGCTGCCTGTGATCGCGGCGGCGCGCCGGGCGGGGCGCTCCCCCGAACCGGCGCTGGCGGTCACGCGGGCGTGGGCGCGATGGCTGGCGGGGGACCCGGCGCGGGCGGCCAGCGACCAGAACCAGGCGCTGCTTGAGCCGGTGCTCGCCGCCGGTCGCGGGGCTGAGCAGATCCGGGAACTGCTTGCGCTGCTGGCAGCGGAGAGCTGATCCGCTCGCCGGTTCTGACAATGGCAGCGAGGCCGGAGGCGGAGGGCTGATCCGCTCGCCGGTTCTGACAGCAGTAGCGAGGCCGGAGGATCAGTCGAGGCCGGCTGCGACGCGAGCGAGGCGATTGTCGTAGGTCAGTAGCTCGGCGTCCAGAACCAGGGCTGTTGCGAGCACAATCGCGTCGGGCAGCCGCAGCCGCTCATGTGCTGCTCGCAGTTGGGCTGCGCTCGCGCCGATCGCAGCCGTCAACGGTGTGACGGTGATTCCCATGGACGCGATCGCATTGCGCGCATCGCTGACTCGTCCGGCTCGCGCGAACGAGACCAACGCCTCGCTGTACGCGCTGGCAGGCACAAGCAGGTCCGTGTCTTGCAGGTCGGCCGCCTCGACGTCATCGATGGCGACAGCGTGATGTGTGTCCGAGGTGTCGAGCAGCCCGATCAGGACGCTGGCATCGAGGATCAGCGCTCCCACTCGTCCCTCAGATGGTCGAGTTCGCCTGCAGGGTAGATGCCGGTGGCAATCCCCGCATGCCGACGCACGCGCGACCCACGAGCCGCGATCATCACCTCGCCATCGCCAACCGGGCGCACCGTGACCTCGTCACCGGGGCGAAGCCCGGCTTGGCGCATCGCTTCGACGGGAAGTGTCACCTGGTTCTTGGAAGAGACCTTGCTCATGCCTTTACTCTACGACACACAGAAGTAAAGAAAAGAGAGCTTGGCTGTCGGCCTCGGTCCCGTGATTGCGCACGCATCCCGGCCCGGCCAGCGCTGGTGGTCAGGACGGCGGGGCTGAGCAGATCCAGGGACTGCTAGCGCTGCTGGCAGCGGAGAGCTGATCCGCTCGCTGGTTCTGGTGGTCTGGACGGTGGGACTTACCGGCCTTGCTCGGGCTGCCGGTGATCGTCGCGCGCTTAGATCAGGCCCTCGATCGACGTGCGGCGGTAGGCGAAGATCCGCTCCACGTCGCGGCGCACGAAGATATCCTGGGCGAGGGCGCCGAGCCGGCCGAGCGGCAGCTGGTAGCGGACCTCGTCGCGGATGATCGTCTGCTCACCGTCGGCTTGGAAGCTGTGGGTGTGCACCCAGAGCTTGTAGGGGCCGATCAGCTGGCGGTCCACGAACATGCGTTCCGGCTCGAAGGCTTCGATCTGGGAGACCCAGATCAACGGCACGCCGTGCAGGCGCAGCCGGTAGGGGATGACGGTGCCGGTCTGGACCGTGGCCGGCGGGGTTCCGAGGATCGAAAACGACAGCCACGGTGGCGTGATGCGCTGGAGGTTCGCGGCTTGTGAGAAGAAGTCAAACACCACGGGCAGAGGCCGGTCGATGCGCTGTTCGCTACGGAACACCTGCTCGCCGGGGGGCGCAAACGCAAACAGTCTCATGGCTGTCTCAGGACCTCCTCGAGCGCAGGCCCGATCTCGGGGTGGGCGAAGCGGAAACCAAGCGCGGTCAGGCGGCTCGGCACGGCCCTCTGGCCGGTGGTGACGATCATCGACATCTCGCCGTAGAGCAGCCTTAGGGCGGAGGAGGGCACCGGCAACACGGCCGGGCGGTGCAGGGCATGGCCGAGCGCGCGGGAGAACTCGGCGTTGTCGACAGGGCGTGGGGCCGTCAGGTTCAGCGGACCGCTCGCAGCCTCGTCATCTAAGCAGTGGACCATCGCTGAAGCAACGTCGTCGATGTGAACCCAGGGGACGTACTGGCGGCCGCCGGCGACGGGCCCGCCGATCCCCGCGCGGAAGAACGGCAGCATCTTGGCCAGCGCGCCGCCGCTTGACGAGAGCACCACTCCAGTGCGCATCACCGCAACGCGGCAGTACTGCTCGGCCCGCTGCGCCTCCTGCTCCCAGTCGCCAACGACACCGGCCAAAAAGTCCGTTCCCGGAGCCGCCTGCTCGTCGAGCTCCTCGCTGCCGCGCGCACCGTAGTACCCGGTGGCCGACTGGGAGATCAGCACGGCTGGACGGCGATCCTCCGGCAGCTGCCCAATGGCCTGCGTGAGCATCCGGGTGGATAGCACGCGGGAGTCGCGGATCAGCTGCTTAACCGGCGCTGTCCAGCGCTGCGAGATCGGCTCGCCGAGCAGGTGGATGACGGCTGAAGCCCCGTCGAGGGCCTCCAGCGGCGCGGGTTGGGTTAGTGGCTCACGCCAAGCGTGTGCCTGGACTCCCTGCGGCAGGCGGGGGGCCGCGCCGGCGGGGTTACGGGACAGTGCAACGGGCTGGTGGCCCTGCTCCAGGAGGCGCCTGCAGACCGCGTTTCCGATTGTGCCGGTCGCGCCGGTGACGACTATCTTCATCATGTTCATGTAATCTTATACACCTTGTCCAGGTTTGAGCTGAGTATCGGTGAGATCGTTGAGCGCACGGGCGTGAGCGAGCCCGCGCTGCGAGCGTGGGAGCGACGTTACGGCTTTCCCGATCCGCAGCGCACCGTCAGCGGTCACCGGCGCTACTCCACTGCACAGGCCGATGCCGTTGCGCGCGTAATGGCTCTACGCAACTCAGGGATGTCGATCCCCGCAGCGATCGCGCGTGTCGAGCAGCCAGTTGACTCAGACAGCGTGTCGCTGTTTGCGACGCTCCGCGACCTTGAGGGGGAGCGTTCCGCGCGGGCGGTGCGTAAGCCGGCGTTGATCGCCCTCAGCCATGCGATTGAAGATGAGGCTCTGGCCTGCGCTCAGGCGCGGCTTGCGCTGGGCTGCTTCCAGCGGGAGGGCTTCTATCGCCGTTCCCAGGCGCGCTGGCGTGAGCTCGCCTCCACGGCGACGGTGGCCGCAGTGTTGGCCGACTTCAAACAGCTGGGCGCAGAGGGTTCTCATCCCGTCGAGGTTCCGATCAGCCGGAGCGCGCAGCTCGCGCGGGAGTGGGCGATCGTGCTGTACGGCGGACGCTGCTCGGTGTGCATGGTCGCTCGGGAGTTGGCATCCTCTAACGTTGATGCCACAAGCCGGGAGCGCAGCTTCGAGATGCTCTGGAGCGTCGACCCTGACGCGGTGGACGCGCTCGCGCGCGCCTGTCTGACGGTGATGGCCGACCGGGTCCCCGACACGGTGGCTGGCGCGGAGGCGGCGCTGGCGGTCGGCTCGGCAGCGACGCCAGCCGAGCTGCTGCGGCTGGCCACCGCGATCACCGACAGGACACTGGCGGGACTTGCGTGAGCTGCAAAGACTCTGGTTTGAATAGGAGCAGAAGATGAGAGTCGCTGTCATCGGCACGGGCATCTCAGGACTAACCGCCGCCTACCTGCTGCATCGCAGCCACGATGTCACCGTCTTTGAGTCTGATGCCCGGATCGGCGGGCACACGCACACGGTGAGCTTCGACACGGGCGCACGTGCCGTCGAGCTGGACACCGGGTTCATCGTCTTCAACGACCGCAACTACCCGAACTTCGAGCGCCTGATGACGCGTATCGGCGTGCCCTGGCAGCCATCGGACATGAGCTTCAGTGTCAGCGACGGCCGTGACTTTGAGTACGCGAGCACCTCGCCGGCAGGGCTCTTTGCCAATCCAAAGCATCTGCTGAGCCCGGGCTTTTTGAGAATGCTGAGCGAGATCCCCCGTTTCCAGCACGCCGCCAGGGATCTGACAACCGGCGGCGACCAGCAGATCTCGCTGCGCGCCTGGCTGGCGGCGCACGGCTTCTCGACGAGCTTCGTCGAGAGACTGCTGGTCCCCCAGGTCTCTGCCGTCTGGTCCGCGGACCCGCGCCAGCTGTGGAGCATGCCGGCGGCGTTTGTCGCCCGCTTCTTTGACAACCATGGGATGCTTAGCCTGCGCGGGCGCCCGCGCTGGCGGACGATCGCCGGCGGTTCGCGCCAGTACGTGGAGCGGCTGACGAGCGGCTATCGCGAACGCATTCGCGTGAGCGCGCCGGTTGAAGCGATCACCCGAAAGGCCGATGTGGTGGAGGTCAAGGTCCGCGGGCAGCAGCCACAACGCTTTGACCAGGTCGTCATCGCGACCCACTCCGACCAGGCGCTCAAGCTTTTAGCGGATGCGTCCTGGCGCGAACGCGAAATCCTCTCGCTGATCCCCTACCAGGAGAACGAGGTTGTCCTGCACACCGACGTATCGCTGCTGCCGCGCCGCCGCAGCGCCTGGGCGAGCTGGAACTATCACCTCACCAACGAGCCGCGGGAGCGCACGAACGTGACATATCACCTAAACCGCCTCCAGCAGCTGGACGACGAGCGACAGTTCTGTGTGACGCTCAACCTCGGCGAGCGCATCAACCCCGAGCGCGTGATCAAGCGGATCAACTACGCGCATCCCGTTTACACGCCTGAGGGCGTCGCGGCGCAGGCACGCTTTCAGGAGATCTCCGGCCCGGCGGGACGCACTCACTTCTGCGGCGCCTACTGGGGATGGGGCTTCCACGAAGACGGCGTCCGCAGCGCGCTGCGCGTGGCCGAGAGCTTCGGGGTGACGCTGTGAGCACGGCAAGCTGCCTGTATCAGGGCACACTGACACACCACCGCCTCAAGCCTGAGCGCAGCTTCACCAACACGCTGGCGATGGCCTACATCGACCTTGCTGAGCTTCCGCGGCTGCTCGACGGCAGGCTCCTTGAGCCAGGGGTCGGGCTGATGCGCTTCCGCCGCTCGGATTACCACGGTGACCCCGGCCAGGATCTCACGCAGGCGGTGGCTGACAGTGTGCAACAGGCGCTCGGCCGGCGCCCCACCGGCCCGATCCGTCTGCTGACGCAGCTGCGCTCGCTTGGGCACTGCTTTAACCCTGTCAGCTTCTACTACTGCTTTGATCCTGCCGGCGCGGATCTGGATGCGGTCCTCGTCGAGGTCACGAACACGCCCTGGGGTGAGCGGCAGGCATACGTGCTGGACGGCAGCGTCGGAACATTTCAGAAGCTCATGCACGTCTCACCATTTCAGCCGATGGATCAGGTCTACCACTGTCGCGTAACGGCGCCGGGTGAGAGCCTGAGTGTCACGATTGAGAACCACGACCAGCAGGGGCGCGCCTTCAGCGCGGCGCTGCGCATGGACCGGGTGGAACTGACCGCCGGTGCTGTGCGGCAGGTGGTTGCGCGTTACCCGTTTGCGACGATCCGGGTGCTCGCCCTGATCTACGGTCATGCGCTTGGCCTGAAGCTCGCGGGCGCGCGTGTTCACCCGCATCCAAAGGAGCTTTCGCGATGAACGTAACCTCCGCGCGCGTTCTGGTCCGTCCTGTGCTTGCGCGTCTGCAGATCGGCACGCTGACGGTCGTCGAGCCTGATGGGACACGCATGCGCTTCGGCTCAGGATCACCCCACGCCGAGCTACGGATGCACTCAGACCGTGTCTGGGCTCGCTTCATGCATGGCAGCCTGGGGCTGGCTGAGGCCTACGCCGAAGGACTGTGGGACTCTCCCGATCTGGTGGCGCTTGTGCGGCTGGGGGCCCGTGCGATGCCGGCGCTTGACCGGCTTCGGTCGCTGAGCGGGCCGCTCTCCCGGCCCATGCAGCTGGCACGCGCCATCGCGCGCCCGTACGGGCGCGAGCAGCGGCGCCGTGACGTCGGTGCGCACTACGACCTCGGCAATGATCTCTTCTCACTGATGCTGGACTCGACCATGACCTATTCCTGTGCGCTCTTCTCGCAGCCCGGCATGTCGCTGGAGGAGGCGCAGCTTGCCAAGCTCGAGCGGGTCTGCACGATGCTGGATCTGCGCCGCGGCGACCGCGTGCTGGAGATCGGCAGCGGCTGGGGTTCGTTCGCCCGGCACGCGGCTGCCACCCGCGGCTGTCATGTCACCACCACAACGATCTCCGCAGAGCAGCATCATCACGTGCGGACGCGGGTGGCTAGCGAGGGGCTGGGTGAGTTGATCACCGTGCTGGACCGCGACTACCGGGATCTGCGCGGCCGTTACAACAAGCTGGTGTCGATCGAGATGATCGAGGCTGTGGGCTGGCGCGGTTTTGCCCCGTTTCTGCGTAGCTGCGCCCAGTTGCTCGAACCGGATGGGGCGATGCTGCTGCAGGCGATCACGATCGACGACCGCGCCTACCAGGTTGAGAAGGCTTCGCGCTCGTTCATCAAGGAGTACATCTTCCCCGGGGGTGCGTTGCCCTCCGTCTCGGTTCTGGCGAGGGCGCTGGGCCGCCGCACAGATCTGCGGATCCTTGACCTGGAGGACCTCACCGAGCACTACCCAGAGACGCTCAGGCGCTGGCGCGCACGGTTTGAGCAAAACAGCGCCGCGCTTGCGCGGCGCGGCTACGACGAGCGCTTCCGCCGCATCTGGGACCTGTACCTGGCCTACTGTGAGGCCGGGTTTGTTGAGAGGCGGATCAGTGACGTGCAGGTGCTCCTCGGCAAGCCGCGGTTTCGTGCATGGGCGGGCAACCTCGGTGGCTCACCCGGGCTGGGGGCGCTCGAGCGGGCTCTGTGAGACATAGTCAAACGCAGCCTCGGGTGCCCAAGTGGTGTCGATGCTTGCCCTGTAGCGCGCCACGGCGTCACTCTGGTTCGGCGTTGCTTGAGCTTGCGTCTTGGTGCGTGGAGGTCAGAGCGTCGCACATTGACCAGAGCCGGTCACGGTCCGCCGCGCTCTCGTGAGTTTTGGGCAGCAGATGCGTGGGGCGCCGCCGGCGGTCGTGCCAGAAGCCACCGGAGTTTGACGCGGGCTCGGGCGCCGCGCCAAGCCACACGATCGTATCCGCGCCCTGCTGTGGGTTGCGCAGCAGCGGCGCCACGACGCGCTGGAAGCGCGGCAGCGAGCTGCGCAGCCCTGGGGTGTCGGCCCAGCCGGGATGCATCGCGTGCACGGTCACGCCGCTGTCTTTCAGGCGCGCTGCGAGGATCTCTGTGAGCACCACCTGCATGCGCTTGGTTTTCGCGTAGGCAACCGTGCCGTCGAACTCTCCACGCTCGCTCTGCAGATCATCGGTTGTCAGCCTCTGGGTGTACATGCCACCTGAGGAGACGTTGATGATGCGCGCGGGTGCGCTGCGCTCCAGCGCTGGCAGCAGCAGCTGGGTGAGCAGCAGCGGCCCGATCACATTGGTTGCGAGGGTCAGCTCGATCCCGTCAGCGGAGAGCTCTCTGGTGTGGGGGAGGACGCCCGCATTGTTGACCAGCACATCCAGACGCGGCGAGCCTTCAAGAAACCCGGTGGCAAAACCCCGGATCGAGTTCAGGTCGCTGAGATCGCAGACGCCGAGGCGGATCTCAGATCCCGGGTGGCGCTTTTGCAGAGCTGCTCGCACACTCTCGCCCCGAGCCCGGTTGCGGGCAAGCAGCCATGGCGTGGCCCCCAGTTCGGCGAACCCCTCCGCCGCTGCGAGGCCGAGACCTGCCGTGGCGCCGGTGACCACGACCACCTTGCCGTCCATCCGTGGCAACGGCCTCCAGCCGCGCTCGCGCACGCGGTAGCCGACGCTCGTGTAGCCGCCGACCACGGTGAGATCGAGCATTTGGTCTATGAGTGCGGAGAGCATGGCGTTCAGCTGCGGAGCCTCACCGGCTGGCGCCGCCGGAGCTGCACACCATTATGGGGCAGCGTCGGCGCTTTATAGATCGTTCTGCCGACCAGCCTGCAACAAGTTGATCAACGGCTCAAGTGGGGCAACGGCTCAAGGGGATAGACGGCTCAAGGGGGACAACGGCTCAAGGGGGACAACGGCTCAAGGGGGACAACGGCTCAAGCGCAACCGCAAGGCGGTCACTGCCGTCGGGGAGGACACCATCGGCAGGGAAAAACGCCTACCGGAGAGGACGAAGGCACAGATGGGGAAGGAAACATCCCGTGGCGGGGGCTTTCCTTCCCCGAGCTGTTGGTGGGTCAGCTGGGCGGGACTGCCGGGTGAGGCTGCCGGGTGGGGCTGTCGGTGTGTGCAGCCACTGACCAGCCCTATGACCGACCGAGTGTCTCTTGCTTGCGGATCCAGTCGGCGCCAGTGTGCGGGTCCGACGATCTGTGTGAAGCTTGGGTCTAAGCAGCGCCTGTGATGCCGACACCCATATCAGGCGCGTCCCTTCCGGGGCAAGGGATCCTCAGCCTCAAAGCGACCAGCGGTCCTTGGGCAGGACGATCATCTGTGCTTGAGCCCGTCTGTGGCAAAAGCGATGACGACGCGTCGCAACTTTACTTTTACAAGTGCGCTGTAGCGGGGTCAGGCGGTCGCGGCGAAGGAGGTGCTGTAGTGCCGGTGGCGTCCGCCGTCGGTGGATACGTACTGCCACGTCACGATTGGATTGAAGCGCTTGTTGGAGATCGACTGTTGCACAAATTCTCTCTGCCAAGCTCGTGTGAGACAGATTCTGCAGTGAGTTCACTGAGCCTGATGGCGACATCAGAGTGTTGAGCGTCGTTCGGTTTGGGCATGGGCGTGGACGCTCGCGCTGTTGGTCGTGATGATCGGGGTTGTGGGCGGCGTGGACACGCGGACGCTGCGCCACGGTGGGGTGCCGGACCCGGAGCAGGTTGAGTGGGTGCACCGCCAGAAGTTCTCGGCTGTTGGCTCCTGGCCGAGCCGAGCTTTCAGAGATCGTGGGGCACACCTCGCTGGTGCTGCACCGCGGCGCGGTATTGCAGTGCCCGATGAATGATCTGCTGCTCGCGTCGATCGCGTCGACCGCGGATACGCCTCTCGCGTTCGTCAATGGCTGGCGCTACGGAGCCCCGACCGCGGATACGCCTCTCGCGTTCGTCAATGGCTGGCGCTACGGAGCCCCGATCACTCCCGGGCCGATCACTCCCGGGTTGATCACTCACGGGGATCTCTGGGACATGGTCCCGCCCAACCCGTCGGTGCAGGCCACCGAGCTGACGGGTGCAGATCTGAGCGCGATGCTGGAGGAGAACCTTGAGCGCACGTTCGTCTGTGACTCCTACGCGCAGCAGGGCGGATACGTCAAGCGTTGCTTCGGTCTGCAACTGCATGTCAGCTCGAGAACCCGCCCGGAGCCCGCATCCAGGAGCTGCTCGCAGGCGGCCAGCCAGTCCGTGACGACCGCCGCTACCCGGCGGCGTTTCTAACCACCCAAGCCGTTCCTGAGAAATAGGGAAGCGATCGGCAGAGCACCGATGTGAGGGCGATCGACGCGCTCGCGCGCTATCTCGCTCGCGCCGGCGATGTGACTCCCAGCACACCGAGCGTCCTGGCGATCTGATCAGCCCAGGGTCCTGCGCCTCGGGTGGTCGGTGCTGAATGATCGACGCCTGGCTGAGCACCGTGGGCGCTGTCTCAGCAGGCATCTCCGGGTGAGCTGACTATTCCATCCATGAATCCTCATAGCGCCTCACACGGGGGAAGCCGAGGACATGCTTGAGGACGAAGCATTCCATTGATGCTTCGCGGCTGGTGCCACACGTGACGATGATGTCCTGGGCTCTGGCGACGCCCGCCCGGGAGTAGATCGCTTCGAGTTGCTCAAGCGGCCGGAGCAGCGCCATGTTGCCGGGATCCATCAGCCCGTGCCAGTCGATGTTGATCGCGCCCGGAATGTGTCCATTTCGCATCCAGCTATGAGGCGGCGGAGCCAGGTAGAAATGGCTCGGGCGCGAGTCGATAATCACTGTCTTGCTGCCTTCAAGATGCGTCTTGACCTCCTCTCGGGCGACATCGATACCGCGGTTGTTTCGTGGCGTGAGCGTGCCCTCCTGCGAGAGCTGGAGCGGATATGCCTGGCCGGCCGCCTGGCTGGCCTTGTACGCCGGCCAGCCTCCGTCCATGTAGTTGGCTTGCTCGTGGCCGATGGGCTCCAAGGCGTACAGCGCCGTCGTCGCACCGATTGTCTGCTCGCCCTCGGCATACACCACGACGTGGTCAGCATCGCTGACCCCCGCCCGGCCGAACAACCCCGCCAGTTCGGCCAGTTGGTGATACTGCACGGGAAGTCTCGCGATCAGCCCGCGCAGGCTGAAATCCGATAGATGGACCGCGTTTGGCACATGCCCCGGGAAATAATCCATCACGTCCGAACGGGTGTCCAGAACCCGCACGCCCTCGTCCCCCGCGTGCTCGGCCACCCACTCCGGAGACACGACATTCTGGCTGCCGGGCTCGTCCCGCGCCCAGCCCACAGCGCTACGGTCTGAAGGAGCTTTCGCTTGGGACATCGCGACCTCCGGGCTTAAATGAGACTCAGAAGTCAGATCGTCGGAGCGATCCCGCTGGATCGCTCCGACACTATGCGCTCCGACACCCGGGTAGTGAGATGCTCGCCCAGGCACAAGCTATCCGGTGAATTCACCCGCGTGCTCGCGCCCTACCATCGAGTGGGCGTAGCTGTTGAGTCTTGCAGCGATAGAGGCCATCGTCCTCAGACGTGCGTTATTGCGCCCGTCGAGCACCGTACTAACATAGACATCAGCCTGTCCCGACCCTCGACAGGCGACGATTCCCGGCTTCGACACCTGGCCGGCACAGGCGCATCTATCAGATGCCCTCAACCGCTACACATCCGTCAGGAGCGCAAGCCATGAATGCATTAACAAACCAGAATATGAGTATCTTCGACCGTAGCGCGCGTGCAATTGTCATTGCCCCAGTGGCGTTCCTGCTCGGGATCCTGATCGGCCCCGCGTCCGTCGGCGCGGTCATCCTATACGCGGTCGCGGCGATCATGCTCGCGACCAGCGCCACCGGTTACTGCCCGCTCTACACGGTGCTTCACATCGACACCCGCAAGCGCCAGCCACTGTCGAGGTGAGATCAGCTTGAGCGCGGTAGCCGGCGTAGCTGGCTACCGTCGGGTCGAGTGATTGCGTGCCGGATCGCGCTGGAGTAGATCGATGATTTTGAGGGCGGCACTGTGCGGTCGGTCCTTTGGGACTGGCATTCGGCTCTGACTTCTGAAGGCTTCCCGTCAGACAGGACGATTCAGAGGTCAGTATGGTCGTATCTAGTGTCGCTTTTCTCGTTGATACCGAGTCGGCACGGAAGGGTGCGGCCATCGTGTCGCACCTGACCTGGCTGTGGGCGGTATCGCAAGTCAGGTCAGGCGTGCATGCCGGGTCGTCTGTCCGCGTGGCGTCGGCTGCACAGCCGCGATGGAACGTTGATATTTCAATCGCCACGGTCTCTGGAGGTCATTCATGACCAGCGAGATCACTGCAGCAAGCTCCGGCGAAGAGGTGGTGGCCGCTGTGCATCACCTGTTGGCGGCGGCCGTCATGCCCATGCCGGGCATGTCAATCTGAGCGTTCGGCTTTCACTCAGCCGACGCGCTGATCGTGCTCGCGATGCTCACACTGTCCGGGCTCTGGCCACCACTCCCAGACCGGGTTAAATGACCCACGAAAACGTCACAAGATCCCCTTTGGGGAGCGTTCGGGGCGCTAACCAATTCCGGCCAGAACAGGATGATCGCGATGGAGAACGGAACCGCAGTGCAGTTAGGGGCCTCGAGGGAGGGGCTGCACGAGACCCCAGATCGTGACCATTACCGCCTACCCCCGCGCTGCCGGAGTCGAGCTTGGTCAAGCGCTCGCCGAGCGTCTCCAACATGTCCAGCGTTATCCGTTTTCGCCCCCAGGGTTACTGATTCGTCGACGGTGAGCGTCTCACTGAACGTTGACACAGACGGCGCGATGGATGTGTGGACTACGCGCGGGGTTCTATCGGCGAGTTGGAGGGCTCGATCGGTTGCGGGGCCATGGCCGCGCGTCTGATGACCGCCACCACGAAGACCAAAAGGACGCATACCGCGCCGAACAGCCAGACGGCGGTTCCGACGCCGAGCTGGGCGGCAGCCTGGCCGAGCAGGAAACCGCCGATCGGGGTCGAGCCTCCCATGAGGAGCACATAGAAGCTCATGATCCGTCCTCGCAACCGTGGTGGGCTGAGCAGTTGCAGGCGGCTGTTGGCACTGACGCTGAACATGCCGCCGGCAAGACCAGCGAGAGCCATCAGCGCGACACTGACCGGGTAGGACGTCGAGATTCCGAGCGCGATCAGGCACAACCCAAGGCTGACGCCGGCAACGACCAGCCGCCGTTCGCTCGGGGTTCTGGCGAACGTGAGGGTGGCGGCGCCGACCAGCGATCCGGCGGCCATCGCGGAGAGCAGCAGTCCAAACCCGATGGCACCATGGTGCAGCACGATCCGGGCGAGCAGCGGCGCCACCACTTGCCAGTTGAATCCCAGTGTGCCGATCACCGCCAGCAGGCCGATCACAGCCAGAACCGGTGGAGTACGAAACACGTAGCGGATTCCCTCGTGCAACTCGACAGAGCCACGCTTGTGCGCGGTTTCCGGGGAGTGCAGCAGTTCGCGTCTACGCATCGTGAACAGTGCGAGGATCGGCAGTGCGAACGTTGCGGCGTTGATGATCAGTGTTGAGGTCATGCCGATCGTTGCGACGGCGATTCCACCCAGCGCAGAGCCGACCATGCGCGAGGCGTTGAACTGGGCGCTGTTGAGCGCCACTGCGTCGGAAACGAGGTGCTTGGGCACAAGGTCGGGAACGAACGCTTGCTGGGTAGGGTTGTTCAACGCGTTGACTGTGCCCAGCAGCAGCGCGAGCAGCGCGACTGTCCAAAGCCGCGCGTCGTGCAGCGCGACGAGCGCGGCGAGTGTCGAGGCTTGTGCCATCGCCGCCGTCTGCGTGCCGATTAACAGTCTTCGCTTGGAGACCCGGTCGACAAGCACGCCGGCCGGCAAGCTCAGCAGCATCATCGGCAAAAACTGTATGAACGTGATCGTGCCCAGCGCGGTGGGCGAGGAGTGGGAGATATCAAGCACCAGCCAAGACACAGCGACGACCTGCATCCAAGTGCCCGTCCCCGATACGACCTGGCTGACCCAGAACAGGCGGAAGTTGCGCACCCGTAACGCGCCAACAGCCGCTGCAAGATGCACACGAAGCCAAGCTCGGCGCTCCGACGCCAGCATCAAACTAGCGAGCGGTCGGGCGGGACGAGCGTGGGGCAGCCTGACAGGTCTGATCTGAACAGCCGCGCGAACGGACGCGCTTCCACCCCTCCGGTCACGAGTGGCAGCAGCCCGACAATAACGATGACGACACCGACACCGCCGATTGCCCGTAGGCCACGATCAGCACGAGCGTGAGGCCGACGGCGATTAACAGCGACCGCTCGGATCACGAACTCACCGGAGGTCATCACAGGCTCCTTTTCGGGTTGCTGGCAATGTAGCGGCTCGCGCTGGGAGACATCCCGACGCGCGCTCTAAATACCGGCGCCCTGCTGCGGATCGTCGAGGCAATAGACCCGTAGGTGCCGGCAGGCGCTACCGGCGAGAGAGCGCGTCAAGCCAGCGGCAGCTCCCGGGCCGGATCAGGGAGACTCGAAGCGTGACGTGTTCCAGAGTGTGTCCGAAACGGTGCTCACCGGATATCCGACGCATGCGCGGGCGGCGCGGCCAACCTTCGTCTCCTGCCGATCAGCCCGGCCAGACAATCTCTCTAATCGGCTCAACCGGGAGCGTGGTGACGCGGCCAATGAGAAACGGGGCCTCGACGCTCTGGATGTCTACGTCGGCGACTATCTTCTCCGGTCGTTCTCCCCGTGCCCACGCCCCTGGTGCTGCTGGTTGTGATCGGCATCCTGGACTGGCTCTCGCTGGTGATCATCTTGGTCGTGCTGGCCGTGGCGCCTGTGTTCATGATCCTGGTAGGCCGGATGACCGAACAGCGCGTGATCCGGCGGTGGGAGGCGCTCACAACGCTCGGCGCGCACTTTCTCGACACGTTGCAGATTCTGCCCACGCTACGCGCCTACGGGCGCCCAGAACGCCAGGAGACCCAAATCGCCGATGTCGCCGAGGAGTTGCGCCGCACCACCCTGGCGGTGTTGCGCGAGGCGTTTCTCTCCGCACTGGTGCTCGAGACGCTCGCGGCGGTCGGCACCGCGTTGGTCGCCGTTCCGCTCGCGTTGCGTCTGATCAGCGGGCAGATCAACCTCGCTTCGGCGTTGGCCGTGGTAATGCTCACACCGGAGGTGTTTTTGGCGCTGCGGCTCCGCTCCCCGAGAGTTGTCCGGGCGGCTGGTCATCTCCGGGTTGCAGGTGTGCTATCCGGGCCGGCGCGACTCGGTCCTGCAGGGCGCCGAGCTGATCCTCGCGCCCGGGGGCGGGTCGCGCTGGGCACCGGCAAATCGACGCTGCTCGGAGCGAGCGTTGGGCTTCTGGCACCGCAGTTCGGGTCGGTCAGCGTCGGGAGTGTCGTTCAGAGCCAGGTGGAGGGCGAGCTTTGGCGTCGCAACTTCGCGTTTGTGCCGCGACGTCCCCACCTGTTCTCCGGGACGCTGGCTGACAACATTCGCCTCGGCTTCAGGCCCGCAGATGACGATCATGATCGGCTGGCGGCTGCAGTGGAAGTGGCGCAGCTTGATGAGCTGCTCGCACTCCTGTCCCTGGGACTTAGTGGTCCCCGCCGTAAATCCCGTGAGGGTTTGGAGGAGTCATAACGGGA
>JBMFHK010000058.1:0-14955 GCA_049976865.1 Solirubrobacteraceae bacterium | reverse complement strand
GCCAGCGACCTCATACCCGTCGCCGACCGAAACCGCCTTCAGCGCCTGAATTGAGAGGATCGCCATGCCCAGGCGCCCATCAAGACGCTCTTCCCAGGAGACATGTGAGCCAAGTCCGGGCACCACGCCAAAGGCACGCACCTCAAAGACGCCGCCAAGCGATTCATTCTGCTTGCGCAGCCTGTCAATCTCCGCCACCATCGCGTCACTGGCATCAGGGTCCAGGCAACGCACAGGCGAGGCATCGACGCCGATGAAATCGGCTGGTGTGAGATCGTCGCGACGGGGAGCGCTGACCGACGTTATCTGCAACACGTGTGAGTAGATCTCCACGCCCATGGCGCGCAAGAACGCCTTGGCGAC
This sequence comes from Solirubrobacteraceae bacterium, assembly GCA_049976865.1. GTDB lineage: Bacteria > Actinomycetota > Thermoleophilia > Solirubrobacterales > Solirubrobacteraceae > Palsa-465. Next base: position 14,592 of record JBMFHK010000058.1, on the reverse strand, counting down.
CGCGCCACCGGCAACGCGCGCGGCCGTCTCACGGGCGCTGGCCCGCTCCAAGATGTCACGCACATCGGTCAGGCCGTATTTCTGTATGCCAACCAGGTCAGCATGACCGGGGCGTGGCAGGTGAACCTCGTCCACAGGTCCCTCCACCGGCCACGGGTTCATGCGTTGCTCCCAATTGGCGTAATCACGGTTGGCCACCTGGAGCACGACCGGGCCGCCGAGCGTGCGCCCGTGTCGCACACCCGCGGTCACCTCGACGCGGTCGGTTTCAATTTTCATGCGCCCGCCGCGGCCATGGCCAAGCTGTCTGCGAGCCAAGTCACGGTCGATCGCGTCACGGTCTAGGCGCAGGCCGGCCGGCAAACCTTCGACGGTGCAGGTGAGGCCGGGACCATGAGACTCACCGGCGGTTATCAGCTTGATGCTCATAGGATCTCACTAGGTTACGTACCCGGCAGCAGCGCCGCACCCGCAAGCACGGCAACCACACCGCCGAGCGCCAAAAACGGACCAAGCGGGATTGCCGTTCTGCGTCCGGCCGCGAGCCCTCGGCGGATCAGCACACCGATGCTGAACAGCGCGCTCGCCAGCAGGCCAACGGCAAGCGCGACCACCACAAACCTCCCCAAGAACAGCCCGAGAACCACACCGAGCTTCACGTCACCCATTCCGAGCCCACCCCGGGAGACCAGCGCGAAAAACAGCAAAAAGCCCCCCGTTGCAAGCCCATATATGACCTGGGCCGGCAGTCCTTGCGGATGCGCAACTCCAACCAGCAGCGCCGCAACAGACGCAGGCAGTGTCGTTGAGTTGGGAATCCGCCGCGCTTCAAGGTCGGTGATTGTCACCCAAACCAACACCGGGACCAGAACCAGAGCGAGCCCTCGCGGGTCGAGGGTGCGGTGCACGTTTAACGCGGCGAACCAGAGCGCCAGCAGCACCACCGCGCCCGTCAGCCGCAGCGGCATGCTCTGGCCGATCCCAGCACTGCCCGCCGCCTGCCCGGAGGGTTGCCGCGCCATGTTGGCCGTCAGCCCGCAGCGGCGGCTTGCACGACCAGTTCGGCCTGGGCGTCGCGACCGGGATGAAACTTGCCGTCGCCGCCACACCATGGGCAGGTGATCTGATGCTGCGTTCCGCCCTTGGCGGACAGAACCACGCCCGTGCCGCGGCAGGGCGTGCACACACTGCGGTCAGGTTGATTGCTGGAAACGGTGGTCACTGTGTTGCGCAGGATAGCCCTACCGCCCTGCGCATCGCGGTCACCGGCGCCTCAACCCCAACGAACAGCTCAAAGGAGGCGGCCCCCTGGGCCACGAGAAGCTCCAATCCATCAACGGTCGGCACGCCAGCCTCACGAGCGGCAAGCGTCAGTACAGCGCCGTCTGCACGGTAGGAGAAGTCCGCGACCAAGCCAAACTCCGCTAGACCGCCGACCGGCAGCGGCAGGCTGGCGAGCGTGTCGCCGGGCGCAAGGCCCACCGCCGTGCAGTTGACCAGTATGCTGGCGGAGCTGACGACCTCGGATGGTTCGCCACCCAGCTCTCGACACAGGCACACAGCCCGTTCACGGGTCCGGTTCCACACTTGCACGCGTGCGGCGCCGGCGTCAAGCAACGCCCACACGGCAGCCCGTGCGCTGCCGCCGGCGCCAAGCACCATCGCGCTGGCGCCCCGGACCTGGCCGTGCTTACCCAGTTCGCTGATCAAACCGGGCGCGTCTGTGTTGTGGGCGTCGATCCAGCCGTCCTTAGAAAACACAAGCGTGTTGGCGGCACCGATCGCGGCGGCACGGTGACTGATCTGTGCCCCCGAACGTCGCGCTGCGGTAAGGGCCGCGGCCTTGTGCGGGATCGTGACGTTAACGCCCGCGAAGTTCAAATCCGCCAGCGCGGTCACGGTCTCCACAAACAACGGTTCGGGCACCGGCAAATGCTGATAGTTCCACAGTCCCAAGAGACCGAGTTCTCGCAGCGCAGCGTTGTGCATCCGCGGCGAGAGACTGTGGGAGACCGGCCAGCCCAGCACTCCCAAACGGTTCACCGGCGCTTCGTTCACCGGCTCACAGCTTGCCGCGCTTGCAGAACTCAGCAGCGGCGGCGTTGCCGTGCCCCCGGCTCAAAGCGTCCTTCCAGTCAGTGGACCAGATCTGAAAGACGCCGTAACTTGCCGTGAAACGCAGCCGTCCGTTGCCGCACACTTTGTCAATGAAATACAGGTAGTTGGTCTTGGCGGGACGTGCGGCGTCCTTGATATCAGCCAGCGAAGGACTGTCGATCGGAGTCGGCGGCAGGCCGGGATGGTTCATGGTGTTCCACGGTGAGCTGGAGTTGAGATCCCTGACCGTCAGCGTTGCGTAGTTGCCGGTGGCGTAGGCAACAGTTGAATCCAGACCAAGGTCCATACCATCGCGCAGGCGGTTGTATATCACTGAAGCGACCTTCGGTCCGTCCGCCGGCAGCATGGACTCCTGCGCAATCAGCGACGCGATCGTCAAAACGTCGTAGGCGGTCAGGTTCCTGGATTTCGCGTAGCTCAGGTTCACGCCAGCGAACCTGTGTTTGAAGGTGGTGAGCTGATCTGTGACCAGCGCCGCTACCCGCACAGGACGGCTCAGCCGATAGGTGTCGGGCCACAGGAAGCCTTCCAGGGTGGGCGTATCGGCTGGCGCGCCGTAGGTCTGTGGGTTCAGGAGCGGTGAACGGCGTGTCGCTTTCAGGTAGTCGCCCTTGATGCCTGAGGCGCGCAGGCGCGCCTGCACCTGCTGACGCGAGAGACCCGGCACGATCGTAACGTTGACGCTCGGCCATTGGCCGCTCTGTGTGGTCAGGGCCTTCAGCGCCGCACCGTAGCTCATGCCGAGCTTCAGCACGTGATAACCGGTGCGGATCTCAGAGCGGTCGCCGGCCAGCACGGCGCGCACCTCGAAGAAGAACGCAGAGTCAATCACCCCGTCCCGTTGCAGGAGCGCGGCCGCTCCAGAGGTGCCTGAATAGGCTGGAATGATCACAACCACCCGGCCATGTCCGTCGCCCGCAAAAGGCTGTAGCAGCGACCAGAAGAACCAGACCACGAGCCCCAGAGCGATGAGTGCCAGCGTCGCCAAACCCCTGCGCAACGCGTAGACATGACGCATGCGCGGCCGTCTCCCCGGGGCGCCGCGTCGGCGGGACCCACCGGCGGGCGGGCGTGACCCACCGGCGGGCTGGTGTGACCGGCCAGCGGGCTGGCGTGACCCACCGGCGGGCTGACCGCCTGGGCCTTCAGCACCAACGCGCAGATGTGGTGGCTCGCCGCCGCTAGACCCTGCCATGGCGCTCCAGCCAGCCCTCCAACAGATGGGCGGCCGCTCGCGAGTCCTCGTCCGCGCGCAAGCCCACTCCCCCGCCGTCACGCCCGGCGAGCACGGTGGTGAAACGCTCGTCGTAAAGCTCCACCGGCGTCGGGGCAAGACGTCTGGCCAGGGTCGCGGCAAAGGCGCGCGCCGCTCGTGTCTGTTCGGAGTCACCACCGTTGAGTCTCAACGGCAGACCGACGATCACGCGGCCGACCTCATGTCCCCGGATGATCGCCCGCAACTTCGCCATGCCGACGCGGCTGTCAGGCGCCTGGACGGCTTCCAGCGGACTGGCCAGAACTCCGGTCGGATCGCTGATGGCCACCCCGCAGCGGCTGCTGCCGTAATCAAGTGCCAGAACCCTCACGTCGATTGCCCCCTACACCAACCGGCTCAGCTGCCGAGCGCACGCTCGATCGTAGCACGGGCGGCCTCGATCGCCTGCGCGAGCTTGTCAACCTCACGCCCGCCAGCACGAGCGGCCGTGTCCCGCCCGCCACCGCCACCACCAACCACTGCGGCAGCCGCCCTGACCACATCACCGGCCTTCACACCCCGTTTCACCACCGCTGGCGCAACCGCGGCAACGATCTCAGCCTTTTCTTCAACGACGGCACCGAGCACGACGGCACCGTCACCCAGCTTGGCCTTCAACTGATCGGCAAGGTCAAGCAACGCCTGCCCGGCAACACCGTCTACAACCGCGGTCAGGATTCTGGCGCCGTTGCGTGAAACGGCGCCGTCGAGCAGCGCGTCCAGGTCCATGCGGTTACCGTCGGCACCCTCTTTGAGCTGTTTCTCCAGTGACCGGACCCGGTCACGCAACTCGGCAAGTGCGTCAGGCACCCCGGCAGCTGTCACGCGCAGTACTCTTGCGGCCTGCTCCAGAGTGCGTCCCTGCTCGCGTGCGCGCTTGACAGCCGCTTGACCGGTGAGAGCCTCGATCCGGCGGACGTTGGCGGCGCTTGACGTCTCCGCGGTGATCACGAACAGGCCGATCTCAGCGCTGTTGCGCACGTGGGTGCCGCCGCACAGCTCGCGAGAGAAGCTGCCGTCGCCAACCTCAACCATCCGCACGATCTCACCGTACTTTTCTCCGAACAGAGCCATGGCGCCAAGAGAGCGGGCTTCATCAAGCGTTGTGGTCAGCCAGCGCACCTGGTGCGCCGCCACGATCCAGTCGTTGACTTGGTCCTCAACGGCCTGCAGCTGCTCGTGTGTCAGTGACGAGGTGTGCGTGAAGTCAAAGCGCAGCTTGTCAGGCCCGACATACGAGCCTGCCTGGTGAACGTGGGTGCCGAGCTGCGCGCGCAGCGCGGCGTGCAGGAGGTGAGTGGCGGTGTGGTTGCAGGCGGTGGCGTGCCTACGCTGTGGCTCCACACTGGCCTTGACCCGTTCGCCGGCGCGCAGCGTGCCGTGCTCGGGCACCACGGCCAGCACCTGGTCATCGCCGACACGCAACACGTCCTCGACCCGCGCCCGGCAGTCACCGGATGTGCACTCCAGGTAGCCGGTATCAGCGATCTGACCGCCACCGGTCGCATAGAACGGTGATTCGACGAGCTTCACCAGCAGCCGCCCCCGATCATCGGCGGCGTCAAGCACACCGACCATCGTCTCAAGCGCGGTTTTCTCATACCCCTGAAACTCGGTTTTGAATGAGCTGGCTCCCAGCAGTTCAAGCGCCCGTTCACGGACCTTTACGTCACCATGTTCACGGGCGCCGACCGCTCGTGACTGACGCCGCTGCTCCTCCATCAGCTCCTCAAAGCCGCGCTCATCAACGCCCAGACCATGCTCTGTCACGAGTTCAAGCGTGAGATCGAACGGGAAACCGTGCGTGTCGTGCAGGCGAAACACGTCGGCGGCGGCGATCCCTTCATCAGCTCGCGCCCTGGCATCCTCGATCAGGCCGTCCAGCAACTTCATGCCGTCCTCAAGCGTGCGGCCAAAGCTTTCCTCCTCAGCGGCAAGCCAGCGGGAAACGGATTCACGGTTGGCGTACAGATGTCCGTATTCAGAGCCCATCAGCTCCGTCACGACGTGCTGGTAGCGCTGCAGAAAGCCAGGACCAAGGCCCAGCGTCTTTGATCCCTGGAGGATCGCCCGCCGCATGATCCGGCGCAACACGTAGCCGCGCTCCTCATTGGACGGCACCACACCGTCAGCGATCAGAAAAGTCGCCGCCCGGCCATGGTCGGCGAGAATGCGCAGCGCTCGATCAACCTGAAAGCTTTCACCGTAGCGGCGGCCGGACAGCTGTTCACCAAGCTCAATCAACGGCGCAAACTGATCTGTCTCAAAGACCGTCTCTTTACCTTGCAGAATCGCCGCCATCCGGTTAAGCCCCATCCCGGTGTCGATGTTGCGTCGCGGTAACGGCGTCAGCGAGTTGGTCGGGTTCTGGTCAAACTGCATGAACACCAGATTCCAGAACTCCAGGAAGCGCTCATTGTCACCGCCCGGAAGATCCTCCGGCTTACCGTGTTCCACACCCAAATCCAGATACAGCTCAGAATCAGGACCGCAGGGTCCAGTTGGGCCGGATTCCCAGAAGTTCTCTGAACGCGGACACTCGACTATGCGCTCACGTGGCACCCCGACCTCGAGCCACAGGTCGATCGCTTCCTGGTCAGGCCCGACATCAAGCTGCTCGTCGCCGCCAAAGACGGTCACCCAGATATCCTGCTCCCTGAGCCCAAACCCGTTGCGCGACAAATCCCACGCGAAGCTGATCGCCTCCCGCTTGAAATAGTCACCAAAGCTGAAGTTGCCGAGCATCTCAAAGAGCGTGAGGTGACGGGCGGTCATGCCAACGTTCTCGATGTCAACCGTTCTAAAGGACGGCTGACAGGTGGTGAGACGCCCGGCAGGCGGCTGCTCGGTCCCCGCAAAGTAGGCTTTCAACGGGTGCATTCCGGCAACAATGAACAGCGCCGAGGTGTCGCTAGCCGGCGGAATCAGCGACGCCCCGCGCCGCGCCAGATGTCCGTGCTCTTGGAAGAAACCGCGGAACGTGTCGCGAATCTGGTCAGAGGTCATAGCCATGGTGGCTGGAGTGTAGGCGCCCGGCTGCCGCCCGGCAGCCGCCCGGCAGCCAGACGAGCACGCTCACAGCCCCAAACAGCCGTCCCCGACACGCCTGGTCACGAGATGCCCCTACAGTGTCGCCAATGGTCAACGTCACCTTCGTCGGCGGCCCCACCGCGCTACTGCAGTACGCAGGCATGCGCTGGCTGACCGACCCTACGCTCTCCCCTCCGGGGACCTACGACGGCCTCAGCAAGACGAGTTCGCCCGCCTTGTCGGCAGATGAGATCGGCGACGTGGACGTGGTTTTGCTTTCACACGACCATCACAGTGACAACCTCGATCCCGAAGGACGCCGGTTCCTGCCACGCGCCAAGCTGGTGCTCACCACCGTCAGCGGCGCACAGCGCCTGGGCGCCAACAGCACCGGCCTGGTCCCGTGGGAGAGCTTTGACTTTCACGGACCGGACGGTGCGGTGACTGTCACCGCGCTGCCTGCCCTGCACGGACCTGCCGGTAGCGAGGAGACGATGGGCCAGGTGGTCGGCTTTCTTCTGAGCGGCGCCGGTCTGCCGACCGTCTATGTGTCCGGTGACAACGCGTCTGTCGAGGTGGCTTCGGAGATCGCTGCCAGGGTCGGTCAGATTGACCTGGCACTGCTGTTCGCCGGAGCTGTCCAGTTGTCACACCGCTTTGCCGGTGCGTACCTCACCCTGTCCGCGGACCGTGCCGCGCAGGTCACCGAGATCCTCAATGCACGGGCCGTGGTCCCACTTCACTTTGAGGGCTGGACCCACTTCACACAGGGGATCGAACAGGTGCGCTCGGCGTTTGCCGGCTACGGCCTGGGTGACCGGCTGGTGATCCTGGAACGCGGCGCCACCGCCACCTTCTGAGCGTCGGGTCCCATGCTCACCCCACTGGCGTCCGATCCGCCGGCGGGCAGCGCCGCTGGTGTCCGATCCGCTGGCGGGCAGCGCCGCTGGTGTCCGATCCGCCAGCGGGCGGAGCCACTGGCGTGGGCCGACAGAACCGATCAGCCCCGCTCGGCGGTCGGCCGGCTGATCGTACCCCAGCCGACCACCAGCTCACCGTCCATCAGACAGGCGAGCTGGCCCGGTGCCACCCCGGCCGCGGGCTCGCCCAACTCCAACAGCAGCCGGCCGTGTGATCCGGCGGGGTGCTCACCGCTGACCCGTGCCGGCAGCGGCGCGGAACGGTAGCGCAGCTTCACACGATCCACGTGCCCGGAGGCCCTGTGCAGCCTCACGTCACGCAGACTGACGCGGTTACAAAGCAGAGCCGCGCGCGGGCCAACCACCACACGGTTTAAAGGCGCATCCTTGTCAAGCACGTACAGCGGCTCCGCGGCGCTGATTTGGATGCCTCTACGCTGGCCGACCGTGAACAGCTGGTGGCCTGGATGGCGGCCGAGCACGGTGCCGTCGGCGTCCACTATCTCACCGTCGCGTGCCGGCTGGGCGCCGTGCCGCGCCAAAAACCGGGCTCGCGTGGTTCCAGCCAAAAAACACAAATCCTGGGACTCGTGCTTTGACGCCACCGGCAGCCCGGCCGCCTGGGCGATCTCCCGGACCTGCGGCTTGGTCATCTCGCCCAGCGGAAAGTGCATGCGGGCCAGCGACTCCGGGTCAAGGGCGGCCAGCATATAGGTCTGGTCCTTAGCCTGGTCGAGCGCCGTTCTGAGCACCGGCCGGGTTGACTGCGCATCCTGTTCTACACGGGCGTAGTGGCCGGTGGCGAGCCGGCCGACCCCAAGCCGGTCCGCCATCTGCAGCATCACGTCGAGCCGCACGTTGCCGTTGCACCGTACGCACGGGTTGGGTGTCTCTCCAGCGGTGTAGGCGTCGATGAAGGGCCGCACAACACCTTCGCGAAACTCGTCACGCAGATCAAGCGTGAAGTGCGGTATGCCCATCTGGTGTGCCAAAGCTCGGGCCTCTGACACGGCGCTGCTTGAGCAGCAGCTGCGCTGCGGGTCGCTTTCCGGATCCGCCCAGAGCTCCAGCGTTACTGCGACGGTTTCACCGTCGCGGGCACACAGCAGCGCTGCGACGCTTGAGTCAACACCACCGGACATCGCCACAAGCGTTCTTGAGTTGCGCCCTGTATCCGGACCGCGCAACGAACCACAGGCGCGAACCGCCACGCCAAGCGCTCGAGCCAGGGCGTCGGCCGCAAGCGCCGCCGCATGTCTCTTGGCAGCGCTCAACCCGCCGAGCTCCTGTGAGATTTGGTCTGCACCGATCCGGGCGGCGTCAAGCACGGTGGCGCCGACGACCAGCGTGACCGCCGCGGACCCAGCCGCGTGCGTGCCACCACATCCCTGGGCGCTGAAGCCCGCGTCGGTGACGTGCGTGCCGTCGGTCTGGACGCTGAAGGTCATCCGGTCACAGCACTCACCCCCATCTACTGTCACGGTGAACGCGTCCGGCGGCACGTGGCCCTCACCCTGGGGTGAGCTGAGATGGTGTTCAAAGTCAAGCGTGTCCATGTGGTTGCGCTCTAGGATATGCGCTGTCCTTGCGCCCACCCCAGGCGGCGAACAAGTGTTCGGCAGCGGGCCGGTTACGTGGTGTGTAACCCTCCAGGGACGGCGACCAGGCTGCAAGCACGGCCTGCGCCACTTTTCAGCACGGCGCAGCCGACGTTCAGCGCAATCTCAGGCCCAGCTCGCGCAGCTGACCGTCGTCCACTGGCGCGGGAGCCCCGGTCAACGGGTCGGCACCACTGGTCGCCTTCGGGAACGCGATCACCTCGCGGATGTTCTCGCGCCCGGCGAGGATCGCGATCAGCCGATCGATGCCCATGGCGATGCCACCGTGCGGCGGCGCCCCATATTTCAACGCCTCCAACAGGAATCCAAACCGCTTCTGTGCTTCCTCGGCCGGCAGACCGATGATCTCAAAGACGCGCTCCTGCACCTCTTGGGTGTGGATACGGATCGATCCGCCGCCGATCTCCGAGCCGTCCAACACCAGGTCATAGGAGCGTGACAGCAACGCCGCCGGATCGCTTAGGTCTCCGGTTGGCGCCGTGAACGGATGGTGCTCGGCCGTCCAGCCACCCTCGCCGTCATCGGCGAACATCGGGAACTCCACAACCCAGTGCAGGTCGTGCGGAGCATCCGCTGAGATCAGGTCAAAGCGGCGCGCCAGCTCAAGCCGTAGGGCACCGAGCACGACGCGGGCAGTTGCCACCTGGTCGGCAACCACAAACAGGACATCGCCCGCTGACGCCCCAAGCGCCCGCTTGATCGCCTCCACTTCGGTGACAGAAAGGAACTTCGCGATTGGCGAGCGCAAGGTACCGTCGTCTTGGACAAACGCCCACACCAAGCCCTTGGCGCCGTACTGCTTGGCAAAGTCGGTTAAAGCGTCAAGGTCCGAGCGGGCGAGCTGCCTGCTACCGGCGTTTATGCCCAGCACCGCGCCCGCTGGCGCGGTGCCGGCCGGAGCCTCCAGTACTCCGCGGAACACTTGAAACTCACTGCTGCGGACCGCATCAGAAAGGTCAACCAGCTCAAGCCCGAAACGCCGGTCGGGGCGGTCTGACCCCCACCTGCTGACCGCCTCAGTCCACGTCAGCCGCGGCCACGGTGCGGGCGGAACCTCAAAGCCAACGCTCGCAAAGACCGCTCCGTAGCAGGCTTCCATCATCTCCAGCACGTCGTCCTCGGTGACAAACGCCATTTCGATGTCAAGCTGAGTGAACTCCGGCAGGCGGTCCGCGCGTGAGTCCTCGTCACGGAAACAGCGCACAATCTGGTAGTAGCGCTCCAGCCCGCCGATCATCAGCAGCTGTTTGAACAGCTGCGGGGACTGCGGTAGGGCGTAGAAAGCGCCAGGCTCGGTCCGCGCGGGCACCAGGAAATCACGAGCGCCCTCCGGTGTTGAGCGCGTCAAAAACGGCGTCTCGATCTCAAGGAAGTCCCGCTCGTCAAGCACCCGGCGGATCGTCTGGATGACCCGGTGGCGCAGCTCAAGCGCCTCCCGCATCGGCGTACGCCGCAGATCGATCGTGCGGTGACGCAGACGCAGGTTCTCGTCCACAGGACCGTCGTCATCAACCTGAAACGGTGGCGTCTGCGCGTCGGCCAGCACCTCAATCGCGGTTGCGGCAAGCTCGATCTGGCCGGTCGCAAGCTTTGGGTTTACGTTCTCAGGCTCACGCGCGGCAACAACGCCGAGCACTGTGATCACGTCCTCAGACCGCAGACGGTGCGCCACGGCGTGGGTCTGCGGAGCCGAGTCGGGATGAAAGACGAGCTGCACGATCCCTGAGCGGTCGCGCAGGTCGATGAAGATAAGCCCACCATGGTCACGGCGCCGGTGTACCCAGCCGGCCACGCGTGCCTGCGTGCCGGTGCGCGCAGCGGTCAGCTCCGCTGCCCAGGCGTCGCGGTAGCGGTTTGCGCGCGGAGAATGTTTCATCGTCATTTCGTCCCGGTCTCATTGAGCAGCTCGGCAACGACCGACCCGATGGGCAGGTCACGCTGCTGGCCGCTCTCCATGTTTTTGAGGCTTACCGTCTCACCATCGGTCACGATCGCAACGTACCGCGCACCGAGCCTGTCGGCATGCTTGAGCGCACCTTTCAGTGACCGCCCGGCCAGCTCAAGCTGCGCCGCCAGGCCGGCCCGGCGAACGCCATTGGCAAGCTCAAACGCAGCCAGCCGGCCCTCAGACGCGCCATGTTCGCCTCCCACAACCAGCAGATCGACGGCCGCTGGTGGGACCGGCTGCTCGCCACCGGCTAACAGAATCCGCTCAACGCCAGCCGCAAAGCCAACCCCGGCGGTGGCCCGCCCGCCAAGCTGCTCGATCAGACGGTCATAGCGCCCACCACCACCAACCCCTGATTGCGCACCCAGCGCGTCACTGGAGAACTCAAAGAGTGTGCGCGTGTAGTAGTCAAGCCCGCGGACCAGCGTGGTGTCGATCTCATAACTCAACCCAACCTGGTCAAGCAGCGCCCGCACCGACGCGAAGTGCTCAAGATCGTCGGCGGCAAGCCGTTCCAGCAGACGTGGCGCACCGGCCATCACAGTTCTAGTCGACGGGTCGCTGGCATCAAAGGCGCGCATCGGGTTCAGATCGATGCGATCACGGACCTCAAGCGCAAGTTCAGACTCGTGAGCGCGCAGATATGCGGTCAGCTCCGCACGGTAGCCGGCGCGTGCCTCCGGCGTTCCCAGACTGGCGAGCCGCAGCCGCGTGCGCCTGACGCCCGCCGCGTCAAGCAGCTGCGCAAGCATCACGATGATCTCGGCGTCAGCCTCCGGTCCGGCGGCCCCAATCACCTCGGCGCCAACCTGCCAAAACTGGCGGTAGCGACCGCGTTGCGGCGCCTCCGCACGAAAGTAACAACCCAGATACCAGAGTTTGACCGGTTGCGGGAGCTTGTGCATGCCGTGCTCGATGTATGCGCGCGCCACCGGCGCGGTCCCTTCGGGACGCAGCGTCAGTGAACGGCCGCCGCCGTCATCAAAGCTGTACATCTCCTTCTGGACAATGTCGGTGGCGACACCGACGCCGCGCGAGAACAGCTCGGTCGGCTCAAACACGGGCGTCTCGATGCGCTGGTAGCCAGCGGCCCCCAAGATCCGCTGCGCGTGGCCTTCCAGCATCTGCCTGCGGGCCACATCGTCGGGCAGGATGTCAAATGTCCCCTTTGGCGCCTGGATCATGCCCGTTCGGCCAGCTCCCGTAGAAATGGGTTGCTGGCAAGCTCCTCGCCAAGCGTGGTGGACCCCATGTGACCGGGGTAGACGCGCGTGGCCGGCGAAAACTCTCCGGCCAGTGACGCGATCGATGCAAGCAACGTGCGCCAGTCGCCACCGGGCAGGTCAACACGGCCCACCGACCCCTGGAACAGGACATCACCGCAGAACAGCGCCTCTTCACCGCGCACCGAGTAAGTGACATGTCCGGGACTGTGCCCCGGCGTGAAGCGCACGTCAAACTCAAGATCCGCCAGCACCAGCGTCTCGCCACCGCCAACCGTGTGATCCGCCTGATAGCTGTCAAAGGGACCAAAACCGGGGATTGTCACGTGACTGTTGAGGTCGGCCAGCACGGCCCGCTCCAGCTCCGGGCAGTACACGGGCGCCGCGGTGTGCTCGTGCAGCGCGCTGACCGCGCCAACATGGTCAAAGTGCGTGTGTGTGATCAGGATCGCTGCCACCGTCTGGATGCCGAGCGTGCGTTGCGCGTCCAGCAGCTTCTGCACCTCCTCGCCAGGGTCGATCACGACCGCCCGGGTCGAGCCAGGTCGCCTCACCAGATAGCAGTTCTCCTGCAGCGGACCGACCGGATATGCGTACACATCAATCATGTGCGGACGATCCCAGACACACCATGGTGTTTGCCGCCGCTGGTCGCAAGATGCTCAGCGTCACCGGGTTCCTGACCGCCCCTGCCTGTTCTGCCGGCGCCGCCACAGATACATTTCAAAGTAGTACCCAGCGAACACATAGAAACCCGACGCCACCACCGCGAAAAGCACAGCTGACGCCAATGGGCTGCCGTGCTTTGGCTTGTTGAACAGCAGGATGAAAAAGAAGATGAAGATGCCGGCCACGCCCGCGCGTAGCGCCGACCCCTTCCAGGTGGGCTGACGGTTGAGCCGCTCCTGCCGACGGCTGGCGCGATCATCCTGGCCGCTTCGCGGCGTGCTGCCCGGCCTGCCGGTACGCCCACGGGCCTCGATCATCCCGGCCGCGTTGCCGCGATGCTTGGTCTGACGTTTGCGCTTGGTCTGAGCCATCTGGTGCAGGGAGCTTAGCCGCTTGAGCCAAACCAATCTCGGTCAGACTCAAGAGCGTCCTCCAGGTAGCGGCGGTTCGCCACCGGCAGGTCGTCTGGAAACCCGTCAAATGCGGCTCGGGGTGGCAGTCCGACAACCTCCGCGCGAGCAGGTTTGGCATGACGTGAGATCGCCTTCACCAGCGCAGCCAGGTTGGTCACGCGGTAATCCTCCACGTTGGTGGAGATCTGGGCGACGTCCGCGCGATGCGCAAGCGTCAGGCCGATCGCGCGCACCGAGGGAAGACCCTCGGCTCCACCTTCTCGGATCAACGCGGCGATCTCACGAGCAGTTTCGACCGTTGCCGGCGGGGCCAGCTCTACGTTGAAGGCGATCAGCGGCGACCGTGCAGCGACGAGCACCGCCCCAGCCCGTGGATGCAACTGCCTTGGTCCAAAGTCCGGTCGCAGCTCGCCTGCATCGATCCGCTGCTGCAACACTTCCGGGCCGCCCCGACGGATGTTCGCCCGCGTAACCCGCCAGTCGGTGAGCAAACCGTAGAGAAAAACCGGTATGCCCAGTTCACTGCCGAGCCGCTCGCCGAGTACCAGCGCCGCGGCAGCCGCCGCGCCGCGCTCACTGTCGTCCATGAACACCAGCGGCGCCACATCCAGTGTGCCGACACGCGGGTGGATCCCCTGGTGCGCGTTTATGTCCAGCGTCCGGACCGCTTCCTGTGCCCCGCCGACAAGGGCGTTGACCAACGCGGCCGGTCCCGCAGGACCGGCCGGCGCGGACAGCGTGTAGACCGTCCGGTTGTGGTCCGGGTCGGTGTGCACGTCCAAAAGTCGCGCCGCCGAGGATGCTCGGGTGAGCGCCCGGGCGATCGCTTCGATCGCCACCCGGTCACGACCTTCTGAGAAGTTAGGTATAGCTAGCAAGGTTGGTTTCGCCGCGGTTGGCCGCGCAAGCTTATAGACTCGCCCTCGACCTGGAAGCCGGAGTAGCTCAGTCGGTTAGAGCAGGGGAATCATAATCCCAAGGTCGGGGGTTCGAGTCCCTCCTCCGGCACTGGCTGTTAATGCCAAATCGTTCCAATTATTGGCTGAGAACAGGCATGGAATCGCGAGCCGGTGACCAACTCGGCCGCACCCAGCCGAAAGCCACCGGAACGCGAGCTCAGATGCACAAACTGCGCCGCGCAAAGCCAGTTTGCGCAAAAACCCGCCAGTTTTCGATACCAGATGCACAGACTGGCTTTCGGCCTTGCAGTTTGTGCATTCTGACTCCCTCGCACGCCGCCTACGGGCTCACCGGCGGCCAGAGTCACCGTCGGCATGTCTAAGTCAACTGCCAATGGAGTCTCACTCAGCTGGTTGATCCCAGCAGGCCAGCCGAAGTTCGGGCTTAGTGGTCCCCGCCGTAAATCCCGTGAGGGTTTGGAGGAGTCATAACGGGAG
>JBMFHK010000057.1:0-15418 GCA_049976865.1 Solirubrobacteraceae bacterium | reverse complement strand
GCAGAAGCCAGGCGCCGGCGACGCCGCCGCCACCTGTGAGAAGCGCGATCGCCAGGTCGATCACGATCAATCGAGACTGAAGCATCAGCTCACCGCCCGCGCCACCGCTGACGGCGGTTCAGACAACCCGTCTGCACGCGCGGCGCGTGCGGCGTTGCGGACACTGTCAAGCAGCTCGACGCGAAGCGTCTTGCGGGCGACCTCAAGCCCGAAATCTGCGCCCTCGCGTCTGACTCTGTCGGCGAGCTTCGAAGGGCCACACACGTAGATCACCGCTGTGGTCTTCCGCGCCGCGATCCATGAGGCGTGCAACGCCATGATCGCGCGCAGCCGCTTCAGTGACTTTGCCGCGAGCTCAACCTCAACAGGCAACACGGGGCCATCAGCCGTCAGCCCCGCGAGCAGGTCCGGGCGATGCCCGCGGCGACGCAACCCATCGCGCTCAAGCCACTCCAGCTCGCCACGCCAGGACCGGTCCGTCAGCAGCTCCCGCTCGCCGATCACGTGACGGCCCCTCGCGGTCATCCACGCAGCCGTCCAGGCACACGCCTCCAAATGCGCCCAGGATGTCGGTGCTGGTTGCCTTGGAAACGCCACGGCCAACACGCCGGCCGCCTGAACCCCCGCATGCGTGGCATACAGCAGAGAGCCGTGCCCGTGCCGGGTGCGGCAGCTCGCGGCAAGCCCGGCCCCGACGAGCCGCGCGCCGTGCGAGAACGCCGTTGCAGGCGCCCACCCCATCGCCACCCCCCAAGCCTCATACGGCGATGCACCGACTCCCGCCAGCCAACGCAGCCCAGCCATCGACGCCTCCCCAGGACCCACCGCGCGACCCACTCACACCACCCCCCGGCACCCGTTCAGATCACAGGCCTGACCTTCCAGAGATCCGTCATCGAAACCCCATGATTGAAGTAGCTGCAGTTGAAATCCGTTCCCTCTGTTCTCCTTGTTGCTTGCAGAATTCGGTCCACTCGCCTGCTCCGCAGATCCGATTGACTCCCGCCCCCGCCAGCACCTCTCATCTCCACAGGCCCGAGTCCGACTACCCGCAACCCACCCCACTGAACTTCCACGTGGGGGGCGGGTAGTCGGACTCGGGCGCACCACCAAACCCCAGTGCTGGCGGGGGCGGGACGGCAGCCAGCTACAGAACCGCACTCTGTAGTTTGCTCTGTAGCCAGCTATGTAGCCCGGACATGCCGCCCCGCGATTGCCACCGGCATTAGCTCCCCGCCGGCCGCTCGTCGCGCCCGTCATCTCAGCCCCTCCTGGTGCTCGTCAAGACGCTTGCGACGGATCATCTCCGCGACACCATCAGCTGTCTGAGGCCCTTCCTCGAGAAGCGCGATCAACAACTCGGTGAGGCTCGGCTTCCGCAACCTCGGATGCCGGTGCTTGACCTCGTCAACGAGCGCGCCGAAGCGGTCATGGAGGTCGACCGGAAGGCGGAAGTTGAAGAGGTTGGTGCTCCCGTAGTCTGACGACGGGTAGCGCCTCGGAGGCCGCGCGGACTCCTCGCCAGCGACGGTCGCCAACCTCTCGCGAGTTCCGTCCTGCCGCCGCGTTCGAGGCGCGCGACGCGCCGGGCGCGGGCTGTCGGGGGTGATCTCATTCTCGGTCGCGTCGACCTGAGTCGACGGTTCGGAGACCTTCGGATCCAGGTTCAGGGCGTCGCTGACGCCGGTGGTGGCCGGGGGGCTCATGCCGGGTATCAGCCGTCGTCGGACCGAAGGCATCTCCGCTGCTGAGCTCATCGGTCGACCTCTGTGAGCAGCAGTCCGGCGAGCTGCCGGTAGGCATGGGTAACCATCGAATCCGGCTCCAGCACGGCCGTCGGCGTCCAGTGCCGCGGAGCCGACGCAACCCGCACAGCCCGCGGCACCCACACCGGCAGGACTCGCATCTGATCGGCCATCATCCTTGCGGTCGCTTCTCGTGTAACCCGCCAGCGCCGCTCGCTCGCGGCGATCAGGACACCCAGGATGCGCAAGTCCGGAAGCTCATCCTCGACCAGGTCGTAGACCTTGCCAGCGCCGCGAACGTCGAGGTCGGCGGCCAACGCGGGGATCACCAGGCCATCGGCTGCGTGCACCGCCATCCCCGACAGAACCCCGCGCCCTGGAGGTGTGTCCAGAAGGATCAGATCGAACCGATCACGCAGCGGTTCAAGAACCTCCCGCAACCGATCCTGGTACTGCGGACCAGCCGTCGCTCGTAGCTCTGCAGCTACGTCTGCCAGCTCATCGGTCGCGGGGATGATCCGCAGCCGATCGCGCCACGCCACCTCAGGCGCTATACGGTCTCGGAGCGCCCGAGGTGGGGTGTAGCGATGAGCAGCCTCGGGATGGGCGAGTAGATCCTCCAGCCGCTCCGAAGGCAGGTCCTCACCCCACCCGAACGTCTCAGACAGGTTCGCCTGCGGGTCGCAATCGACGAGCAGCACCCGCCGGCCAGCTTCAGCGAACATCGCGCCAAGGTTCGCCGTCGATGTCGTCTTCGTGACGCCGCCCTTGTGATTCGCAAGGACGATCACGAACGCACCCGTGTCGATACGCACACCTCTACCGTCGTCTTTACGCCCGTCTACGCGACCGTCTTTACGCCCGTCTACATGTGCGCCGGGATCGGCGTCTACACACTCGTCTTCGTGTATGTCTGGATGGATGGATGTATCGGTCGCCATGAGCGCTCCTTGTGATCGTTAGTGGTGAGGTGGAGGACAGGGCTCGATGCACCGGCCCAGCGGCAGCACGACTCGAGCCGGACGGAGCCCGGAAAACGCACCGCCGCAACGCCTGCGACCAGTCAACCCCCGTGTGGTTAGAAGCCCGACAATGGAGCCGCCAGGGCTACATGGGATCGTTACGGGGTCCGGCGAGATCGCCCGCGATGGGCGAGCGTCAGACGACGGAGCGTCGGCCCGAGCCGAGCCGAATGTGCCATCGGAAGTTTCTGGGCCAGTGACTCGATTTACTGGCCCAGAAAGGCCTGGGCTGCTCGCAAATAGCGGACAACATGACCGCACAACATGGTCCATCCCAGGCAACTTTTGCCCTGCAAACGGCCAGTTTTGAACACCGAGCATTCCTCTCCTGAAAATCGCGGTGTCCCCGGTTCAAGTCCGGGTCTCGCCATCGGTAGGTCTTCACGTTTGCGCTGCCTTGGTGACATGTTCACGTCTGGGGTGAACGGAATACCAGCGGGGAGACCCCTGGCAGCTTTCAGTCTGAGCGCAGGCAAGCACCGGTGAAGCGCGGCGGCCACAGCACCCACCCGCACCCGGCCCTCTGCCCAACGCATCGGCGCCGCTTATCGTGGGCGGCACAGCAGCCACCCGCACGCGGCGGTAAGTCGATAGGTTACGCGGGCACACAACGTTGACGATCGCCCGATATGACCGCCGAGAACAGAAAGGATGACCAGTGAGTGACCTCCTGTCCACCCACGGACCGCTGCCGGATCCACGGCACGCCCCGTACCTAGAGGCTCTCGCCGCCTTGCGCGACGCCAACCCGGGGCGCTACATGGTGCCGGGCCATCTCGGCGGCCCCTTTGCAGACGAGGGTTTCGTCGCGGCGGCTGGAGCTTATGCGCTGTCGTTTGATCTTCCGCCGCTGATCGACGGGATCGACGCGGGTCCTCCGCCGCACCCCTTCCAGCAGGCGCAGCTCTTGGCCGCGGAGGCCTGGGGCGCGCGGCGGACTTGGTTTCTGTCAAACGGCGCCTCCAACGGCAACCACGTTGCGCTGATGACCTTTGCACAATCAGGCCGCAGCCGGATCGTGATGCAACGCAACGTCCACGGCTCGTGCATCGACGGCCTGATCCTATCGGGACTCGAGCCGTTCTTCGTGCAGCCCGAGGTCGACCACGAGATGGGCATCGCCCATTGCGTCACCCCCGAGTCCTTTGACCGCGCGCTCAGCGAGGCGGGCCCAGAGCTTGCAGGCGCCGTGATCGTGAGCCCGACCTACTACGGGTTCGCAGCCGACACCGAGGCGCTGGTGGCGGTAGCTCACGCTCACAACGTCCCGCTTCTCATCGATGAAGCCTGGGGCAGTCACTTCGCCTTCCACCCTGAGCTGCCGATACACGCAACCGCAGCCGGCGCCGATCTGACCAACTCCTCAACCCACAAGATGCTCGGCTCGCTGACTCAATCCGCGATGATCCACCTCGGCGGCCGGCTGATTGACGAAAGCACCGTCGATAACTCCGTGCGGCTTGTGGAATCAACAAGCCCAAACGCGCTGTTGGGCGCTTCGCTGGACGCCGCACGCCGACGGGCGGTCCAGGATGGCCGTCGCCTGATAACCGAGTCGCTTGCGCAACTGAGCGGTGTCCGCGAGGATCTCCGCAAGATCCCGGGCGTGGACGTGCTTGACGACCGTGAGATCGGACGCCACGGCATCGCCGGCTGGGACCCGTTCCGCGTGGTCATCGACCTGCGTCAAACCGGTATCGAGGGCACCGTGTTCCAGCGTCTGCTGCGCGAGGAGGATGAGATCCTCATCGAGCTTGCAAGCGCCCACGCGGTGGTCGCGATCTGGGGGCTGGGCGCCGGCGCTGACGAGCGGGCCCGGTTCGTGCAGGCGGTTCACGGGGCGCTGCGGCGCGGCCAGGCCGGCAACCCCGGCGCGCACCGCGATCAGCCGATCCCGCTACCAGCTGCCGGGCCGACCAGGCTCCCGCCCCGAGCGGCGTTCCTCTCCACACGAGAGACCGTGCCACTGCGGTCCGCGATCGGACGTGTCGCCGCGCAGTCACTCGCCGTGTACCCACCCGGAATCCCGAACGTGCTGCCAGGGGAAGAGATCACGACCGCGGTGGTTGACTACCTCGAGCAAGCAGGCGAGCGCGGTCACTTCATCAGGGGGGCCAACGACCCGGGGCTCACCACCATCCAGGTGGTCCGCTGACGCCCACTGGTCCGCTGACGCCCGCCGGCTCGGCTCACACCATGTCCGGGCATCCCCCACTCGGTGACCGTGAAAACAAGCCCAAGGGGAGCGAACGAGCCTAGTTTTCGCCCTGCGCCCAAAGTGCGGAAGGAAGTCCACGCCCACGGAATATTTCGTTCCCCACGCCGCAGATGGGTCGGCCAAGCGACCCTACAGGCGGCCGGGGAGACTCTCTGCCACCAAACCTTCTTCCAGGATCTGATGGCTGCTCAGATCCTCGCACCGTTACCGGCTCAGGTGTCGAGCCAGCCAGCACGCCAGCTCGACACCCTCACCTTGCAAAATGCTTGAGGCTACTTAACGCCCCAGATCTTCATGTAGTGCTGCTGATAGTGGTTGTTGGGAGCATATGTGTCCTGCGGGCCGCCGTCTGTGTTGATGTCGGCCTTATCGAAGAGCCGTGGCGCGGCGACAAAATTGTCGGGCGCCTGGTGAGCAAACGCTCGGTTGAGCTCATCCACTACCTGCCAGCCTTGCTCGCCCAATGGTGCTGCGACTGTGGCCGCCTGGCCATTGCCAGTGCGAATGCGCTGAAATGCGTCTGGGCTACCGTCGCCCGCCGAGATGTTAATCGGCTCGTTGGCTTTGGCCACCCCGTCTTGCGCAAGCGCAGGGGCCATAGCCTCAAAGTAGTTGTCGTTGATCGCCAACGAGTAAGTCCAGCTCTTGCCGTACTTCTGCAGCAGTGCCGCAGTTAGCGGCGGGACACGGGCAGTCACGTCAGCAATCGGCGTGTTCTCGTATGCAAGCACCTTGCATGTCTTGCACTTCTGGATCACGGCACGCATGTCATTCGCCTTTGCCTCTGCAACGGCGAACTCGTTGTCTGTGAAGATAACAACATGCGCCTTGCCGTTGGAGCGCGCTATGGCATAGTCGGCAGCGATTTTCGCGATCTGTGGCGCGCTCACGGCGACGTTGTAATAGATGTGGTCCGCAGCCACGGGGCCGGGCGTGGGTCCACCGTTCCAGGCGACCTGCGGGATACCCTGGCTGTGTATCTGCGCCTCAAGGCTCGTGACCGTAGTGAAGTCGTAGCCGTCATCGACG
Organism: Solirubrobacteraceae bacterium; assembly: GCA_049976865.1. Lineage (GTDB taxonomy): Bacteria > Actinomycetota > Thermoleophilia > Solirubrobacterales > Solirubrobacteraceae > Palsa-465. Next base: position 9,404 of record JBMFHK010000057.1, on the reverse strand, counting down.
ATCCCTGAAGGCTTGTCGGCGAGCGCCTCATTGAGCGTCTGCTGCAACCCCGTGGTCGTTCCTTGCCCGTTGAGTACTGTCACCGACCAGCCAATCACCTTTGCGGCGTTTTTGATCGCGTTAGCGACCGAGAGCACGCCAGTATTGGTCAGATCTGAGGCCACTACGACTATCGACTTATGCTTCTGTGCGCGCGGTCCCGAAGTTGGGCCGTCCCACGGAACATTGCGAGCGGTGGCTGCCGCGACCACCTGCTTCGCTTGTTTGACCAGTGCGCTGACGGAACTGGTTGAGCTTCCCCATGCGACTCCTACGGTGACGGCCGCGACCACCAATGAGAGCACAAGCGCGCTCGCAGCCTTTGCCTTGACAGGCAACATCGTTCCTCCTTGTTTGTTTTACGGTCGTGTAGCCGAGTCCGGATCTCCGGAACCGACCACTTCGGCGGCGCTCGGCGCAGACGAAACTAGACCTGTAGCGTCCAAGTCTCCCGTTTGCTGCTCACCAGTCGATACGCCGAGATTCCCCACCGGCTCGATGTCACGGGTGCGCCGACGCTGGCGCGTCGTCAGCCCGGCAACCCCAACCGCGACCAGCAATGTGAACCCCTCGAAGGTTGGGTCGACAAAGGCCTGCACGCCGAACTGCTCCAGTCCAGATATGCCCACTGCCAGTACGACTATCGCCACCATCGTCCCCCAGGCGTTTGCGCGCCCTGGGTGCAGCGCAGTTGTCCCGAGAAGAGCACCAACCAGTGCCGGAAGCAGATAGTCGTTGCCGATCGACGGCTCACCTACGCCGATCTGCGCGGCCAGCAAAGTGCCGGCGAGTCCAGTCAACGCGCCCGAAGTGATGAAGGCTCCGACGACGACCCTTCTCACAGGTATCCCATTGAGCTCGGCCGCACGCGCGTTGGAGCCCACTGCATAGAGAAAGCGTCCAACGGGCAGGAACTCGAGCACGATCCACAGCGCGAACGCCAGAGCCACGACGATCAGCAGCGTGTAGGGGATGTCGGCGATGGCTCCATTGCCGATCGACACGAAGGTTGTCGGCAGCGTGGCGAGAATCTCATTGCCGCTCGTCAACGCGAGCATCGCGCCATAGAGCACGTAACCAGTTCCGAGAGTCGCTATGAACGAGTCGATCTGTGCGAACTCGACGAGGAAGCCGTTGACGGTCCCGATCAGTCCACCGGCAATGACCACGATCGGAATCACCAAGGGCCAGGGAATCCCCAGTTGAGACTGGAAGATGATGGTCAACACCTCCGCGAGTCCAAGGGCATAGCCGACCGAGATGTCGAACTTGCCTGTCGCGATAGGCACCATGGATGCCAGGGCTAGCAGCGCGATGACCGAGTTGCTCGAGCCGATCGAGCGGAGGTCCAGCGCCGTGGGGAAAGTCCGTGGCAGCAGAAGCGAGAAAAGCAGGATCAGACCGATCGTGAAGATCACAAGCGCAAAGCGCGAAAAGATCGAGTCGCCGTGCCTGACACCTGCTGGCCTGCGCCAGCCTGACTGCGCCGGCGGCAGCGCGCTCGTGTTAGAAGATGACCCTGGTGGAACCGATGATGTACTCACGCCGTCCTCCCGGTCTCCGCGGCGCGTACGAGATGCTGCGTTGTCAACTGCTCGCCCTCCAGTACTCCGACGATCACGCCGCGGTGGAAAACAGCCGCGCGATCACAATAGGTAGCGACCTCCTCGAAGTCGCTCGACACAACCACGACGCAGACGCCGCTGACCGCCGCCTGCCGCACGAGCTCGTAGATCGCAGCCCTGGCACCAACGTCGACCCCGAGCGTTGGATCCTCAAGCACAACCAGGGGCTTACGGAGATCTAGTGCCCGAGCAAGGATGACCTTCTGCTGGTTGCCCCCAGATAGCGACGACATTCGCAGGGTCGGTATCGGTGGACGCACATCAAATTGCTCAACCAGGGCCTGCGCTTCAGCGACTTCCGCCTTGCGGCCACGTGGCCGCCATGCGCTGTGCCCGCGGACGCACGGATTGAGCAACAAGTTTTCGTGGACGGTAAGCGATGCGGCCATCCCCGAACTCTCCCGGTTGCCGCTCACCAGTGACGCTCCCGCTCGTAACGCGGCTCGCGGGCTGTCGGGCCTGAAGCCCTGCCCATCCAGCGTGATCGTTCCTGCATCGAGCTGGGCCTGGCCCGACAGCAGAAGCGCAATCTGCGCCTGACCGGCTCCTCGCAGGCCAACCGCCCCAAAGATCTCCCCGGCGGCAACGCCGAAGTTCAGCGGCCCGACGCCATCGCAGCGGGCCGACTCAAACGCCAAGGTTGGCTCCCGACCCGCCCGCGTCCGGGCTGCTGTCGACGCCGCCGGGCGCTGGCCGGTGATCAGTTCAACCAGGTCATCGATCGCAACGTCTTTGGTGGCGACGGTCGCGATGTGGCTCCCGTTGCGCAGCACCGTGATCCGGTCCGCGATGCTGATGACCTCGTCCAGCCGGTGGGAGACGAAGATCTGCGCGACGCCCTGCTGCTTCAACCCGCGCATGGCCGTGAAAAGGCGGTCCGCATCCACCTTCTCGAGGCTGGCGGTCGGCTCGTCGAGCACAATCGCGTCAGGGTCTGCACCCAAGCACCGCGCCAAAGCAACCAGCGACCGCTCGGCCCTGGAGAGCTCCGCGATATTGACCTCAACCGGGATCTCGACACCGATGCGTTCGAGGCACTCGCGTGCTTGTTTGTGGATCGCGCGCCAGTCGATGAGCGAGCGACGGCGCGTGTAACCGAGGCCAAAGGCGATGTTCTCGGCCACCGTCATGTTTTCAACCAGAGCGAGGTCCTGATGTAGGAACGAGAGCTTCGGCGCCGAGTGGGAGTGCTCTCGGGCGCTGCCGAGCACGATCTCACCGGAATCAGCGCGGTCGACCCCTGCGAGGATCTTGATCAGCGTAGATTTTCCGGCGCCGTTCTCCCCGACCAGCGCGAGAATCTCACCCTCGCGGAGCGAGAAGGACACGTCGCGAAGCGCCTGCGTACCGCCGAAGGTTCTGGAAATCTTTCTGAACTCAATGAGCGCTGACGCACCAAAACGCGCATCAACTCCGGCGCCAGCCTGCAACGCGGTATCACCCATGTCGACCAACGCTTTGTTCGCCTGATTCACCGGCAGCCAGCAGTGGCGCCGGGAGCGGGTCGCCGTTGAGGCCAGCAAGGAGGTTCCTGACGGCCAGTTCGGCAGTGGCGCGACGTGCACCACTGGAAGCCGAACCAATGTGTGGCAGCACAACACAGTTCTCGAGCAAGAGGAGCGGATCGTCGGCCGGAATCGGCTCGACCTCTTGAACGTCAAGTCCGGCTCCGAAGATCCACTGCTCCGAGAGCGCCGTGACCAAGGCGGTTTGATCCACCACCGCACCCCGCGATGTGTTTACGAGCACAGCGGTGGGCTTCATCCGGCGCAGGAAACGCTCGTCAACGAGATGATGGGTGCCCGGGGTGTTAGGCGTATGAATCGAAATGAAATCAGCCTCTTCAGCAAGCTGTTCTAAGGTTCGCCAGCTGGAGAGTTCATCGTCCTTACGCGTGCTCGAGTGATGAATCACCTTCATGTCAAACCCACGTGCCCGTTTCGCGACGGCGCGGCCGATGCGACCCAATCCGATTATCCCCAGCGTCGCGCCGAATAGATCCTGGCCCACAAACAGGTCCAGATCCGGGTACTCGCCGCTGCCGCCATGGACGAATCGGTCGGCAGGCACGACTCTCCGGGCCACCGCCAAGATAAGCGTCCACGCCAAGTCGGCGGTCGCCTCGCTGAGCACCTCCGGCGTGTAGCCGGCCACGACACCGGCCCGCTCCAGCGCGTCCAGACTGAGGTGCTCGTGTCCTACTCCGAGGCTCGAGACGACAACGAGGTCCGGACAGCTCGCGAGCAGCGACTCGTCGATCCGCTCGGTGTGCAGGCACAACAGTCCGTTTGCGCCGCGAGCCAGCTCAACCAGCTCCTGCTCAGACGGGGCACGGCGCTCGTTGAACGTGCGCACGGTGACGCTAGGCGGGATGAGGCGCAGGGCGCCACTGGGAAGGTCAGGACGGGTGACAGCGACAACCGGCTTCGCTAGCGGCGGCACCGGCCGAGACCGACCATTGCGCTCTCCTGAAGTCAATGTACGCCCTCTCTCATTGCCCAACCTGTAGCACGGCGTCCAGTCTACCGCTCATTTACTGCTAGTCAAGAGAACATTTACGCGTGCATCTCCATCATGCTGGACATAGCCCATCTCGCTGGTTGCCACTGCACACCAAGGAGGTCGCGAGGCGTCTTGAGTGCGCCGACGCCCCGGGGCGGGCTTCAGAGCGCGGCGGGCTCGCCGCGCTCGACCGCAACGCGCGCCGACAGATGTCCAGCAACCTGCCGTAGGTCAGATACGACCTGTTCCTGTAGCTCCGCGGTGACGCGGGCCTTCAGCATCGTCACACTCACGGCACGGCGAGGTCTCTGCCGATCGTTGCTAGGCAGAGCAACCGCAAAACACACGACGCCAAGCGTGTTCTCCTCATCATCCACGGCGTAGCCGTGCTCACGGGTCAGCGCAAGATCGTCAAGCATTTCGTCCAAACTCTGGTTGGAGTGCGGCGTCAGAACCGGGAAGGTCGTGAGCTGTCCGTAGCGCTCCGCCACTACCGCCGGATCCAGTTGCGCGAGCATCGCCTTGCCAAGCGCCGTACACCCCGCCGGCAGTCGCCTGCCGATGTCGGAAGCCAGCCGAATCGGCTGCGAGCCGTCGTGTCGCGCAAGATAGAGCGTTTCGACACCGTCGAGCGTTGCAAACAGCACGGTCTCGTGTGAGATGGTGCGAAGCGACCGGCACGTGTCGTGGAAATCCTGCACCTCATCGATCGAACGCAGGTAGGCACTGCCCAGCTCCAGCAGCCGCTGACCAAGAAGGTACCCGTCGTTGACCCGACGCAGCAATCCAGACTCCTCCATCGCCACGCACAGGTTCGCGACCGAAGATTTCGGGATTCTCAGCCGCCGCGCGAGCTCCGCAAGCCCGAGAGCGCCGACTCCAGGTTCCGCAAGCACGTCAAGGATCGCGGCAGCACGTGTAACCGCGGGCGCAGGCGAGCGCCCGCTCCCCCGGTCTTGACCGTCTCTGAGCTCAGCAGTCGACATCTGACCAGCATATAGGCCAAGCGGTGCCAGGTGGCTGTCTGCTACCGGTGCGCTCACAAATCGTCGCGAACTATCTGGACTTTCATCGCCGACTCACGGCGCGAGGCAACCGCGAACGCCGCAGCCGGATCGTTGAACGCAAAACGTGCGCTCAGCAGAGGACTGACATCGAGTCCGTCGGCGAGCGCCCCCACCGCGCTGTCGAACTCTGACCCGACGAAACGGAAGGATCCCACCACAGCCAGCTCGCGACTAACAAGCTTGTTAGCCGCAGCGGGCACCGTGCCCGGAGGCATCAGGCCAACTAGGACCAAACGGCCACCAGGCTTCAGCCAGTCCACGCACGTCTGCAGGGCCGCTGGTGCGCCCGAAGCCTCAAACGCCACGTCTACTCCGTCAACAGCTTCGTGTTCACCGGCGACATTCACGGTCGCAGTCGCACCAACGGCGCTCGCGACTTCAAGTGGCGCATCCACCACGTCTGTGACCGTGATGGAAGCGGCGCCGGCATGATGCGCCACCAGCGCAATCAGTACGCCGATCGGCCCAGCTCCAGTGATCAGCACGTTGCGCATAAGCAACGAGCCGGCACGCCCCACCGCGTGCAAGGCGACGGAAAGCGGCTCTGCAAACACTGCGTCCTCAAACGCCAGACGCTCAGGCAATACGATGCACTGCTCCGCAGCGACCACCATTCGTTCCCTGAACCCGCCCTGGGTGTGCGGCATGCGGGCCGCACTACCCAGGAATGTCCCGTTGGCACAAAGGTTGCGACGCCCCTCCATGCAGGCGGAGCAGCGCCCGCAAGGACGGCTGGGGTTCACAACGACACGAGTCCCCACCGTCAGCCAGCTGACCTCCGGACCCAGACGCGTCACTGTTCCGGCGATCTCATGGCCAAGCACAAGCGGCTCCCGGATCATGAAGTCGCCGACCCCACCGCGATGAAAATAATGGAGGTCACTACCACAGATGCCTCCCACTGCGAGAGACACCTCGACCTCGCCCGGCAGCGGATCCCCTACGGGTACCGACTCCAACCGCAGATCGTCGGCGCCGTGCGCCACGATCGCTTGGACCGCAACATTAGATGTCATGGTGCTCCTCGTGTGTAAAGGATCCTGGTGTCGCGGCGCTCACAGCACGGCGAGCACACCGCCGTCGACGTAGATCGTCTGGCCATTAACAAAGTCGGAAGCGGCGGATGCCAGGAACACAGCGGCACCCACCAGCTCGCTCGGGTCACCCCACCGACGAGCAGGAGTGCGGGCTCGCAGCCACTCGTCAAAAACTGGATCGTTTCGGAGCGGTTCCGTTAGCTCGGTTGCGAAATATCCCGGTCCGATCGCATTGACCTGGATGCCGCCGGGCGCCCAGTCAGCACACATGCCCTTGGTCAGCATCTTCAGAGCGCCCTTGCTGGCAGAGTAAGGCGCGATTCCCGGCCGGGCGACCTCGCTCTGAAGCGAGCAGATGTTGATGATCTTGCCGTGCCCCCTGGCCAGCATCCCGCGAGCGACCGCTTGACCGACAAGGAAAGCACTGGTGACATTGGTCTCGAGCAGTTGGCGCCAGGCAGCCGCCGGAAAGCTCTCAAGCGGCCTGCGATCCTGCATGCCGGCGTTGTTGACGAGTATCTCGATGGTGCCGAACTCGTCTGTGACCGCCTCCACGCCAGCGCTGACCGCCTCGGCGTCGGTGACGTCAAAGCGGGCGGCGGCAGCATCGATCCCCTCAGCGCGAAGCTCCAGGACCGCACGCCCGAGTTCAGCCTCGCTGCGCGCGTTCAGGATCACCCTGGCACCCGCCTGACCCAATCCGCGTGCCAGCGCAAAGCCAATCCCTCGGCTCGACCCCGTGACCAGCGCCAGCCGGCCCGTGAGATCGAACAGCTTCACACCAACGGTCACTGTTGCCCCTCCACGACGGTTATCAGTGCTGAATTGTCGAGCTCACCACCGCCAGCGTCGATCAGCCGCTGGAGTTGGCTGGCGCTCGCTTCAAACCCGGGCATCTTCAGCTTGGCATCATCGCCAAGCTTGGCGATGATGCCGATGTCCTTGAGGTTGAAACGGGCTTTACCGCCCGGCACGAAGTCGCGGTCGATCATACGCTGGCCGTGCAGTTCGAGAATGCGACTGGAGGCGTAGCCAGCCAACAGAGCTTCCCGCATTGTCCTTGGGTCAAGCCCGGACCGCTCCGCGAGTGCCAGCACCTCCGCGACCAGTTCGAGAGTGCCCATCACGATCAGCTGGTTGCAAGCCTTGCACACCTGACCGGCACCAACCTCTCCGCAGTGTGTGATAACCCCGGCGATCGTTGACAGCACCGGCCGAGCTGCGGCAAGGTCGTCATCGGATCCTCCGACCATCACGGACAGCGTGCCGCTGGCAGCTGCCGCGGGGCCGCCCGAAACTGGTGCGTCCACATACCCGATCCCGAAACTGCGCAGGTCGGCGGCAATCATGCGAGACGCGTCCGGGTCGATCGTCGAGGTGTCGATCACGAGCCGTGGCGTGGTCTTTACCCGCGCTATCCCGGATTCACCAAGCACGGCGTCGCGCACGTCCTGTTCGGTTGGCAACGAGACGATCACGACATCTGCCATCGAGCCGAGACTCGCTGCGTCATTCGCCGCCGTCGCCCCGGCTGCGACCAGCTCATCGATCCTGCTTGGTGGAAGCGAGTAGGCCACCACTTCCCACCCGGCACCGAGCAGTCTGGACCCGATGGGAAAGCCCATCACCCCGAGGCCGATCACACCGACGCGACCGGGCAAGCCAGCCGTGACGCGTGGCTCGCTCATTGGGCTCGCACCCCGGCGCCGCGCGTGGCCAGCCGAATCGCGTAAAGAGAGGCGGAGGCTGTAATGAAGAGTCGATCACGCTCCGGACCTCCAAATGCGCAGTTTGAGACGACCTCCGGAACGCCGATCCGGCCTAGACGCGTCCCATCCGGGGCATAGACGTGGATGCCGTCGGCGCTGGAGGTAAACACGTTTCCTGCGACGTCCACGCGGAAGCCGTCGGCAAGACCGGGTGAGACCACCGCGAACACGCGCGGATTGAGAAGGCGCTCGCCGTCGATGACATCGAAGGCAAGAATGTGGTGGTTGCCGGTCCCGTCCTTGCGCAGTGCCGCAGAGGTATCAGACACGTACAGCACTGATTCATCCGGAGAGAACGCCAGCCCGTTTGGCTCCTCGAGAGCATCGCTCACGATCGCCAGTTCCTGCGCACCCGGGTCGAAGCGAAACACGTAGTTTCCGCCCAGCTCGGAGTTCGCTCGGTGCCCCTCTCGGTCCGAAAGGATCCCATAGGGGGGATCCGTAAACCAGATCGTCCCATCGGACTTGACAACAACGTCGTTGGGCGAGTTCAGCCGTGCCCCGCGATAGTTGTCGACCACCGTGACAACAGAGCCGTCGGATTCAACGCGCGAGATCCGGCGACCCCCATGCTCACACCTGACGACACGGCCTTGCAGATCGATTGCGTGGCCATTGGCGAAACCTGCGGGATGCAGCTCGACACTCACGCCGGCATGCTCGCTCCAACGCAGCACGCGGTCGTTGGGAATGTCACTCCACAACACGCAGTCCTCCGCAGGCAGATACACGGGTCCCTCTGACCACTGCGCTCCTGACCAAAGCCGCTCTAAGCGCGATTCACGGTGCAGGAGCCGCTCAAAGCGATCGTCCCACACTTCGAACGCGTCCGTGGTAAAACCTATGTCAGCCGCGTGCGCATCCATCTGGCTGGGCACTATACAACCAGTTGGTCTTAAAGTCCATGCTGACCAGACCATCAACTCGCGTGAAACCCTTGCGTAGATCATCCGGTCGCCGTCGGTCGGGGTGACCCGTGCGACCTCCACGATCGGCCGCTCGACCGAGTCGGCGAGCGGTCAACATTGCGCAGCTCGGCCAGCTCAGTGCGTTCCTCCTGGCCCCAGACGCGCTCAGCCCCATTCTCGAGCAGCTTGTCGTGCCACTTTTGACTTCCTCCCCGCCGTTCCGGACGGGGATTCCCTCGGGGCGGCTCATGCCGCGCCTGCCAGGGTTGACGTTTCATCGGGGCCGTTACTTCCGGCTGTCCCTCCGCGTCCTGTGACCGCCAGCCCGGCGGCGAGAATGTTCAGTGCGGCGTTCACGTCCGCGTTCGCTTCACACCCACAGCCGGCACACCGGTCGGGTATGCGCGGTAGCGATCCGCCATCACCCTATAATACGGTCTGCGTCGGCAAACCCGAA
>JBMFHK010000056.1:0-15427 GCA_049976865.1 Solirubrobacteraceae bacterium | reverse complement strand
GAAGCAGTTTGGTTACGAAAGCTCTTTAGTGAGTTGTTCGGAAATGTGCTAGATACCACCATGATACTTTATGATAACCAGAGTGGGATTCGCTTGTCCGAGATTCCAGTGCAGTTCCGTCAGCATGCCGACATCGAGGAGCGCCGTCGCGAACAGCTCCGCCGCGCTGCCCAGGTTCGCACGCGTCAGCGTTGGCATGCGCGAGAACGCAAACGCAGCTCAATGCGCTTCTACATGCTCAGCGCTTCGCTGGTCCTGACCGCGGTGCTTGTGACCGTCGGCATGTTCGCGACACTGTACGTCCTGTTGGCATAGACCGCGGTAGCTGGCCGACCGGGGAAGGGAAGTGCGCTGCGCTCGCCCGCGCGTCGACTTCAACTGCTGGCACGCCGCTCGCTCAACGACTCAAGCGCAGCGTCAACCTCGTCAACGATCTTGTCGGGGGCGTCGACCACAGCAGTTTCCTGCTGGATCTCCAGGTACACCTCCTTGCGGAAGACCGCGACGTCCCGCGGCGCCTGGACGCCGATACGGACCTTCTCGCCAACAATCGCAAGCACCGATATTTCGATCTCGTCGCCGATCATGATGCTTTGGTTGGACTTCCTTGTAAGTACCAGCATCGCTGAATGCTCCCGCCGTCCGAAAATGAGAGAGTCGCTATGCGCTAAACCCCGGCCGCCTCATCACAACGGGTCCGCGGATGAGACGCCCTGGTTTCGAGCATACCGTTCATGCAGGTCGCTGTGAAGGTGGCGAACCGGATCGTGCACACCCATCTGAGGCGACCGCAACCGGTCGGCGCCCCGGGCCACTGTATCCTCAGCCATCATATGCCCAGAAGATCTTTACGACCCGAGCTAAACAGGATCCGCAACTGGGTGCGACAGGGCCGCACCGACGCATGGATCGCCCACCAGCTCGAGGTGACAGTGCAACAGATTCAAGCCTTCAAGCGCGAACAGGCGCTGGAGCCAGGCGCAGATCCTGACACCGCAGCGCCCATCGGCGATTTTGACGACGAGATTGACCTGCGTGCCGCAGATGACGCGCTGATTGCCGCCGAACTTGATGCGGAGGCAAAGGCTGCGGCCGAAGCCAAAGCTGCGGCCGAAGCCAAAGCTGCGGCCGAAGCCAAAGCTGCGGCTGCGTCTGCCGCACGCGACGCAGGCGAGGACGAAACAACCGACGACGCCGGTCAACCCAGGCGACGGCGAGGCCGGCGCAGTGGACATGCTTCCCGTACCAGGCACAACCCCGGCGCCCCATTTGAGGCAACGTTCGACCACGGTGAGGAGGGGATCGGCCTGTGGCTCGACCCAGCCGTGCAGGATGACCCCGTATACGCCGAGCACTGGGCAGGCCACCGTCCGATCGAGGTCACGATCGAGGAGGATCAGATCGTAATCCGGCGGGTCGGCGGCGACGAGGAGCAGGACGAAGCGGACGCGGAAAAGCGACCCGGCAGGCACAAGCAGGCTGACAAGGACCAGAGCTCACAGGCAGGCGAGCAAGAGGACAAGACACCGACCCCGTCCAAACGGTCCACGCGGCCAAGGCGCACGCGCGCATCCGCTGCCGCGAAGGAAGCTGACAGCTCGCCAGCCAGTGCTGATCCCACACAGCCCGGGCAGATCGGTCAGCCAGACTTCACGGATCCCTCCACCGGAACCAACCAACCCAACACGCACCCGGAGCCCGGCGAGTTTGCGGGCGTTGACGAGGAGCCGGCCCACGCCGAGCCGACACACGAGGAGCCGGCCCACGCCGAGCCGGTCGATGCGCAACCTCAGCGAAGTGAGCCGCAGGAGCAGGCGACACCACCCGCAAGGACGCCCCGCACACCCGGACTGGGCTTCTTCGGGCTCTGAAACAGCCCGGCTGCCGGCTACACGCGGCCGCCGGGCTTGTTGGCCTCACTCCTCGTAGTAGCGCTGGCCCCCGCCGAAGTCCGACGCGGACCGTGCGTAGCGTGCAAAGGCCGCGCCGCCAACGGTCGCCACGTCCCACATGTCGGGGCGACCGGGCGCAGCCTTGTATGCGACCTCAAAACACCAGTCGGTGCCCTCACTCAGGAAATACGCGGCCAGCTCCTCAGTCGTGAACTTGCCGCCCAGCCGCCTGCGCAGCTCCAGAACAACAGCGTCGACAACGTCCTCATAGGCACGCCGCTGCGAACCTGACAGAGCAGCGATCCGGCGTTGGCCATCCTCCCACAGGACGATCAGCTGCTCAAAATCAGAGCGCACCTACACCCTCAGACGCCAAAAAGGTTCGCCGCAGCTCACCCGCCAGTCATCCGGAAAGTTCAGCGCCCAGAACGGTAGACGATCGCGTAGGACCGTTCGCCGGCTCTGACCATTCCCAGCGTACGCGCATCGTTGATGATCGTCTGCGGCTGATACAGGGCGTGCTGGCGGGCCAGCAGGGAGCGGTGCTGCAACTCCAGCGACCTGATCAACGACGACTCCGCCGCCGCCTGCCGGCGAGCATGCCAGAGCGCCACGCCCGCCTTCAGGCCGATCCAGCCGACCAGTACCAGCCCGCCAAGCATCAGAAACCTGAATTTGCGATCCCACCCGATCTTTGAGGTGGGCGGCCGATGGCGGACCACCCGTGGCAGTGAGCCGCCACGTTCGTAACCGGCCCACCCAGTGCCGTCCGCGGGAGATGAGCGATCTGAGGGCGGCACTCCCGTTCCGTTCCACGCTAAAACACCGTTTCCTTCCGCACTGGCACGATTTTTATCTGCGCGCGAGCCTGGCCTCATACGTTGGCGGCGTGAAACGCCCTGCGACCGAGGTACTCGGCGTTGACACCGAGCGCCTCCTCGATGCGCAGCAACTGGTTGTACTTGGCGACGCGATCTGTGCGGGACGGCGCCCCTGTTTTGATCTGTCCGCAGCCGGTCGCAACCGCAAGGTCAGCGATCGTCACATCCTCGGTCTCGCCGGACCGATGTGAGATGACCGCCGTGTAGCCGGCCTCGCGGGCCATCCGAATCGCAGCAAGCGTCTCGGTGAGCGTGCCTATCTGGTTGACCTTGATCAGCACCGAATTGGCGACGTGCGCGTCGATGCCGCGCTGCAGGCGCGCGGTGTTGGTCACAAAGATGTCGTCACCGACCAGCTGCACGCGGTTACCAAGCGCCGCGGTCAACGCCGACCAGCCGCTCCAGTCCTCCTCAGCCATTCCGTCTTCCAGGGATATGACCGGGTAACGGTTGACCACATCTGTCCAGTACGCGGCCATGTCTGCGGAGCTCAGCGTGCGATTCTCGTTGGCGAGGAGATAGCTGCCGGCTTTAAAGAACTCTGAGCTGGCCGGATCGAGCGCGATCGCGATCTGCTCACCCGGTACGTAGCCAGCCGCCCGGATCCCCGCCATCAGCACCTCAAGTGCCTCCACGTTGGAGCCAAGATCTGGCGCAAACCCACCTTCGTCACCGACCGAGGTGGCAAGACCACGGTCATGCAGAGTCTGTTTGAGGCTGTGGAAAACCTCAACCGCCATCTGTAGGCCCTGGCTGAACGACGTCGCGCCGACTGGCACGATCATGAACTCCTGGAAGTCCACCCGGTTGTCAGCGTGCATGCCGCCGTTGAGGACGTTCATCATGGGGACAGGAAGGACATGGGCGGTCTCTCCGCCTAGGTAGCGCCAGAGTGGCTGACGTTCATCTGCCGCGGCCGCGTGGGCAACGGCAAGTGACACGGCGAGAATCGCGTTGGCTCCCAGCCGCGACTTGTTGGGGGTGCCGTCCAGGCTGATGAGAGCGCGGTCAAGTGCTGCTTGAGCGGAGGCCTCAAGGCCCCGCACGGCGGTTGAGATCTCGCCGTTGACGTTCTGCACCGCCTTGGTCACGCCCTTCCCACCCCAGGCGGCGCCTCCGTCACGAAGCTCAGTGGCCTCAAACTCACCGGTCGAGGCGCCGGACGGAACGGCAGCACGACCCCACGCACCGGAACTGAGCCCAACCTCCACCTCAACCGTCGGGTTGCCGCGGCTGTCGAGGATCTGACGGGCGTGGACCTGCTCGATCTGGCTCATGTTTCTTTCGGTCTCCTGGATCGCTCTTCTTCTTCAAACCGCGCCTGCGCGTAGTAGCTGAGCTGCTGCTCGGCAGACAGATCCTTCCAGCTTCCGCCAGCGGATGCGGCGAGGTCGGCACCGGCGTCAACGCGCCCGCGAAAACGGTCGGCCGCTGCACGCAACGCAAGCTCCGGATCGATCCGCAGCTTGCGGGCGACGTTGACCGCCGCGAACAGCACGTCACCAAGCTCATCAAAGCGGTCGGCATCACTCTCAGCAGCAACCAGCTCATCAAGCTCGTCACGTACCCCCTGCAATGGGGCCTCCACACTGTCAAAGTCAAAGCCGGTGGCCGCTGCCCGTCGCTGAACCTTGCGCGCGTACAAAAGGCCGGGCAGGTTCTCAGGCGCCTCACCGAAAATGCCCGGCTCGCGTCCCGCCTCTGTGGACTTGATCACATCCCAGTTGCGCAGCACCTCAGCCGAGTTCTCAACCTCCACGTCAGCAAAGACGTGCGGATGGCGGCGGATCAGCTTCTGCGTCACGTGGTGCGCCACCGCAGCAAGGTCGCCAGCATTTCTCTCCTGAAGCAGCAGCGCAAGAAAGTGCACCTGGAAAAGCACATCGCCGAGCTCATCCAGCAGCTTGGCATCGTTGTCAGAATGCGCCGCGTCGGCCAGTTCGTATGCCTCCTCTACCGTGTGGGAGACAATTGAGCGCTCGTCCTGCTCGCGGTCCCACGGACATTCCTGCCGGAGGCGCCGCGTCACCTCATCCAGTCGGCCAAGCGCGGCGGTGATCTCCGGGTCTCCGGACCCCACCTCGCTACCCGTTGTTCTTGGTGGAGGTGCCCGTGGTACCGGTACCGATCGAGCTGGTGGTGCTCGACGTTGTGCTCTTGGTTGAGCTGGTGGTGCTGGACGTTGTGCCCGTCGTTGAAGTTGTGCTCGTAGGGCTGGTCACAGTGGTTGTCTTCGGGGCAACGTAGTTGGTGCAGTAGCTGACCTCATACGGGGCGCGACAGAGCGTCGAGCTACCCCACAGCTTCTTGGAGTAGGCCGTTATCTTGCTGGCCGCGGCGGTCTGTGCACTTTGCCGGATCAGCGTCTTGATCTCGCTCTTCTCCTGCGCAAGCGACTTAACAACCTGTGGCGTACGCTTGGAAACCTCGATCACGTAATGACCGAACACACCGTTAATGGGGCCCACGACCTTGTTGAGCGCCACCGTGAAGAGCTTGTTGTTGACCGCCGCCTCATAGGTTGACGGAGTGACTGAGGTGATCAAACCACCGTCACTGCGGGAGGCCGCATCCTCCGCGTATTTCTTGGCGACCTGGGCCCAGCTTGACCCTGCTTGCAGATCTGCCACGGCACCCGCAGCGTTACTTTGCGTCTTGACGCGGATCAGATGGCCGCTGACGGTCGCCGAGGTAGTGAACTCGGACTTGTGGGCTTTGTAATAGGCCACGACCTGGGCACTGGTGACGGGCTTCTCAAAGTGGGCAAGCAGCTTGTTGTAGACGCCGCTTACGTGAAGCTGGAAATCCACGTCCGCTTCGGTTTCCCCGGCGCTGGCCAGATACGTAAGGTAGGCGGCGTGGGTCTTGAACTGTTTGGTGACCCCGCCGAGCGCCTTGGCCTGCGCGACCGCGGTGTAGACGATGCCCAGCTTGTGCGCGTCAGCCTGGAACCAATAGGACTGGACAAGGTAGCCGAGCACCTCGGAGACCTGCTGGTTGAACACCTCACGGCACAGGGAACGCAGCATCGCGGTGGAGTCAGTGGCGTACGACGGCACCTGCTCACGGATCTGCTTGATACAGGAGCTGAAGCCGTTGGGGTCCGGGGCGGTGATCACCGGGCTGGTTTCACCTTGCGCCGCATACTGGGCAGCCTGCTCCTTGGCCACAACGTACATCCAGTGGTTCACCGCACTGAGCGTGATCGGGTTTCCTGCCACTGAGGCCACCGAGTTGCTGGGAATGGAGCTGCTGCCGCAGCCCGCCACCAGCGCCGCGACCGTCAGGACAGCGGTCGTTGCCGCTACAGGCTTCCAAAAGATTCGCATCGGCCGGGGATGGTAGCGGTCGGACCGTGATGGCGCGGTCGCGCCACGGTTTCTTACAAACTTCTTGACAGAGCCTCTGGCTCCAGCTCAGCCGCTCGCACCGCGGAGAGCAACGCGTCGGCCACACGCACCACCGCGGCAAACTGGCGGTTCGGCTCGCCGCTGACGCGCACCGATAGCTGAGAGCGACCAGGCTCGTACAGCGCATCGGGAATCACCGCGCGCAGCGCCTTGACGCGAGCAGAGTCAAGCTCAATGGGCGTGACCACAAGTCGACCGCCCTTAAAGGACACCGCCCGGGCACCCGCCTGGCCGAGTTTGATGCGCGCGTTCTGCGCAAGCAGCAGGTTCTCAAGCGGTGCCGGAACCTCGCCAAAGCGGTCCAGAAGCTCCTCACGCAAAAGTTCAATCTCAGCCACCTCACGGGCGGCAGCGATGCGGCGATGGACATCGACCTTGGCCTGCTCATAGGGGATGTAGTCGGCCGGAACGTAGGCGTCGACACCGACCTCCAGCCGGACCGGCTCCCACTCATCCTCCTCCTGTCCGACACCTGACGCCGCCACCTGCGCCGCCTGCACGGCCTCGTCCAGCATCTGCATGTAGAGCTCAAAGCCAAGCGCCGCCACATGTCCGGACTGCTCGTCCCCGAGCAGGTTGCCGGCCCCGCGAATCTCCAGATCACGCATCGCCACCTTGAAGCCCGCGCCAAGCTCGCTGTAATCCGAAAGCGCTGAGAGCCGCGCTGCCGCCTCGGAGGTGAGAGCCGCCGAGGAAGGGTAGAGCAGGTACGCGTAGGCCCGTTCCGGCGAACGTCCAACCCGGCCGCGGATCTGGTAGAGCTGGGCGAGGCCGAACGTATCGGCGCGCTCCACGATCAGCGTGTTGGCCTGCGGAATGTCAATCCCTGACTCAATGATCGAGGTACAGACCAGCACGTCAGCCTCGCCGCGCAGAAAGCGCAGCATCCGTTTTTCAAGCTCCGCATCATCGAGCTGGCCGTGCGCCACCTCAAAGCGCATCTGGGGAAGCAGGCCACGCAGACGCTCAGCCGTTTCATCGATCGACTCAACGCGGTTGTGCAGGAAGAACGCCTGGCCGTAGCGGGCGTGCTCACGCAACAGGGCGGCCTTCACCAGCTCCTCGTCGTACTCGCCCACGTAGGTTTTCACCGGGCGGCGCCCCTGGGGCGCGGTCTCGATCACACTGATGTCACGGATCCCGGCCAGCGACATTTGCAGGGTCCGAGGGATCGGCGTGGCGCTCATCGCCATCACGTCGACGCGCAGTTTCAGCTGCTTGAGCAGCTCTTTCTGTCTAACCCCGAAGCGCTGCTCCTCATCAACTATCAAAAGCCCCAGGTCTTTGGCCCGGACATCACGTGAAAGCAGCCGGTGCGTGCCGATCAGGATGTCAATCTCGCCACGCCCAAAGGCGGCGATCGCTTCCTTGAGCTCAGCGGCGGGCCGGAAGCGAGAGACGTGCTCAATCCGCACCGGATAGCTGCCCAGACGCTCCGTGAACGTCCCGTAATGCTGCTGGACGAGAATCGTGGTCGGTACCAGCAACATCACCTGCTTGCCGTCCTGCACCGCTTTGAAGGCCGCCCGCAACGCGACCTCAGTCTTGCCGTAACCGACGTCCCCGCAGATCAGCCGGTCCATCGGACGCGGCGACTCCATGTCCGCTTTGACGAACTCAATCGCATCACGCTGATCGGGTGTCTCGGTGTAGGGCCAGGCGGACTCAAACTCAATCTGCCACTCGGTGTCGGGCGGGAACGCGTGGCCCTCGCGGCGTTTGCGCTCCGCGTAAAGGTTCAGAAGCTCACCGGCCATCTCCTGAGCGGCACGCCGTGCGCGAGCCTTGATCGTGTCCCAGCGGGTGCCGCCAAGCTTTGAGAGCGCTGGCCCGTGATCACCGCCGCCGCCGATGTAGCGGCTGATCTTGGCCAGCTGCTCGACCGGCATGAACACCCGGTCCGTGCCAGCGTACTGAAGCGTCAGATAGTCACGTGTGACGCCAGCCACCGTTTTGGTGTCAAAACCAGCGAAGCGGGCGATGCCGTGGTCTTCGTGGACGATGATGTCACCGGTTCTCAGATCGGCAAACGAGCTGAGACGCCCACGCCGTCCCAACCGTGCGGGACCGTCCGGGGCGCGGCGGCGGCGGAACAGCCGGTGCTCCGGGATGACCGCCAGATGGAACTGGGGAGCGATGAACCCCTCACGCAGGCGGGCGTGAGCGAAACGCAGAGCGGCGCGGCCGCCGTCCGCTGCCGGTGGTCCAGCGGGACCTCCGGCAGCGCTGTGGTCCTCAAGCCATGAGACCTTCAGGCGGCCGAGGTTGTAGGCGGCGCGCTCACCTTCGCCACGGACGCTGAAGGTGACGACCGTGCGATACCCGGAGCGGGTCAGCTTCTCCAGCTCCGGCTCGGCGTCCCGGATGCTGCGAGCGCCGATCTCAGCGGCCTGACCGCGAAACTGGAAGGGCTGGTCCTGGTCGATGGAGGAGAGCCGAACCTTCGCGCGTGCGTCCAGGGCGCGGGTGATCGTCTCCGGCGCAATGTAGAGATGGTGGGCGTCGTTGTCGTGAAAGGCGGCGGTGACGTCCTGCCAGTTGTCGGTGAGCGCCGGGGAGACCTCTTCCTCGGCAGCGATCAGCAGACGCGCGCCATCACCGACCAGCTCAAGGAAGGTGGTGAAATCCTCGACCGGCAGCAGCTCGGCGATGTCCGGGCGCGCGTCCGGATGCTCGGCGGCAGCCATCTCCGCGAGCTCCCGGTACTCGGGCGCCAGCTCCGCCGCCGGAGAGATCTCAACTTCGCCGACGTCGCCGAGCGACCGCTGGGTGAACGTCGAGAACCAGGCGAGCCGCTCAACCTCGTCGCCGAACAGATCGACGCGAACCGCCCGGTCCTCGGTGCAGGGAAACACGTCGAGCAGCCCGCCGCGCACCGCGAACTGTCCACGGTCCTGCACCTGGTCGACTCGCTCATAGCCGGCGTCGGCGAGTTTGCGGGTGGTCTGGTCCAGATCCAGCAGCTCTCCCTGCCGGATCGTGAAGCCATGCGGACGCAGAGACGGGTCAGGCACCTTCTCGGAGAGTGCAACGGCACTGACCACGACAACCGGCGCACGAGCGTCCGTGTCCCCGGCCACGAGGGCCGCATCCACCAGCGCATCCAGAGCGGCGATCCGCTGCCCGGTCAGGTGGGCGGGCGGCGCCAGATGCGACTGGTAGGTGACGCCGCGACTGGGGTAGTAACGAACTGGCCGCGGAGCCAGCCAGGCACGCAGGCTCCCGGCCAGATCACGTGCCTGACGGTCGTCCCCGGCGACGACAATCGCCGGCCGGTCGGGTTCAGCGGCCACCAACGCAGCGGTCAGGTAAGGACGCAGTGAGATGGAGACAAACGCGCGTCCGCCTTCAGTTTGGAGTCTGGCGGTCTGCGGGTCCTCACCTGCGTGACGGAGAAGTTCTGAGAGCATCTGGCCCTTTAGCTAAGCAGGAGCTCGACCTGGTCCGCCGCCTCCTCAATCACAGCCTGGACCTCATCGCTTGACTGCTGCAATTTCCCCAGCACAAATGCTGCCACACGGTCCGGATCGGTGGTGGATGGACGGCCGACGCCCACCCTCACACGCAAAAACTCGGCGGTTCCGAGCTGCGCTTTCAGCGACTTCAGCCCGTTGTGGCCTGCCAGTCCGCCGCCCTTGCGCGACCGGATCTCCGCAAACGGCAGATCGATCTCGTCATGGACGACAATCACGTGGTCTGTCAGCACCTGCAGCGCTCCCCGCGCCGGACCGACTGACCGGCCCGCTTCGTTCATGTAGGTCTGTGGTTTGAGGACCGCCACATGCAATCTGCTTGGAGCACCGGTGGCCTGTCCAGCAGCAGCCAGAACAACTGTGCCGTCCGTGAGCAAGCCGCGGTACCGGGGCTTTGGCTTGGCAAACCCCCACCGGCTGATCAGCCGGTCAGCCACCTCAAAGCCGATATTGTGAGGAGTGCCGTCGTACTGTGCACCGGGATTGCCAAGGCCAACGATCAGCCAGTCCACCGGCGCTCCAAGACGCCTGAGCGAGGGCATCGCCAGCGTTGCGTCCTCAAGCGCAACGCTGGGCGCAGCACTCCTGCAGCGTGGGGTTGGCTGCGCCGAGCTTCACTCGGCGTCGGCGGTCTTCCCGTCCGCCCGCGTGCCACCATCACCCACGACCTCGGTCTCCAGCTCAATCTCCGATTCTGGCTGGCCCCCAGCGGCCATCATGCCGCGGGAGGTGCGGATCGCGGCGATCACCAGGTCAGGGTCACCGATGATGGTTGTGCCCTCCGGCGCAACGATCTCACCAAGTGTGACCTGCCCCCCGACCGCGAGCCCGGCAACGCTGTGCTGAATAACGTCCGGGATCATGGTGGGGACCGCCTCGAGCGTGACCTCACGGACCGGGTTCTCCAGGACGCCGCCGCCCTTGATGTCAGACTCCTCGATGTCAATCAGCTCCAAGGCGACCTGGGTCTGGATCGGTTTGTTGAGATCAACCCTCAGCAGATCGATGTGGACCGTGTAACCGCTAACCGGGTGACGAACACGCTCCTTCAGAACCACGGGTTCAGCGGGAGCACCGTCAATCTGGAGATTAATCAGAGCGCTCGCGTTAGCGAGCGTGTTGCGCAACACGCGAGCGTCGATCTGCAGTGAGACCGGATCCTTCCCCCCGCCGTAGACGGTGCCAGGGATCTTACCCTCACGACGCAGGCGTCGGGCGCCGCGTGAACCGGCAGGTTCCCGGCGATTTGCCAGCAGGTTTGTGGACTGTTCAGACATAAGTGGGCTCGATGGTAGCGAGCCCTGGAATTTTCGGAATAGACCCCTCCCGGACCACCATCCCATGTAACCTAACGCACATGTCCTCGACGCAGCTCCTGCTGTTCTTGGTCGTTGTACACGTACTCGGAGTTCTGGCGGTCGGCGTCCTTATCATCCCGGCGTTGCGCAACGGCGGCACGGACCCGGATGACGGGGGCGAAGGCTCCGATGAGGGCTGGGGGAACACCCCCAACGTGCGCCCAAGTCCGAGCCGCTGGCCCGGCGGCGGAATCCCCTTGCCGGACGCAGTGCAGTCAAGCGTGCGCTTGCGCGGGCCGCAGAAGCTTGCGGATAATTTCAAGCTGCGGCGACGCGGACCTGCCAGAGAGCCGATCCGGATACCGGTGCGCACCCACCAGCGGTGAGCACACCTCTGTCAAGCTCGCCCGTGCGCCAACCCACACGAACCACCACCGCACCATCTCGGCACCCCGGCAGTTTCTGATCAGTTACCCTCAAAACGCCAATGAAACTGCTTTACATGCCGTTCTCCGTCGCCGCGGGCCTGATCGGCGCACGCCTTGGGCGCCAGGCGTTTGACGCGATCTGGGATGGCCTTGCAGGCTCACCCAAACCGACCGCGACCGACCCCGAAGCCGGCGTGGCGAAGCTCATCACCTCCGCAGCCCTGGAAGGAGCGGTCCTGGCAGCCAGCGCAGCTGTGGTCAACCAGCTTGCGGCGCGGCTGTTTCACCACCTCTTTGGCGTGTGGCCGTCGCGCTCCCGCCGCACCGCTGACGCGCCGGCCACCTGAAGTTCAGCCACCGTCGTCCAGCAGCAGCGCAAGCGTCGGACAGGCGCTGGTTGCGCGCCGGGCCAGCCCCAGCAGATCATCCGGCACTGCATCCACCCGGACGACCGGGTAACCCCAGTCATCCAGGTGAATCAGCTCTGGCAGCAGCTCCGCGCACAGACCGTGCGCGTCACACCGGATCGGGTTCACGCGCAGCCGCGTCATCGGAGCGTTCCGTAATCAGCCTGCGACGGCGCAATCCGCAAGAACGTGTCCAGGCTGCTGCGCACGAACCGCACCGCCCCATTGGGATGCGCGCAGGCCCCGCGACCGTCAACGTCGGCACACCAGCGCCACAGCTGCTCAAGTTCGCCGCGGCGCGCACCACCCTGGGCAACACGGGTCAAGCTCTGCGCGATCGCCGAAAGACCGTGCACGCACGGCCCGCATTGGCCAGCGGACTCACGCGCAAGATAGGTGGCTATGCGGGCACTCTCAGCCAGGCCGTCAGAACTCAAGCCAAGCGCAAAGATCACCCCGGTCCCCAGCGAGAGTCCGCGTTCTTTAAGGTTGCCGAGCGCAAACGGCAGCGCCATCGTCGCCGCATCGGCGCGCGCCCAGGTGCCGAAGTAACCGCCAAACAGCAACGCTTGCAAAGCCTCCGTCGCACCACCGGCCATCCTGACTATGTCGCCAACCGGCGTGCCGATCTCAACCTCGTAAACGCCGGGGAAGGCGACCGCTCCTGACAGGGTGATTAGCGTGGTACCGGGATCCTGGGCGGTGCCGAGCTCCCGGTACCAGCGGGCTCCGTGCCGCGCGATCAGCGCTAGGTGCGCCAGGGTCTCCGGGTTCTGGATCAACGTCGGACGACCCTGGTAGCCACGCTCAAACGGGCGAAACTGGCCGAAGGTGGGCAGCGGCACACCGGTCTCTAAGAAGTTGATGACCGCGCCTTCCTCGCCGCTGACGTAGCTTGCGGGCGCCACCGCCAGAGAGATGGGCAGATGATCGCTGGTGCGCGCTTGGATGGCCCGCACCAGCGGGCCCAGCACACCGTCGCCGTGGTCATTGACCTTGACGATCACCTCCTGCGCCCCAGTTGCCCGCGCCGCCATGATCGCGCCGTCAAGCACCAGGTGCGGCGTGCTGCCCAGCAGGACGCGATCCTTACCGCTGAGCGGCTCGGTCTCCGAGCCGTTGACCACCACCGCACTGGGGCGGCGCGCAAACCGTCGTCTGCCACGCACTGCCAGCAACTTCTTGCCGGTTGGGAAATGGGCGCCGCCGCGCCCCCTCAGGCCGCTCTGCTCGACCATCGTGATCAGCTGCTCGGGATCACGCGCCACCAGCCGCCCGTGCAGCTGACGGTGGTGCTCAAAGCTGATCGTCGGCGGCCCGCCGGAACCCAGACCGGCCAGCACCCGCGGCAAGCCGCGGGGCGCAGGCGTCCCGGAGTTGACGGCTGCTGGTGCGCCGCGGCCACGCTGACGGCGTAGCGGCGACTCGTCCGTCTGGGGCAGCGGGCTCACCTTCGGCTCCGGGCGCCGGGCGGGTCCACTCGCTGACTGTCGCCGTACTGCGCAGCGTCGCGGTGGCGTCCCGCTGTCGCACGCAGCGGACCGGACGGTCTGGCTGCACCAGCCGGTCTGGCTGCTCCAGACGTTCTGGCTGCACCGGACGGTCTGGCTGAGCTAGGCGATCTGGACGCTGCCTGCCAGGCCAGCAGCGAGGATCGAGATGGCCCTGCGCCTCGCACCTGGCCAGCCAAGTTAGGCGTGCGGTCAGCCGGTGGCGCAAACGTAACTCGTGCCGACAGCGCCACGGCAACCACCAGCACACAAGAGGCGGAGATCGCGATCCCCCAGGGTTTGCCGGCGTCCGAGCCCACGGACACCCCGTGCAGCAGCGCGATCGGCCAGCTTGCATAGGCAAGCCAGTGGATGTTGCGCCAGGTCGCAAGGCCGAGCCGGTGTCGCAGCAGGCTGGTCACAATCAACGCCAGCATGAGGTCCAGGGCGGTGGTGCCCAGGCCGACCAGCAGCGGCTTGTAAGACGACGTGAAGGGGATCACTGCCGCGCTCAGCGGAATGTGTACCCACTGGTCAAGCATCGACGCCGCCACGTGCACGGCGATCACAACCACGGACAGCAGCGCAAGGTCGCGGTGCAGCTGGGCGGTCGCAAAGCGTGGCCAGCGATCAGAAGCAATACGTAAGCGCCCCGTGATGCCGAGCACCAGGATCGCCGTGAGCAGGATCAGCGCCACAAAGCCGGTAGCCCGACCGAAGTACCAGAACCAGTTTGAGCTCGTCGCGGTGAGGACCGTGGCAAGCGTTGTCATGATCCGCCCGAGACCACGACTGGCGCACTGGAGCTGGCAGCGCTGACCCCAGAGCCAGCGCTCAGCCCGGCGCTGGCGGCCCCGGAACCACTGCCACCGGACAGGTTCGCGGCGCCGGTTGACGAACCGCCGCCCGAGCCAAGACTGGTTGCAGCGGAACTGTTGGTACCCGAAGCGTCTGGGCTGGACTTGGCTTTGGCCGGGCTCGATATCGCCGCTGAGGAGCTGGCGTTTGAGGGAGCCGTGCTGGACACCCCACCGGAGGAGCCAGACCTTGCCAGATGGGATTTGGCCCCGTGAGCGGGATCAACAGCCTGGATGAACACCGCAAGACCGACAGTGGATGTGGCCACACCGCCGAAGATCGCTCGACGCACGTTGCGCACTCGTACCAGGGCGTCATCACGCCGCATCGCCGCGTGATGGCGGGCGACGCGGCGGTCATCAACCGGCCGGCGCGGATTCACTCTGCGTGGAGCCGTTGCCATACCTCAACAATGGGCAGCCAGTCTCAGAGAATCTGAAGGCGCAGCATAGAGTCTTCTTAGACTTCGCAACCGACCGTAAACGTCAAGCGTAGCTTTAGATACGGTGGCTGGGGTCGGTCTGGCCGGAAGAATTCAGCAGGCGAAGCCCGGAGGACGCGGCCGGCCAGGCCGGAGAGACTCAGCAGGCCGAGCCGGGAGGATTCAGCAAACTAGGTCGGGAAGCTCTTCACCCTCCGCGGGCCACCCGCCGACGCGCGTGACAAAGCCGCCGGTTGAAACCAGCCGGGCTGCTGCCCGGCGGGTACGCAGCCACTGGGCGGCAGCCTGTCCAAGCACAAGCGCGGCCGTAGAGCTGCTGTTGGCGGCCAGAGCGCTTTGCGCATGCACCGTCACGGTCCGCCATGGCCCGGCCACAAACCCCCCGGTTGCCGGGTTGATCAGATGGGTGGCCGCCGGTGGACCAGCTGCGGGGCGTCTTACCGTGATGCTCGAGGTGGCGATGCCGCCATGTTGCACTGACACCGTCTGGCCAGGTGCTGCTGGGTCACGGTGATCGTCAGTCACATGGACAGACCAGCCGTCGGCCGGACACGCTCCGCTCACCGCGATGTCACCGCACAGCGCAACAATCACCCCGCACCCTGCGGCAGTCGCCGCGGCAGCCGCCGCATCGTCCGCCGCCAGCGCCTTGGCAGACGCGCCGAGGTCAAGCGTGACCCCTGCCGGGACCCTCACCACCCGGGCGAGGGGATCAAGCTGGACCGCTTGGTAGCCACCGACCATCCTGATCCGCACGCCGCCCGGCGCCGCTGCGGCCCCCATGCCGCGACCCGCCCCCATGCCGCGACCCGCCCCCATGCCGCGACCCGCCCCCATGCCGCGACCCG
>JBMFHK010000055.1:0-15501 GCA_049976865.1 Solirubrobacteraceae bacterium | reverse complement strand
TTTGTCGCCTATCAGATGATGTTTGCGATCATCACTCCCGCGCTGATCACCGGAGCGTTTGTTGACCGGGTCCGCTTCGGCGCATACGTGGTGTTCCTGGTCTTCTGGCAGCTGCTTGTCTACTACCCGTTCGTCCACATGATCTGGGGCGGCGGGCTTCTGGCTCACTGGGGGGTTCTTGACTTTGCGGGCGGCATTGTCGTGCACGCGAGTGCGGGCATGGCGGCGCTGGCATCCGTGTTCTATCTCGGCCGCCGCCGCAACCGCGAGTCCAAGCCTCACAACATCCCGCTGATCGCACTGGGCACCGGCATCCTCTGGTTCGGCTGGTACGGGTTTAACGCCGGCAGCGAGCTGGCGGTCAACCGCGTGACCGCCCAGGCCTTCCTGAACACTGACATTGCCGCGTCGTTTGCCGCGGTGACCTGGCTGTTCATCGAATGGCGAGCGGCCCGCAAACCCAAGTTCGTGGGGTTGCTCACCGGCGCGGTGGCCGGCCTTGCGACAATCACACCCGCGGCGGGTTACGTTTCGGTGGACAGCGCGGTGATCATCGGGGTTGCCGCCGCGGTGGTGTCTTACGGCGCTGTGGAGCTGAAAAACCGCCGCGGCTGGGATGACGCCCTTGACGTGTGGGGCGTCCACGGCGTGGGCGGCGTGCTCGGAATCGTGCTGCTCGGCGTCTTTGCGTCGCTGACCATCAACAGCCACGGCGCCAACGGCCTGATCCACGGCGGCGCGTCGTTCTTTGGCAAGGAGGTGGCCGCGGCGGTTGGCTGCTCGATATGGGCGTTTGTCATCACCTACGTGCTGCTGTGGGCGATCGATCACGTTGTCAGGGTGAAGGTCTCCGAGGTTGAGGGCCAGGATCTCGACGAGGCGCTGCACGGGGAGGCCGCCTACGCCTGAGGCCTATACCCCGGTTCCACGGCCATGCTTTGGCCGTGGAACCGGGACGGGCGTGGCGGCGGTACGGCCTGCACGCCGTGAGCGCAGCCGCCCGTCAGCGCTGGGTCACGGCCAGGGCGGCGGTGAACGCGGTGCGAACCTCCGCGGTTGACCAGGGGTGCGGTGACTGCGTGATGAAAAAGTCCGCCATGGCCAGCTCGGTCAGCTGGTCAAGGTCCGACTCACGCACGCCGACGCTTCCCAGCACCGGGAAGTCCAGCGCCGCCAGGATCTCCTGCACACCGCGGACAGCCCGGGACCCGTCCGCGGACCCGTCGGCCGGGACGCCCAGCGCGTCGGCGATCCGCTCAAGCTGCTCAGGCGCCCAGGCGCGCTCACGGTCGAGCGTCTCGGCCAGCACCAGGCCGATGGTCAGGCCGTGCGGGACGCCGAACATGCCGCCGATCGCCTGTCCAAGCGAGTGCTCGGCTGTGCAGTCGGAGATGTTCATGGTCAGCCCGGCCATCAGGCTTGCGCAGGCCATCTCTGAGCGGGCGGCGGCGTCAGCGCCCTCGCGGCAGGCTGTCACCAGCGACCGGCCACCGAGCCTGATCGCCTCAAGCGCAATGGCGTCACCGATCGGCGTGCGGACCTTGGCGATCATGCCCGCCATCGCCTGGGCGAGCGCGTCGATACCCGTGTAGGCGGTCATCTGCGCCGGTAGTGAGTGCGTGAGCAGCGGATCCACCAGCGCGTACTGTGGGCGCAGGTTCGCGTTGGCGATACCGGTCTTGGTGCCGGCCGCCTTGTCACTGATGACCGCGCCGCCAGATACCTCTGAGCCGGTTCCGGCGGTGGTGGGCACGGCGATCAGCGGGATCTCCGGCTCCGGGTAGCGGTCGGCGAGCGCACCGAGATCCTTGAACGCACAGCCGTGCTGCGCGCAAAGACGGCCCGCCTTGGCGGCGTCAATGACCGAGCCGCCGCCCACGGCGATCACCACGTCCGCGCCGCTGGCCGTGACCGCCGCGGAGACGGCGTCCACAACCTCGGTGGACGGCTCGCCCGGGGCTTTCACGTATCGCTGTGGCTCAAGGCCGGCTTCCTGAAGAGTCTGCAGGCTTTCGGCAACGCCCGGGTTGTTCTCCTCAAGGCCTTCATCGATGATGACCAGCGCCCGCTGCGCCTGTAGCTGCTTGGCCACGTCTGCCAGCTGGTTTGCGACCCCGTCGCCAAACTGGATGCGAACCGGGAGGTGGTTATTGAAGGCGGGGATAACGGAGCTCATGACAGCTTCCCACCCGTCAGCGTGCTGACCGTCTCACCTTTGCCGGCACCCAACAGGTTTCCGGTTTGCCGGTCATCTTCACATCCTGCCCCTGCCCTGGCCGTTTTATGGTTGCCAACGTTTAACACAGGTACCTCGTTCCCGGTTTGATCGGAGCTGGCCCAGCCATCCCGATGGTTTGATCGATCTGACACCCATTTTGATTGGTCGCCGAACCTTTTGACTGAACGGTTTGCCAGCTTGGCGTCAGCCTCGGGGTGAGGACGCGGCGCACGGCGCCCGTGAGGCTGCGCGAGGGTGCCGCGCACGATGCCCGCGACGGTGCGCGAGGGTGCCGCGCACGATGCCCGCGACGGTGCGCGAGGGTGCAGATCGCGGCGATCCAGCTTATGATCGCGCTCATGGAGGGTCGCCAGATCGGGTTGTTGAGCGTGGTCGCGCCCGTGCACAACGAGCAGGAGTCACTGCGTGAGTTCTACACCCGGGTTTCAACCGCCCTGGCGGGCATCACGATTGAGATCATCCTGGTTGACGACGGCTCAACCGACGCAAGCAGCGATCTGCTTGATGAGTTGGCGCGCAGCGACCCTCGCGTGAAGGTGCTGCACCTGTCGCGCAACTTCGGCCACCAGCCGGCTCTGACCGCCGGGCTTGATCACGCCGCTGGTGACGCTGTGGTGATGCTCGACGCCGACCTGCAGGACCCTCCCGAAGTGATCCTTGAGATGCTCGAGCGCTGGCGGTCAGGGGCGGACGTTGTTTACGCCGTCCGTGGCGAGCGGGAAGGCGAGTCCTACTTTAAGCTGCGGACCGCCGCGCTCTTCTACAAGCTCTTTGACAGGCTCTCCACGGTGCCGTTCAAGGACCAGTCCGGGGATTTCCGGCTGCTTGACCGCACCGCGCTGAACGCGCTTCTCTCGATGCGGGAGACCAGCCGTTTTCTGCGCGGCATGACCGTCTGGATCGGGTACACGCAAGCCTCTGTGGTTTACCGGCGCGAGGCCCGCTATGCCGGGCGCACCAAGTTCACGCTGCCACGCATGCTGAGGTTCTCGATGGATGCGCTGACATCGTTCTCAAACCGGCCGCTGCAGGTTGCCACTCTGCTTGGCTTTGTGATCTCGTGCATCGCCTTTTTGGCAATACCGCTGGTCATCGTTTTGAAGGCACTGGGCCACTATCTGCCCGGTTTCAGCACGGTGGAGATAACGATGCTTCTGCTCGGCGGCATCCAGCTGACCACCATCGGCGTGGTGGGGGAGTATGTGGGCCGTGTCTTTGATGAGGTGAAGGGACGACCGCTGTATTTGGTGCGCGCGCGCCGGAACTTCCCGCCCCGCCCGGCTGCCGCCGGCTCGCAGGCAGCAGGCGCGCCCACCCTACCTATGCCGGTCGCCGCGCCCACCCCACCTGCGCCGGTCGCCGGCGACCAGCGCGACCAACCCGACCAACCCGACAGGTAGCGTCGCGGTGCGGGCGCACGGTTCGGCTGCCCGCCAGTGTGATGCGCAACGCGGGCAGTGAGGGTGTGATCGGCGTGATGGCCGCACAAAGCCCTGCGCGCCGCTAACCTCGCCCGTTAGATACGTCAAACCAAGGAGAGCACCGTGGCCAGCACCACCGAACCTGCGACCGTCTCGTTGTCTGAACTGCTTGGCGCCGACGCTGAGGATCTGCTTGGTCACCGCTGCCAGACGATTGACGCCTCCGCCCTGCACCTGCCCGGCCCGGACTTCATTGAACGTGTGCTGCTGAACAGCGATCGCAGCACCGCGACGCTGCGCAACCTGCGGGCGCTCTTTGAGCACGGGCGGCTGGCGGGCACCGGCTATGTGAGCATCCTGCCGGTTGACCAGGGCGTCGAGCACAGTGCCGGCGCGAGCTTTGCGCCCAACCCGATCTACTTTGACCCGGAGCACATCGTCGAGCTTGCCGTGGAAGGCGGCTGCAACGCGGTGGCGTCCACCATCGGCGTGCTGGGAGCGGTGTCCCGCCGCTGGGCGCACCGCATACCGTTCATCGTCAAGATCAACCACAACGAGCTGCTCACCTATCCCAACCGGTTCGACCAGGTGCCGTTCGGCAGCGTCACGCGCGCCTGGGAGATGGGTGCGGCCGGCATCGGCGCAACGATCTACTTTGGCAGCGACGAGTCAACCAGGCAGTTGCGCGAGGTCTCTGAGGCCTTTGAGGAGGCGCACCAGCTGGGCATGTTCACGGTGTTGTGGACCTACCTGCGCAACCCGGCGTTCAAGCGTGACAAGGACTACCACCTGTCAGCCGATCTGACCGGTCAGGCCAACCACCTTGGTGTCACCATTCAGGCGGACATCATCAAGCAGAAGCTGCCCGAGAACAACAACGGTTACGGCGCGATGAATGAGGGCGATGTCAGCTACGGCAAAACCTCGCCGAAGGTCTACAGCGAGCTCACCACTGACCACCCGATTGATCTCTGCCGCTACCAGGTGGCCAACTGCTACATGGGGCGGGCGGGCCTGATCAACAGCGGCGGCGCTTCGTCCGGTGCGTCTGATCTGGCTGAGGCGGTGCGGACGGCGGTGATCAATAAACGGGCCGGCGGCACCGGTCTGATCAGTGGCCGCAAAGCCTTCCAGCGCCCCATGCAGGAAGGGGTCAGGCTGCTGCACGCGATTCAGGACGTCTATCTCTCTGGTGAGGTCACGATCGCATAGCAGAGCCGGCACCGATCTCTGGCGAGGTCACGATCGCATGGTAGAGCCGGCGCCGAAACACGGAGCGTGAGCCGCGCGCCCGCCAAGTGCTGTGCGAGCTTGACCGTGGCGGGCGCGCAAAGCTCAGACGATCCGGCCGCGCTGCGCTCCGGGCGGGAAGATCTCCTGACCAAGGCGCTCACGGAGCGCCCGCTCTGCCAGCTCGGGGTCATCAGGGGTCATCAGCGCCTGCGTGCGCCGCTGTGTCTTGACCAGAAACCCTGTCTTTTTGGTGGGGCGGCGAGGGTCGAAGCTCGCCCAGACGGTGGCCGGGTTGGCGGTGCCCCAGATCCTTGCGCGGCCGGTCAGCAGGCCGAGGTTGACACGTGCAAGCCGGGTCACGTCCGAGTAACGGATCTGACGGGTGCCCCAGGGGAAGTAGTAGCCGCGGATCGTGATGCCGTCATCATCAATGTCGATCCATCGGTCCGAGTAGTTGGTCATTGCTGGTCTCCAGCGAGCCTGGTCAGTGGTGGGCCTGCGGTTGCTGGCCGGCATTGACACAGCGGCAATGCCCCACAAGCGTTGACATCCTCCCCGCCCTTACGGACGGGGATTCCCGTTGGCTTCATGCCTGGATCCTTTCGGTGTCGGCAGTCGGCTGGTAGTTAGCGTTGCCGCGCTTGCGCGTGGGCTTAGACGCCCGTTCACGGGCTGTCCGCCCGCATAGCCCACCGCTGGTTGGGGCGAGTTGTTGGCCGCGCGTGAGGATGTTGCGGGCCGCGTTGATATCGGCGTGCTGCTGATGCCCGCAGTTCACACACCGAAAGTCCGCTTGGCTCTCACGGTTCTTTGGGGTGGTGTGCCCGCACTGCGGGCACTGTTGGGAGGTGTATGCCGGGTTGACCCGGCGAAGCTCTGCTGTGCCGGACGCGGCGGTCTTGTCGGCTGACCGGCGTTCGACACGCCCCCACAGTGAGGCGTGGATCATCCGGTTCAGTTTCGCTTTCGCGCGAGCCTGGTTGGGGAGGAACACGCCCGGCCGTTCCGGGTCTTGTTTCGGGGCTGGGCGCTTCACCATCCCTGTTGTGTTCAGCGCCTCGACCACGATCAGGTCGTAGTCCCTGACCAGCCGGGTCGTGGTCTGCTCCACCCAATCGGTGCGACGATCCGTGAGTTTGCCGTGCAGCCTGCCGATGTTCCGGCGCGTCTGCTTCTCCCGGCTCGACGGCTTCTGACCGCGTTTGCGGCAGTGAGCCTGCCGGGACGCCCGCTGCTCCAAGCCCAGAAGGCGGTCCTTCTCACCATCGGTCCACACGGGGGCGGGGAGCAACTCCCCGTCCGACGTTGCCAGCGAGTTCACCGCCCCACGGTCCAGGCCAAGGATGCGGCCTGTCGGCTCGCGCTCAAACACAGGAGGCTCAGTCGTGAAACTCACCGTCCAGCTGCCCGCGCGGTCCAGCTTCACCCGCGCGGACGTTGCCGCTTGAAGCTCCGCCCACGGGCGCGTGATCCGGAACCTGACCCACCCGGCCTTCGGGACCAGTGTCTCGCCCCACTTGCGGTTCAGGCGGCGGAGTTTCACGTCCCGGATCGTGAACGACTCATCCAGCCCCGACCGCCACCATCTTGGGTAGCGATGTGTCCCTGCGAAGAAGTTGGCTGCCGCACGGTCGAAGTCACGTACGGCCTGCTGCTGCACCGCCGAGGAGCCTTCGCCGAGCCACGGGATCGCGTTGCGGGCCTCCGCCAGTTGCCGCATCCGTTCGGCCGGTCTCGGTGTTGGCCCCAACTCGGGCGAGAACATCTTGAACTGCTCAAGCAGCGCGTTCTTCACCGCCCTAGTGTCCGAGCAGTGCTTGCGCAGCCACTCGTGTTCATCCCCGGAGCGTGGCCTCAACATCTGACGGATACTCACCAGACGCCCTCGGCACCATCGTCGTCATACTCCTCCCAATACGGCCACCGTTGGGCGCAAACGAACGCGGCCGTCTTTTCGCCCACCCCTGCGTGAAGCAAACGCAGATACGCGGTGTCTGACTTTATGAACGCGGCATCCGTCCGCTCAGCAGATCCAAGATACCCCCAGGCGTCCAGGCGGGCCACGGCCTGCTGTTCCCGCCGCCCGGCTGCCGCTTCCAGCTCGGCCGTGTAGCGCGACTGCGCGTCGCGCAACCATTGCGGGCGTGACCGTCTCGCCGCAACAACGTCACGCCGCGTCCACGGCGGACCGAGATTCGGTAGGTCGCTTCGCGTGATCCCAAGACGCTTGGCCGCGCCGCCGTTCAACGGCTTATCGAGATTCATTCGACTGCTCATCACCCTATAATACGGGCGGTGTCGGCGGACGCTAACGATTTCAGGAACGGGCGGCATGTGGTCTACCGTTTACACGCCCATGTTGTCCTCATCACGAAATACCGGCGTGGAGTGATGACCGACCGGGTACGCCAACTACTGATCGCAACGACCCGTGAGGTCTGTGAGCGGCACGACGTAACCCTCGTAGAAGCCGACGGCGAAACCGACCACCTGCACCTACTACTCGACTACCCACCCAAGATCAGCCTCTCAACGCTGATCGGCGCGATCAAAACGAACACAAGTCGTGTGATCCGAAAACAACGCTGGCCCGAAGTAACCCGAGCGTTGTGGGGCCAGCACTTCTGGTCCCCGTCCTACTGCGTCCTCTCAACCGGCGGCGCACCCATCGAAACCGTCCGTAAGTACATCGCCAACCAACGCTCCCCAAACCGCACCCCCGGACGACCCGGACAGGCTTGACCTCTCCCTCACGGAAGAGGCTTGCGCCCTAAATCTGGTCAACACCATTCTGACAAGCGAGGGCCAGGCAGGACACCCCTGGCAGCAGACTGGTGAGATGCCGGCATTTAGTCCGGGCCACTCAAGCGCTGCAGCCCCGAGCCGATCACCGGGTAAGTGAGCTTCGCCGACGCAGTTGGACAGATCGACCAGATCCTGCAGTGGGAGCAGCAGCTTGCGGACGGCGGGGCGGCCGGTGTCGGCGCCACGGGCGGCGTGAGCCCGGCCGGCGGCGTGGCAAGCACGGCTCAGGCACCCTCCACCTCCACCTCAACTGGGGCCTCCGCGAGTTTTGCGCAGCAGCTTGCGCTGGCGCAGGCAGATGCGCAGAGCGGCCTGCTGGGCTCAAGTACCGCGGCGGCCTCAGACCTGAGCGACACCGCCGCCCCGCCCAGCACCCAGCTGCTCAGCACCCTCCAGTCCGCGCTGGGGGTGCCCGCGCAGGGCGTCGCCCCCGCACTGCCCGCAGCGTCTTTGACGCCCGCAGGCTCCACGGTGTCGGCCGCCTCGGGCCCGCAGGGCGGTGCCGCCTCGGGCTCCCAGGATCCCAGGATCCAGGCGATGATCAACGAGGCCACCTCACTGGAGGGCAAACCGTATGTGTGGGGAGGCGGTCACAGTGGCTTTGGGCCACAGAGCGGTTACGACTGTTCCGGGTTTGTCTCCGCGGTCTTGCACGCGGGCGGCTACCTGTCCGCGCCCCAGGACACCGAGACCCTGCCGTCGGCCTTCGGGATCGAGTCCGGACCCGGCCAGTACGTCACCATTTACGATCGCGACGAGGCCGGCCAGGAGGGTCATGTGATCATTGAGATTGACGGCCAGTTCTATGAGTCCGGTGGGGAGCACGGCAGCTGGGGAGGCGGTGGCGGCGTTGAAGCGATCTCCACCCCGTCGGCCGCGTACCTTTCAACCTTCAACGTGATCCTGCATCCGGCCGGTCTTTGACCACGCGGTGTGCAGCGGCGTGCGCGCAGCCAGCCGGGCTCAATGTTTGAGGGTGCGCTTGAGAGCTTCTTATAAAGGCGCGCTACGGTAGCCAAGGCCGTGCGCACAGCAGCAAGACTTGCAACAACCGCAGGCGTGCTTGTCCTGCTAGGCGGGACGATGGGCGCCGGGGCGCCGGCCGCCCCGGCGGCCGTGTCGGCGCAGGTCCGGATCGGCTCGGCACCGGTGACACCGCCTGGCACCAAATTGCTTGAGGGTGTCGCCGCCGTGCGCCGCCTGCGGCTGACGATCACGCTCTGGCCACGTGACCCCACCGCTCTTGCGGGCTATGCGGCGGCCGTCAGCCAGCCGGGCTCGTCGAGCTTTCGGCGCTATTTGAGCCGCGCCCAGTTCCGTCGCCGCTTCGCGCCCACGGCGGCGAGCGTCGCCAAAGTCGAGCGCTCGCTGCGCCGCCACCATCTGCGCGTGGGTTCGCTGACAGCCAACGGGCTGGCTTTGCACGTCAGCGGCACGGGCGCGCAGATTCAGCAGGCTTTCTCAACCCCGCTTGCCGAGGTTCGCCTGCGCGGTGGGCGTGACGCGCTGATCAACACTGAGGCGCCCGCCGTTGACGCGTCGATCGGCGCGGACGTCCAGGCGATCATCGGCCTGAACGGGGTGCCTCACATGCTGGCGCTGCTGGCCGTCCACCGGGCGCGCACAAGCGGTGCGCGCCCGGCTGCTCGTCGCGTGGCGCGCGTGGCAACCGGCGGACCGCAGCCCTGCGCCGCGGCTGCCCAGATCGCGCCGGGGCAGGGGGCCTACACCGCCGACCAGATCGCGTCGGCCTACGGCTTCACGGGCGCCTATCAGAGCGGTGACTTCGGCCAGGGCGTGACGATCGCCGCCTACGAGCTTGAGCCTGACCTGCCCAGCGACATTGCCGACTACCAGAAGTGCTATGGCACACACGCGCAGGTCAGCTACGTGAAGGTGGACGGGGGCGCCGGGACGGGCGCCGGGCAGGGCGAGGCGGCGCTGGACATTGAACAGCTGATCGGGCTGGCGCCAAAGGCTTCGATCCTGGTCTACCAGGGGCCGAACAGCAACTCTGACAACCCTGGCACCGGACCCTACGACACGCTCGCCCAGATCGTCTCGCAGGACCGTGCGCAGGTCATCTCAAACTCGTGGGGGGAGTGCGAGAAGCTTGAAGGTCTGAGCGCGGCGCAGGCTGAGGACACTTTGCTGCAGGAGGCGGCGGTGCAGGGGCAGAGTTTTGTTTCCGCTGCCGGGGACAGTGGCTCTGAGGACTGTTGGGGCCCGCCGCCGGGCGGCAGCCAGGACAGCTCGCTGGCGGTTGACGATCCCGGCAGCCAACCGTTTGCAACCGACGTGGGTGGCACGAGCTTTTTGACCAGCCAGGCCACCGCGCCGACCGAGCTGACCCCAACAACGCCACAGACCGTGTGGAACGACGACAACCCGAGCGTCGACTACGCGCGGTTTGGCATCCAGCCGGGCGCGGGTGGTGGCGGCATCTCCACCTTCTGGCCGATGCCGGTCTATCAGAGCGCTGCCGCGGCGAGCGTCAACTTGGTCAGCGCGCTGTCATCAGGTGCGCCGTGCGCCGCCGCCTCGGGCAGCTACTGCCGTGAGACGCCGGACGTTTCCGCGGACGCCGACCCGATGACCGCCTACCTGGACTACTGGAACGGAACCGGTACCAAGTCAAATGCTGAGACCGGCTGGCAGGGCACCGGCGGGACCAGCGGCGCGGCACCGGTCTGGGCGGCGGTGTTTGCCTTAGCTGACGCGAGCCGTGCCTGTGCTGGCGAGCCGGTCGGCTTTGCCAACGGCGAGCTCTATGCGCTGGCGGGGCAGTCCTACGGGACGTATTTCAGTGATGTGACCGCCGGTAACAACGACTTCACGCCGTCAGGGAACGCGTCGGGCATGTTCCCGGCGGGCGTGGGCTACGACATGGCCACCGGCCTTGGCACGCCCAACGCTTACGCGCTTGTGCAAGGGTTGTGCCAGCAGACGGTGCACGTCACCAATCCCGGCACGCTGCACAGCTTTTACAGTCAGCCGATCCGTCTACAGGTCGCTGCGGCGCTGCCCGCCGGCCAGACCGGCCAGGTCAGCTTCAGCGCCAAGTACCTGCCAGCGGGGTTGCATCTGGACGCGGCCACCGGAACGATCAGCGGCCGGCCGCGCGTGGTTGGTGTCAGGCGCGTGCTGCTCACCGCGCTCAGCAGCCTTGGCACCTACGGCACGGTGCGGTTCAGCTGGGTCACCGACCGCCGGCCGCACCTGCGGGTGCTCACCTCCAAATCGCCGGCCGCCTACGTGCTTGCGATCAGCGCGGGCAGCAGGGAGCCGCAGGTCCGTGGCGTGACGGTCACGCTGCCCGCGACGGTCAGGCTGGCAAGCTCCACGGCCGCACGGGTTCT
This sequence comes from Solirubrobacteraceae bacterium, assembly GCA_049976865.1. Taxonomy (GTDB): domain Bacteria; phylum Actinomycetota; class Thermoleophilia; order Solirubrobacterales; family Solirubrobacteraceae; genus Palsa-465. Next base: position 4,444 of record JBMFHK010000055.1, on the reverse strand, counting down.
CACCCGGGCCGGGACCGGCGTGCCCCGCAACGCTTCTCTGCGTGGCCGTACACTGACGCTCACCTTACGCCGCGCCCACAGCTTCATTTACGTGCTGCTGCTGCGCTCGGCCTTACATGTGGTCAAGGCAGGCCCGCTGAAGGTTGTGGTGACAGACAACGCGGGCGGCTCAACGACGTTTACGCGCGCACTGTAGATCCCGCCACTCTGCGATCATCCCGGCATGACCGCCGCCTACACCTCAGATCTGGCCGCCGCCCTGTCCGTCGACGTGCTGGACCGCCTCCAGCGTTACGTGCGCGTGAACACCCGCTCCACACCGGACCGGGAACGGTCGCCCAGCACCCCCGGTCAGCTCGATCTGGGCCGGATGCTGGTTGATGAGCTGCACACGCTCGATCTTGCGGACGCCACGCTTGACCAGCACGGCTACGTTTACGCCACGCTGGCCGGGACCGTTCCCGGCGCGCCTGTGATCGGGCTGATCGCCCACATGGACACCAGTCCGGAGGTTTCCGGCGCCGGGGTGCAGCCGATCGTTCACCGTGATTACAACGGCGGCGTGATTGAGCTGCCCAAAGGCGGCACGCGCCTTGACCCGGCGGCCATGCCCGAGCTGCGGACCAAGGTCGGGCATGACATTGTCACCGCCAGCGGGGACACGCTGCTGGGCGCCGATGACAAGGCCGGCGTGGCGGCGATCATGGCTGCCGTCGCACATCTGCGCTCCAACCCGTCCCTGCCCCGTCCGACCCTGCGGATCGCGTTCACACCGGATGAGGAGATCGGTCACGGCGCCACGCTGTTTGACATCGGCGCGTTTGGGGCGCGCTGCGCATACACCGTTGACGGTGGCGCGCAGGGTGAGCTGCAGACCGAGTCGTTCACGGCGGTTGAGGTCAGGATCGCAATTGACGGCGTCGCGGTGCACCCCGGTCACGCGGCGGGCCGCATGGTCAGCGCCGCACGGCTTGCCTCACAGCTGGTGGCACAGCTGCCCAGCGACCGTCTCACCCCCGAGACGACCTCGGGGCGGGAGGGCTTCATCCATCTGGTCAACATGACCGCCACGCCTGAGCGGGCCGAGCTGGAACTGATCGTCCGGGATTTTGAGGAGGATCTCCTCGACTCCCACGTGGAGCTGCTGCGCAACACCGCCCGGCAGGTCGTGGGCGCGGACGCGCGGGCGCGGCTGCATTTCGAGCTCACCCGGCAGTACCGCAACATGCGCGACTACCTGCAGAGCGACCGGGCGGTTGCCGAGGTGGCGGTTGAGGCGATCAAAGCTGAGGGCATCGAGCCGTTGCGCGAACCGATCCGGGGCGGCACGGACGGCTCGCGGCTTTCAGAGATGGGCCTGCCGACCCCGAACCTCTTTGACGGTGGCTACGAGTTTCACTCGGTGCGGGAGTGGGCCTCTGTGCAGGAGATGGCGGCCGCCGCGGCGGTGCTCGTGCGCCTGGCCGGGCTCTGGTCGCGCCGGACGTGAAGGTTCTTACGGTCATCGGCAACCGGCCGCAGTTCATCAAGGCGGCCGCTGTCAGCCCGCTGCTGCGTGCCGGCGCGCAGGAGCTGCTGGTGCACACGGGACAGCACTTTGATGACGAGCTGTCCGCTGTGTTTTTCAGGGAGCTGGGCCTGCCGGAGCCGGAGATCCAGTTGCGCGTTTCCGGCGGCTCCAACACCTCCCAGAGCGCCCGCATGCTGCAGGCGCTCGAGCCGGTGATTGCACGTGAGCGACCCGACCTGGTGCTTGTTTACGGAGACACCAACTCGACGCTGGCGGGAGCGGTCGTCGCCGCACAGCACAACATTGCGCTCGCGCACGTGGAGGCCGGTATGCGCTCATACGACCGCTCGATGCCCGAGGAGGTCAACCGTGTTGTTGCTGACCACCTAGCCTCGCTGCTGCTGTGCTCCGGTGAGACGGCGGCTGCGAACCTTGCTGCTGAGGGCGTGCGCACACACGTGCAGGTCGTGGGGGATGTGATGGTCGATGTTGCCATGAAGCTTGCGCCCAGCGCCCGGCGCCGGATCGACCTGGTCAAAGCCCACGGCGTCGAGCCGGGTGGCTACGTGCTTGCCACCGCCCACCGTGCCGGCAACGTCGATGACCCGCAACGGCTGGGCGCGCTTGTGGAGCTGCTCAGCGGTCTTGGCCAGACGGTCGTGTTGCCGCTGCATCCGCGCACGCGCGCGTGCCTTGAGCAGGCGGGTCTGCTGGCGCGCCTGCACGCCGCGCCGCAGGTGCGTTTGAGCGCGCCGGTTGGCTACGTGGAGCTCACCGCGCTGCTGTACAACGCGCGGGCGGTGCTGACAGACTCCGGCGGGCTTCAGAAAGAGGCCTATCTGGCGGGGGTGCCGTGCGTGACGTTGCGCTCAAGCACGGAATGGACGGAGACGGTGCAGGCCGGCTGGAACACGCTTGTGGACCTGGACGGCGAGCGGGCGCGGGCCGCCCTGGCGGCACCGCGCCCGGCGCTTCGCCCGCTGCTTTACGGGGACGGTCACGCCGGAGGGCGGGTGGTTGACGCTCTGAAGGCCTGGGCGCGGCGGGCAGCTTAGACTTGCCCCATATGACAGAACGTCCAGTCACAGTCGGTGTGGTGGGTCTTGGCTACTGGGGGCCGAACCTGGCACGCAACTTCGCGGCGCTGCCTGACGCAGAGCTTCGCTGGCTATGCGACGGCGCCCAGGCGCCTCGTGAAAAGGCTGCCGCCCAGTATCCGCACGCACAGGTCAGCGCCGATCTGGAACCTCTGCTGAGCGACCCTGACCTTGACGCGGTGGTGCTCGCCACGCCGGTGCCGACCCATGCGCAGCTGGCGGTGCGGGTGCTTGAAGCTGGCAAGCACTGTTTCGTTGAGAAGCCGCTGGCCCAGTCAGTGGCGGACGCGCAGCGGGCTGTTGACGCGGCCGCTAAGGCGGGACGGGTCCTGATGGTCGGGCACCTGCTGGAGTATCACCCGGGCGTCCTGAAGCTCAAGGAGCTTGCCGAAAGCGGTGCCCTGGGCCAGATCTATTACATCTACGGAAATCGGCTGAACCTGGGCCAGCTGCGTGCCGATGAGAACGCCCTGTGGTCGCTTGGCGCGCACGACGTCTCTGTACTGCTGGCGATCGCCGGCGAGGAGCCCTACGAGGTGGTCGCCCACGGCGAGTCATATGTGCGTCCCGGTGTCGAGGACGTGGTTTTCTGTTACCTGCGCTTCCCGTCCGGGCTTGCCGCGCACCTGCACCTCAGCTGGCTGGACCCGCACAAGGAGCGCCGTTTCACGGTTGTTGGCGCACAAAAGATGGCGACCTTTGATGACATGGCCGTGGAGGGCAAGATCACCGTGTATGACAAGGGTTTTGACGAGGTTCCGGAGAGCTACGGCGAATGGGTGATGCGCAGCGGTGACATCCACTCGCCGCGCCTTGCGACCGCTGAGCCGCTGCGGCTTGAGGCTCAGGAGTTCATCACCAGCATCCGGGAGGGCCGGCCGCCACGCTCGGACGGGCATAGCGGCCTGAGGGTTGTGCGGGTGCTTGAGCAGCTGCAGAACTCGCTGCGCGCATCGGGGCGTCAGGATGGCTGACGGGGTTTCACCGGCCGCACACATCGACCCTACGGCCGTGATCGGCGCGATGGTCACGATTGGCCTGGCGCGGTGATCGAGTCTGGCGCCGTGATCGGGGCGGGCGCGGTGATCGGGGCGGGCGCGGTGATCGGGGCTGGCGCTGTGATCGGGGCTGGCGCTGTGATCGGGGCGGGCGCGGTGCTGGGCGACGGGGTGACGATCGGGGCCGGCACGGTTGTGCACGACGGCGTGCATTTGGGCGAGGACTGTTACGTTGAGGAGCTGGTTGTGCTGGGCAAGCGGCCACGGCTGCGCAAGGGCTCAAGCGCCGCCGGGAGGCAGCTTGCTGACCTGACCCTTGCGGCGGAGGTGACCGTGTGCTGCGGCGCGGTTCTCTACGCCGGCGCGAGCGTCGGGCGCGGCTCGATCATCGGTGACCAGGCGCAGGTGCGGGAGAACTCCAGGGTCGGTGAGCGATCGGTGGTGGGCCGCGGCGCGTGTGTTGACTTCAACGCCGTGGTCGGCGACCGCGTGTCCATCCAGACCGATGTCTACGTGACCAGCTGGGCGGTGGTGGAGGACGACGTGTTCCTGGGGCCCGGCGTGCTGATGACCAACGACGACAGTATGGGAAGGCACCCGCGCGGCGAGGCGCTGCGGGCACCGGTTGTCCGGCGGGCGGCACGGGTTGGTGGCGCGACCGTGCTGGTGCCCGGCGTGGTGATCGGTGAGGAGGCTTTTGTCGGGGCCGGCGCGGTGGTCACACGCGACGTGGCGGCACGGGAGGCGGTGCTTGGCATTCCGGCGCGGGTGTTCCGCTCGGTCGGTGACGCTGAGCTGCTTGAGCGCTGGCGCTAAGGCGCCGCGCCCGGCGCGGGGGG
>JBMFHK010000054.1:7587-16040 GCA_049976865.1 Solirubrobacteraceae bacterium | reverse complement strand
GGCGCGGCGGCCTGGTGGCGGCTGGGCACCGCTGGCTGGGGGAGCGCTTTGGCCGGGCTGAACTCCTGGCGGTGCTGATGCTGCTGGCGGGTGGTGTGCTCACCGCCTTGAGTGTGGTCTCGGTCGGCACGGCCGCACCGCTTTCTGACCTCGATGAGGTGATTGCGGCAGTTGTGCTGGCAGCTGTTGCCGGGGTGCTGGCGCGGTCCAGTCGCGGTGTGATGCTGGGGGCCGGTGTCGGCGTCTTGTACGTGGCCACCGGGCTGTTCACCAAGGAGATCGCCGACAGGTTTGTCAGGGACGGCCTGGCCGCTGTGCCCAAGCTGGTGATCACGCCTGGACCGTGGCTCATGATAGCCCTGGGCGTGTGGGCCATCTCAATGGTGCAGCATGCCTTTGCTCGCGCCAATGCCGCCACGGTGGCGGCAGCTACAACAACGATCTCAGCCGATGGGCTCATTCTGGCATCTGTGATTTTGTATGGACAGCCGCTGACGCGTGGCGGTGGAGTAATCCCGTTGGTGTTGGGCATCTTGCTGTCAAGTGTCGGGGCGGTTGCGCTTGCCTTTGCAGAACTACGAGATCGCAAAGCTGGGCGACCGAATTCTGAAGCACAGGCAGCGCCTAAATATGAGGATTAGGTAATTTCGCTTGTTGCGTCATTTAATTGAGCGCTGCCGAGCGTCTGTTCCCCAGCTTCGTTGCCCGTGGATAATCACGCTCTGACCGTCGGCCGAAACCTGACCCACCGCGCCGCGTGCGATGCGGAGAGCCCCATCTCGGCAGTTCCGACGGAGCATTCAGGTGGCAACGGTAGCGTAGGGCTCACACGGCTGCCCTTACACTCGCGTCCAACCCCACTGGCACACCCGCTCCCGGGTACTGTTCTGCGTCTGACTTCGTGATGGAGGTCGAGTCGTTTTTCAACCTTAAGCCGGGTAGTTTCCGGGGCCTTGAGCCAGGAGGTCCAGATGATGGAAAACGCAGAGCGCAAACCACGCTGGCAGGCTGCTGACGCCAACGCCCTGCGTCCCGCAGCGTACTGGTTCTGGAGCCACATCCCCAGCCGGCAGGAAGCTCGCAGCCAGCTGCGGCAGCTCGCCGCCGCCGGGTTTGGGACGGTGCTGATTCAGACTCGACGTTCCTTTCCGCTTGCGCTGTACATGACCGACGCTTACCTGGCCGGCTACCGGATGGCGGTGCGGGAGGCAGGGCGCGCCGGTCTAACAGTGGGTGTTTATGACGAGTACTGCTGGATCAGCGGCCACGGCGGTGGCCGTACGGTGCACGGCGCAGACCATCTGCGTGAAAGGCATCTCTTCTGGGCGACCAGCACCGCTGCCGACCAGCGCCGTGTCAGCGTCAGCGGCATCCGTTCGGAGTGGATCGACGGTTTGGGCGGCACCGAGCGAGAGTGGCTCTACGAGGGTGGCGAGCGCCGCTGGGATCAGTGGCGGCTGGTGGCCGCGCTGGCTCACCCAGCACAGCCTGGCCGTGTCAGCGATACCGGTCGGGAGCCGGGCGGCCTGCCGGCGGCTGGTGTGCAGACGCTTGACTTGACCGCTTGGGCAAGCTGCCAGGGAGGTCCGGACGGCGCCACCGTGAAACTCGCGCGGGGCGCACCGCTGCCAGAAGGGTGGATTCTTACCGCCTTCATCAGCGGCCGCTGCGCAAGTTCGCGACTGGTCAACTACCTTGACCGGGACGCCGCCGAGCGCTTCCTAAAGGTCGTTTACGAGCCCTACGCTCGGGCTTTGGCGGGGCTGTTGGGTGATCCGGTCAGGTACTTCTCCTTTGATCACCCCTACTCAGGCTTCTACGACTGGGATGGGCGCGATGGCGTGATCGGCAACAGCCTGATGTGGCTCGAGGACGTCGCCTGGCTCAAGCAGCCCGCACCGGACGGGCTCGGTCGCCTGCTGTGGGAGGTCATCCACGACCGTGGCGAGCAGGGCCGGCGCGCCCGCTGTGAGTTCTTCGCCGACTACTCCGGCCGAGCAATCAACAGCTTCTTCAAAACGCTGGAGCGCTGGACGCAGGCGCACGGCGTCGGCTTGACCGGCCACGAGTACCTGCCGTATGTCGGCGGCTGGGGACTCAACGACGGCTTCCCGGCGGTGGACGGTCGCGTGAACTTCGGCCTGGACCACTTTGCCATTGACGCGCATCGCAGTCAGACGCTCGTTGACGCGGCTGACTTCAACGTCCAGATCTCACCCTGCATCGGTGCGTCGGTGGCGCGCGCCCACGGCCGTGAGGGCTGCATCGTCGAGCAGTACGCCTCTCGCGCAACCGGTCACTACGCCGCCGGGTACTGGGAGCTTTCACCGCAGGAGCTGCGCATGCAGGCGTTGCGGTTGGCGCTGCTTGGCGCGCACCAGTTCCTGTTCCACGCCTTTGGCCAAAGTGATGGCGCGCCGTGGAACGGCGAACTGTTGACCAACCCCAGGTTCGACTTTCCGCCGGCCATCAACTTTGAACCGTGGTTTGGTCAGTTCCGCGAAATCGCAGATGAGCTGGCGGCCGTCTCTGCGTTTATCCAGGGCGCCGCCTCCGTGCGTGAGGTGGCGATTGTCTACCCGTTGCACACGATCTGGGCGGATGGTCCTGACGCGCCGCATGCGCGCCTGATCGGGGAGTGGGCGCGGCTGCTTGCGCAAGCGGGCGTGGGCTTTGACCTGATCGACGACCGTGCCCTGCCGCAGGCGAGCATTGCCGGCTCGCGCTCGGCTGCTGGGCCGGCGGCGGGGCCCGTCCTCCATGTCGGCTCCCACGACTACACCACGGTGATTCTCGCCGGCGTGACCATGCTGCCGGCTGGGGACTGCGTTGGGTCTTTGCGGCGCTTTGCGGCGGCGGGCGGGTCGCTGCTCGGCTGCCGTCCGCTGGCGCCAGAGCTTGAGCGCCTGCTTGGCGGCCACTTCCTGGAGGCGGTGCCGGCCACCGTGCCAGAACAGATCCTGCGTCAGCGCACCGCCGCGACGCTTGCCAGTGCGGGCGACGGCACGCTGTGGAGCTGGCAGGGCCGCGACGATCATGGTTTGCGTGTCGTGCTGCTCAACGACTCCAGCCACCCCCGGTCGGTGGAGCTTGGCTCAACAAGCAGCCGCGCGGTCTTGGCGCTTGAGCTTGACGCTGGTGCGGTCCGGACCATCGACATCCGGCCGGAGCTGGTGCTCGGGGACGGCTGGACACTGAACGTGGAAGGGTGCGCGGCGGTGCCGGTGGATCCGTCTGTGGGTTGGGAGCATCAGGGCTTTGCGACATTCGCCGGCAGCGGTCTCTATCGCAACGCCTTCAACGTTGCCTGGCCCGATCTGGACGAGCCCTCATACAGTCACGAGCTGATACTGCCGGAAGTCCACACGACGGCCAGCGTGCGAGTTAACGGACTGGATCTGGGCACGACGTTACGCCAGCCGCACCGCTTCAATATCCCCGCAGGGCTGTTGCGCCGTACCGGCAACGTGCTGGAGGTTGAGGTGCGCAACAGCGCCGCGAACCGCTACTACGCCGGCAGTCCCTTCCAGTCAGGTCTTCAACCCTCTGGGCTGGCGGCGGCGCCCGTGATCACCAGCGTGCGAACGTGGGGTTAGATGGCGGCGCGCACCGATCCGGCGCGCAGGAGAGGATGATCCAGACATGAGCGCCCTGCTGCCGGATCGTGCGTGGGGGACCTGGGACGAACGCTTCCCGGCCTGCATGATCCACATCCCCAGTCGTTTCGCGGTGCGCGTCACCGTCTTCAGCACCACCGCGGGCCGTTACGAAGAACTCGCCTACGACGCCTCTGAAGCTTTCAGGCTCGGCGAACACACCTCAGACAGCGGCTACGTGTCACTTGAGGCGCACGTTCACGGCAGCCGGCTGCTGATCGAGTTCGCCAAGGGTGAGTGGTCCGGTGTCAGCGGCCGCGTGCGGATCCTCGAGCCTGGCGAGATGCTGTTTCGCTTGGCGATCATCGTTGAGGCGGGGTTTCTGGCGCCCGCCCGACCCGACCCGCGCGAGCAGCCGCGCCAGATGGTGGACGGAGGCACACGCGAGCTGTCGCTCGGCCACCGTCAAGCTGGCGAGCACCGCACGCCGGTTACGGGCCTTGGCCGCTGGCGCAGCCAGTGGTTTGCGGTGGCGGTGTCCGAGACGCCCGCCGTGGCCGCCGCCTACCCAAACAGCGCCGCGCTGGCCGGTGACCTGCAAAACCGCGGCTGGCTGTACCGCCCGCAGGGCCAAGCCGCCGGGGACCTGCTCGCCTTCCGCTTCTACGGCGACCCGCACCAGCCGATCCGCTTCGCGGTCGCCCAGGACGCCGATCCACAGCCTGCTGCCGCCGCTGCGGCCGCCCGTCTGGACGCGGTCGACGAGCTGATCGAGACTGCGCGGCGAGAGGCCGTCAAGCCGCCTGCGCCTGTCCGCGCGGTGCGTGACGTGATGGCCTGGAACACGATCTGGGACCAGGCCAACTCGCGCCCCTACACCACCGCCTCACGTGCCTGGGTGGCTGGCTTTGGCGGCTGGGGCGTGTGGATGAGCGACACCTACTACAACGCGATGATGTGCGCGCAGGCCGGGGACACGATCATGGCGCGGGCGAACCTGCAGACGGTGCTCGCGGCCCAGCAGGCCGCGGGCAACGTGCCAAGCCTCGCGGCCGCGGACGACGAGTGGGTTGATCGCAGCCAGCTGCCTGTCGCCTGCTACGCGGTTTGGCGCACCTACCTGCAGACCGGGGATCGAACGCTGTTGGCCGAGCTCTATCCGGCGCTGTGCCGTCAGCTTGAGTGGGTGCGCGCCAACCGGGATGGCAACGGCAACGGGCTTTTTGAGTACGGCTCCTCGCCGGTCGGCCGAGCGCAGGGCGTCTTGACCAAGCAGGGGGCGCTCAACGAGCCGGGGATGGACAACCTGGCGGTTTTTGACGAGGCGCGCTTCAACCCCGCAACCGGCGCCCTTGAGTTTGAGGAGCCCGGCCACAACAGCCTGCTGGCGCTGGAATGGGAGCTGCTGGCCCGTGTCGCGGCCGCGCTTGGCCGCGACACGGAGGCGGAGGCTCACCTGCGACGCTCCCGTGGGCTCGCGCAGCTGATCTCAGAAACGCTGTGGGACCCGCAGCGCCAGGTGTTCGCAGGACGGCACTGGGACGGCGCCTTTGCGGCCCATATTTCGCCCACGAGCTTTTTCCCGCTGGTCGCGGGTGCTGCCACGCCCGAGCAGGCGCAGGCGCTCGTGAACGGCCATCTGCTTGACGAGGCGGCGTTCTGGGGGCCGCTGCCGTTGCCTTCGGCACCGTTCAACGATCCGGTCAGCGCCGAGAACAGCTACTGGCGCGGCCGCATCTGGGCGCCAATGCTGCTGTTCGTCTGGGAAGGTTTGCAACGAGCCGGTTTTCCGCAGGTTGCACGCGATCTGACAGAACGGGCCTGGGCGATGTTCGAGCGCGACTGGCAGGCTCGGCGCCACTGCCACGAGAACTACAGCTCGCTTGACCCGGACGGCCACGAGGCCCACGACTCAGACCCCTTCTACTCGTGGGGGGCGCTGATTGCCTTCATGCGCGTTTGCGAGCAGGACAATCTCAGCCTTTGGGGCTGACCGACTGGCGGGTCTGCCAACCTTTAGCTGGTTTTGAGATACGTGCCGGGCCAGCAAGTGACAGCTACCAACGGAGGAACATAGATGGAGGTCCAGACGCCGCGCCACGCCATTGAGGACGCGCCGGTCCCTGCCAACATCCCCAAGGGGATCGAGGCCAACGGGATCAACAGCATCCCGGAGCACGAGCGCAAGGGCCATCCACGCGCCCTGTTTTTGCCCTGGTTTGCCTCAAACGTGGGTGTTTTTGGCATCAGCTATGGCGCGTTCGCGCTCACCGCACTGTTCGGCCTGTCGCTCTGGCAGGGGATCATCTCCGGTGTGATCGGGATCGTGGTCTCGTTTATCCTGGTCGGCATCGTCGCGATCGCCGGCCCACGCGCCTCGGCGCCCACGATGATCATCTCCAGGGCAGCCTTCGGTGTGCGCGGCAACCGGGTCGCCGCGATCCTCTCCTGGATCCTCAACGTCGGCTGGGAGACCTCGTTGGTGGTGGTTGGCACGCTTGCGTTTGCAGCAGTCTGCACCAAGCTGGGCGTCGGTGGCGGCACGGACGTCAAGATCATCGGCATAGCGATCATCCTGGTGCTGACAATCCTCGGCGGTGTGGCTGGCTTTGACCTGATCATGCGCTTGCAGGGGGTGATCACCGTTGTGGCCGGCGTGCTGACGGTGCTGGTGATAGCGCTCACCGTCTCACACGTGCACATGTCGGTCGTCAACCGGATCCCGAACGGGTCAACGGCAAACTTCATTGGCATGATCGTCTTCTCGATGGTCGGGTTCGGGCTCGGCTGGGTCTACTCAGGAGCTGATTACTCGCGTTATCTGCCACGCAAGAGCTCCCCCTCCTCAATCATCTGGTGGACCACCTTCGGTGCTGCGGTCGGACCGGTGATCCTGTTCGTCTACGGAGTCCTTTTGGCCGGCTCCTCCAAGGTGGTGCTCGGTCAGATCAGCGGCGACCCGATCGGGGCGCTCACGGCAGTGCTGCCTCACTGGTTCCTGGTGCCCTTCATCGTGCTGACGGTCCTGGGCCTGGTGGGCGCCACGGTACTTGACATTTACTCCTCAGGCCTGAACCTGCAGAGCGCAGGTTTGAAGCTGCCGCGTTACCAGGCTGCTGCGATCGACGGAACGATCATGACCGGCCTGGGTGTCTATGTGGTCTTCTTCACGACCAACTTCCTGGGCGTTTTCCAGGGCTTTCTGATTACGCTGGGGGTGCCGATCGCCGCCTGGGCGGGGATCGTGATCGCGGACACGGTCATGCGCCGGCGTGACTACGCGATCACCGACCTGTACGACACCGCAGGACGCTACGGCGATTTGCGAGTCTGGCCGATGCTGCTGCTGGTGGTCGGTAGCGCCGTGGGGTTTGGACTGGTCGTCAACACCTATGCAGGCTGGCTGAAGTGGCAGGGCTACCTGCTCGGGCCGCTGGGACTCGGCGGTAAGAGCGGGACATGGGCAAACGCCAGCATCGGGGTGATCGTGGCGCTTGCGATCGGCTTGATCGGGACGCTGTTCACCGGCGGGCAGATCAAGCGTCAGGAGGCGATCGGCGCCATCACGCTGGACGCCCCAGAGTCCGCGGCTGGCGTCTTGTAAGCCGGCGGCGGCAATGGCTTCACAGAAGCAGCGGGCAGCTTCGATGCCGGGCTCGGTGGCAGTGGTCGGTTCCCTTAACCTCGACGTGACGTTGACGGTGCAGCGGCTGCCGAGCCCTGGCGAGACCCTGGTTGCGCAACGCTCTGTTCGCGGCAGCGGTGGCAAGGGCGCCAACCAGGCCGCGGCTGCCGCGGCCGCCGGCGCCCAGGTCACGATGATCGGCGCAGTGGGTGACGATCCCGCCGGCACCACAATGCTCGCCGACCTGCGCTCACTGGGGGTCGATGTCGGGCGCGTGCGGACTGTGGCGGGGACTTTCAGCGGTGCGGCCACAATCCTGCTTGACGCTGCCCGGGGGGAGAACATGATCATCGTCGAGCCCGGGGCTAACGCGAGCCTGGACGTTTCAGACGTCCGCGTGCCCGCCATCCGCGATGCGGCTGTGCTGCTCACGCAGCTTGAGACGCCGGCGCAGACCGTGAAGGCGGCCGTGCTTGAGGCGACCGGCATGGTTGTGCTCAACGCGGCGCCGTACCGGGCGCTGGAGGCTGAGCTGCTTGCGCGCGTGGATGTGTTGGTTTGTAACCAGACGGAGCTCGGCGAGATGACGGGCCTGCCAACGCCAGAGACGCTCGCTGACGTGCGCACGGCGCTGCGTGCGCTCGCGCCCCAGCATGCGGTGATCGTCACTGTGGGCGAGCAGGGCGCGGTCGTCTACCAGCCCGAGCAGGCGCCGGCCGACCCTTTCACCACGCTTGCCGCGCCGGCGGTGACGCCGGTGGACACCACGGGTGCCGGTGACTGCTTCTGTGGTGTGCTGGCCACCTGGCTGGCCGACGGCGCAACGTTGCTTGAGGCTGCCCGGGCGGCGGTGATCGCCGGCACTCGCTCAACCCTGGCGGGCGGCGCCCGTGGCGTCCTGGTTGACCGGGCCAGCATCATGCGTGAGCTGGAGGCGGTACAAACGTGAACATGGCGCCGCTGAGGCTGGATCGTGACCATGACGCGGTCCTTGCCGTGGACGTTCAGAAGGGGTTCATGCCGGGCAGCGGACCGGGGTACGGAGAGCTGCCCGCGCCGCAGGGTGATCAGGTCGCGGCACCGCTGGCCGCGCTCGCCGGCCACGTGGCGATCTTTGCGGCGACCGGCGACAGCCACACGCCCGACCACAGTTCGTTTGTGGCGCAGGGTGGACCGTGGCCGGTGCACTGCGTTGCCGGCACGCCGGGAGCAGAACTGCATCCCCTGATCGC
>JBMFHK010000054.1:0-7577 GCA_049976865.1 Solirubrobacteraceae bacterium | reverse complement strand
GGCGCTGACGCCCGGCTGGTTCTTTGCCAAGGGCACCACCCGCGACGCTGACGCCTACTCCGCGTTCCGCGTCACCGATCTCGCTGCACGGCTGAGCGCTGCCGGGATCAGGCGGCTGTTGATCGGCGGTCTGGTCACCAACGTCTGCGTGCTTGCCACCGCGCATGATGCGCTCCAAGCAGGGTTCACGGTGCTGGTTCTCACCGATGCGTGCCGTGCGATCGCTGCGGACGGGGTTCCGTCGCAAGACGAGGCGCTCACCCAGCTGCAAACGGCAGGAGCGGTGCTGGTGAGCAGCGGGCAGCTGCTGCCTGGCCACCGCCCATGAGGCGGCCTCGTGCCCGGCGTTCAGCCTGCGGGCAAGCTTGCGATCGCCAGCGTCGTTAGGTCACGGGGGTTCTGTGTTTGAGGTCGCGCAGGCCCGTCGCGCCAAGTGTCCGGGCATCGGACATGTGTGCCCCGTTGGCGGTGAACAAGATCTCCGTACCGTGTCTGACGCCCTTCAAGGTGCCGCTGAAGCTGTATGTGTGAATCACCTCGCCCACCGTGATGACCTGCACATGGTGCTGCGCTTGGGAGATCGAAAGCACCGTACCCGTCAACCTTGCCTGATTGACAAGCGGTAATGCCAGGCCCACCGCGAGCGGTGCTGCAAATGAGATGTGGCTGTGCATTTGATTGAGAGCCTTGTGGTTGCAAGCAAAGATCTGTCTGTAAGAGGTCTCGCAGATCTGGACGCGGCGCATTACGGTTCTAAACGTTTGTTCTATACGGACGGTGATGCATCTAGGTCATGCGTCCAGGAATCCGGATCCGTGGGCGTTAGGCGCCCTGGTCATGGGCGGCCGGGGTACGGAGTCGCCGCGGGCACATACGTGACTGTGGTTCGTGCATGATCTCGGCTGGTGACTGCGCCGTGCTTGTGGCGGCAGGCGTGCTGGCCGGGATTGTCGGCACGGCAGGGGGCATCACCTCGCTGATCTCGTATCCCGCGCTGCTTGCCATCGGGATTCCGGCGCTGCATGCCAACATCGCCAACAAAATCGCACTGGTCGCCACCGGGCCCGGCTCGGCGCTGGCGTCCCAGCCTGAGCTTGAGGGCCGCTTGAAGTGGCTGTTGCACTGGGTCCCGGTGACGGCGGCTGGCTCCATTGCCGGTACGGCTCTTTTGCTTCTCACTCCGGCGGGAATGTTCGCGCGAGTTGTGCCCGCGCTGGTCGCGGTCGGCTCGCTGGCGCTGCTGTTTGAACCGCGTCTGAGCGCTCTGCGCGATCGTCAAGGCCCCGGCGCCAGCCCGCTGGTCTTGGCGGGCGGCCTGTTTATCCTGACTCTGTACAACGGCTACTTCGGTGCCGGATCGGGCGTGATGACGCTGGCGCTGCTGTTGATGGAGGCCGAGCGTGAAATCACTGTGGCCAACGCCCTGAAGAACATGCTGCTCGGTGTGGCAACCGTGGTGTCCGCGGTTGTGCTGGTGATGGTCAGCAGCGCCATTGACTGGCCGGCTGTCGGTGCGCTCGCGGCTGGCGCGTTCGTTGGTGGCACTGTCGGTCCGCGGGTCGCGCGGTGGCTGCCACGGGAGCTGCTGCGCGTACTGGTTGCGGCGATGGGGATCGGGCTGGCGATCCAGCTGCTGGTCAGCAACGGGCGATGATTGCCAGGGGGCTGACGGACCGTAGCCTGAGCGTCCTTGCACAGTAAGCTGCGGATCATGAAGCCAGCGACACGACTCGTTCACGGCGAGATGCCACCTGTGGATCGCGCGACAATTCACTCCTACGAGGACGCGACACCGGGCGAGTTCTACTACCAGCGGGCGGCTCATCCGGCGGGAGTCCGTGCCGAGCAGCTGTTGTCTGCGCTTGACGGTGGCCAGGCGCTTCTGTTCCCCTCCGGGATGGGCGCGACCACCGCGCTGATCCTTGCCCTGCTGGGACCTGGTCAGACCGTGGCCGTTGCCGATGGGGGGTATTACGGCACGGTCCGCCTGTTGCGCGATGAGTTTGAGCGCTGGGGACTGAAGGTGGTTGGCTTCGACCAGACCGGGCCGCCACCGCGTGCGGACCTCGTCTGGTTGGAGCCCTGTTCCAACCCCATGCTCACTTTCCCTGACCTTGACGTTGTGAGTTCGCTGGTGCACGCTCAGGGCGGTCGAGTGCTGGTTGACAACACGGTGCTCAGCCCGCTGCTGCTGCGGCCGCTGGACCACGGCGCGGACTTTGTCCTGCACAGCGCTACGAAGATTCTGTCCGGCCACCACGACGCGCTGCTCGGCGTTGTGGTGTGCGGGAGCGCCGACGACGCCGCACGGCTGGCGGCGTTGCGCAACGCGTCCGGGATCGTCGCCGCCCCCGACCCGGTCTGGCTGCTGCTGCGCGGGCTGCGCACGCTCGCGCTGCGGGTCGAGCGTCAGTCCGCCAGCGCGCTTGAGATCGCCCGACGGCTGGCAGGCCACCCGTCGGTGCAGCGCGTGCGCTACCCAGGGCTGGGCGACCCGGTGGCGGCGCGTTACGTCCAGGCGTTCGGACCGATGCTGTCGTTTGACGTGGCCGACGCTGAACGCGCGGCGCGTGTGGAACGCTCGCTGAAGCTGATCGTCAACGCCACCAGCCTTGGCGGCGCCGCCTCCACGCTGGAGGCTCGTTCCCGCTGGGAGGGTGACCGTGTTCCGCCGGGTCTGGTGAGGCTGAGCGTAGGCCTGGAGGATGTGGAGGACATCTGGGAGGACCTGGCGCAGTCGCTGGATGTCTGATCCAGCCTGAGGCTGCCAGTAAACCGGGCCGTCGGCGCCAGCTGCGGCGTCATGGTCCTGCTGTCCGGCTTCATGTCGACCGGGTGCTGGGGGCTCGCCACCGCCGAGTGCAACGTGCAGACCAACGACACCAGCCAGCAATTACAGAAGGGGACCGCGACCATGTCAACCAACCCGATCGGGCGCGCTTTGCGCAACAGACACGCCGGACAGCACACGCTCGTCTGGGCGCGAGCCGACCTCCAAGCACCTGAGAACTTCATCCTCACCAGCCCGGCGTTTGAGCACGGTGCGCCGATCCCCGAGCGGTACCGCGGCCGGCTGTTCGGCGCGAACATCTCACCCGCCTTGGCGTGGACGACACCGCCGGCCGACACTGCGGAACTTCTGCTGATCGTGCAAGACCCGGACGTGCCCCGCAAGAAACCCGTCACGCATGCGCTCACGGCCGGCATCGACCCGTCGCTGAGCGGCATTGCGGAGAACGGCCTCACGTACCCCAGTGCGATCCCTGGGGTCAAGCACGGCAAAGGCCCCCTCGGTCGCTGCGGCTGGGCCGGCCCGCTGCCGCCGCGCTCACACGGGCCGCACTCATACGTCTTCCAGCTCTTCGCCTTGGACTACCACCCAGACCTGCCCGACAGATTCAGCCTCGAGGACGTCCTGCAGGTCATCACCGGGCATGTCATCGGACGCGCCCGACTCGACGGCACCTACGAAAACCGGTAGTCAGCGCGGGCCATTCCCGAAACGCCTGTCGGTCGCCGATTCGCCATGCTCGTGGAATGACGCTTGCACGTCCCGAAGCGATCGCGCGGGTATAGGCGTCGCATGTGGCAAAAGCATTAGCCGGACCCCAAGTCTGGCGGGTCGGCTAGGGGATCAAGTCCACAGCCCTTCCGAGCTCTGCCGCGAGCGCCTCGTCAAGCGTCGCCAGTCGTCCTTGGCGGCTTGCGGCAAGTGATGCAAGGTAGGAGTCGGTGACCTGACGGTGGCCGGTGACGTGCTCAAGTGCAGCGTCTGTATAGGAGATCGAGTCCGGCCAGAAGTCGAACTTGGGTGACTGTCGAAGCGCCGTGAGTAGTTCTGAAGCGGTGGCCGCAGTCTCACCGACGCGGATCAGGTACCGGACCATCACTCCTTCGGTGATCGGGCACAGCGCAATCCTGTCGGCCCGAGTGATCCAAGCGCTAACGCGTCCGTGATGCTCATGCTCGGCGATCACCAGGGCGATCAGTGCATTGGCGTCAAGCAGGTAGCTGCCGCTCACTCGTCGTCCAGCGCGGCGGCGACCTCGGCGGCGGTCACTGGCCGGCCAAGGCTTAGAACCGGTAGCCCACTCACCGGATCGGTGGCGAGCTCAACGGGTTCGCCCAGAGCGGCCAAACCTCGGACGGTCAGATCCGCGACCGTCGCCGACAGGGATTGATGGCGAGACTCGGCAAGGGCCTGAGCGCGGCGGTGTACCGCTGGCGGGAGATCGACCGTCGTTCGCATCGCTGCATCACATTAGCATCGCATCTGATGCAACGAGCCTCGGCGGTGGTCAAACGCAGCCGAAGGACTCATCTTTCTGCCTGGTAGCGAATCGCGGAAGCGATAGCGGGCTCTGCCAGTGGTTGCGGGACCGTTCATGCCGTGAGCGCGCTGAGGTTCAACGTCGTCTACGAAGATGCTGGTGACGGCTGAGTGTACCTGCACGTGCCCGAGCTTCCGGAGGTCCAGACACAGGGGAGGATCTCAAGCAGGCGCGTGTGATGGTGCTCGAGCGCCACTTGCTGGCTCACGGCTGCCGTCTGATTCGGGAAGGCGTTGGGCACGAGATGTGGGAGAACCCTGTCACGAGGGAGCGATCGGTCGTGCCGCACCATGGCGAGGTCAAGGCGCCAACGGCACGCGGGATCTGTAGGCAGCTCTCGATTCCCACTGCGTCCGGACGCTGACCATGTAGGTGCTGGCTGGCGCTTATCTCACCGGAGCGAAGGGGATGCCAAAGGGATAGCGCGGCCACCGGTGCGCTCGCAGGCACAGGCGCGGCATAGTGATTGCAGATCCCAGGGGTGTCCGGCTGTCCCTCTTAGCTTGACGCGACCGTCGAACTACCGGATTGGGATCACGAGGTTCACTGTGAGCGTGAGGCCGCGCCTCAGTCGGATCATTTTGGTCGCTCGTTCACCGATCAGTTTGGTCCGCACCGTGTACATGCCCGAGCCTGGGTAGAGCAGCGAAAAGCTCCGAAGCCTTGGCCCAACGGTGCCCGAATGCTCAGCGGTGACCAGCCGACCACGCCGATCGAGCAGGGCGACTTCTACGAATCCGACCACTCGGCAGCGGTTCGATGGTCCGCCACATTCCTCGACCCGGCCCTTGACCTTCGCGCAGCCTGACGCGCAGTACGGCGTCGTGAAGGGCTTCAGCCGAGAGTCCGCCGTCGTTCTCGTCGTTGCGCTCCCTCCGCAGCCAGCGACCGCCGCGGCACAGACAGCTGGAAGGAAAGCCGGAATCACAACCTGTCCCGATCTGCGCATGCAGCAACACTACGTCGCAGGGCGGCAGGTGTCACGGCCGCTCCCACACCACCCGAAAGCACTCGTCAAGTCGCGCCGACCGGCATGATCGCTCTGCCACGGCACCGCTATCGCGAGCGTTGGCCGGCGGAGCATCGCTTCTGAGACCCGACGCAGGAGGCGTGCTGCTTCGGAGGCGGCTATGTGGTTCGAAAAGCCGACGATGTGATGTTCAGGTTCCGAGCCTGGTCACTGGCGGCAGGTCGCCAATGCAGCAGCGCAAGGAGCGGCGACCGGCAGGCGGAAGCAATCGTCTCGACGACTGAGTTCCCGGGCCTGGTTCGACTTGCCGGGAGAGTTGGCGTCAGGGAGAATCGTTGCGATGTCAAGGCGTCTGATTTCGACGTTCATCGCCGTTGCCGTATCGGGCGTTGCGGTTCCGGCAGCGCTGGCCAAGTCGCCGTGGCCGTCGCGCGCGACACCGCTGAGCTCGACACTGGGGTGGTTCAAGGCGATTAATACTCACGACCGCAGCAAGCTGCTGTTCTACGTCGCGGCCAGCGCGCAGAACCAGATGGGTTGGGCACAGCCGTCCGCCGCTTGGTCGAAGTTCACCGATCTGCACTGCAAGACACGCAAGACCTCAGGGCGAAGCTCGGCTGATGTGCGCTGCAGCTTCCATGAATCGGCCTCGCCCACCGAGGGCAACCCCGACAACTTCTGGGACGTCTATCTAGTTCACTCCCGCGCCGGCTGGCTGATCAGCAACTACGGCCAGGGCTGAAACGGTCGCCGACGCGACGTCGCCAATGCAATCGTCCGCGTCTTGAGCATCGACGGGCAAAAGCGCTCGTCGGCGTGAACGCGGGCTGGAACTCGACCGGGTAAGGCGTTATCTTACGTGTCGTGAAGACGACGATCTCAACGAAGGGGCAGATCATTCTCCCCGCGGAGCTGCGAGAGGCCGACGGCATCGAGCCGGGGGAGCAGTTTGATGTCGAGCGCGTGGGTGTCGGTGAGTATCGACTGACTCGGGTCACGCCACCACCGAACGTCGGGGTTATCGGCTGGCTTCGTTCGTGCCCGTCGACGGACTGGTTCGCGCCCGTGCAGTCAGAGTCGACCGACACCCTCTGAAAGTCGTTGACCGGTGCGCTACCTGGTCGACGCCAACGTCCTCTCCGAAGCGACTAAACCAAAGCCCGACCCTCGCGTCTTGGATTGGCTGACCCGCACCGAGCGCGAACTTGTCGTCGATCCGATCATCCTCGGAGAGCTGCGGTTCGGCATCCTGCGGCTTCCCCGTGGACAGCGCAGGAGCCGTCTTGAGCGCTGGTTCGATGAAGGCGTAGCCCGCCTGAACTGTGTTATCTGGGACGCGGACACGGGTCTGCGATGGGCACAACTGCTGGCTGACTTGCGTGCAGCTGGCACGGCAATGCCGATCAAAGACAGCCTGATTGCTGCGACCGCGCTGACCCATGATCTCGCGGTCGCGACGCTCAACCTCAAAGACTTCGTGGCCGCAGGGGTCCAGCTCGTCGACCCCACCCGCGACCCGTGACACCCGCCGACCAGCCGCCGGAGAGCCTGGCGACACACGGGTGTCTTCAAGCGTGAAAGTACCCGTTACCGGCGCCGGCGGACCGCCAAAGCACGCCTGGTCGCCAATCCGCTCGTCGGCTTGGGCCCGGCCACGTCGGTCAATTTAATAGTCCCGCGGGCGAGAGCCTGGGTAGCGGTGTCGTGGCAAAGGAATCGTCAGCCTCGGTGACCGCCGAGTACGTCTACGTCGCCAACGCAATCGCGGCCGACGACGGCTCAGAAACACGGAAGCGATCGCGGCCCTTCGCTGGCTCATAACGTGGCGAGGGTCGGGGCCTCAGTCCGGTTTGTTCCAGCCGTCTTCTCCGTGTGACCATGGGACCGCAGAGTCGCGTACGAAGATGAGTCCGTTCACGTCGAACTCTCCAGGCTAGACTCCGACTTTGTTGCTGTCTGGGTACACGGACACTGCCGGCCCGTGGTCGATCGATAGCAGGAGCGTGCGTGCTGGAGCGTCGGTCCGGTTCATGATCTTGTGGGCTCCCTCGGGCCCAGCCGGGAACCGCACCAGCGCGCCTGTAGCGAGCGTGCGTTCCCCGTCGGGCGTGCGAACGGCCACCGAGCCTGAGACCACCAGCAACCACTCATCGACGTACTCGTAGTGATACGGGCAGGAGCTTGTGCCCGGATCGACGTCGTACAGGTACATGCGGATCCCGCTGCCACTAGCGATTTGGGCTAATGGGTCCTCCATCTCAATGCAGTGACCCGGG
>JBMFHK010000053.1:0-16094 GCA_049976865.1 Solirubrobacteraceae bacterium | reverse complement strand
CAAGCAGTTCAGCCCACTCCTGGAGTTCTGCCGCCCGGGTTCCCAGCGCCAGTTCGCGGGTGCGCAGATCCTCCGTGAACTGACGTCCACCACCGTTGCTGACCAGTGGTAGTTGTGTACCAGCGGCGGGCGGCTCGACCGCCACCACCGACGCGGTCGTCGCCGTTGACGGTTGCTCGGGAACTGCCTGCCCGTGACGCCGTACACGCTGCCTACTGTCAGCCGGCTCTTCCTGGGGGCCACGGCGCTGCAAGCGTGCATAGACAGCTGCGGCAACAACAATGCCGATTGCTATCAATCCCGCCGCAACGATGGTGTTCATGGTGTTTTACTCCAGCGCTACGCATGTCGGCCTCAGCCCCACCCCGTCTGAGACTGGTGACCACCATGTGCTCGCCGACCCGATGCTATCGCCCCAGGCACCACGCGCCCGCATTGTCTTACGTGGCCCTGCACCAGCACAGCGTGCAGCCTCCAAACGCGAAGAGTCGCACAACTCACGCAGCCGTATGCCGCGACCAGCGCCTCACAGCATCCCCAGCCGTTTCACCGTCATATCCCTTGCGGGCCAGCATGCCGAACGCCCTGCCTCGGTCCCGGCGATCCTGCGGGCCCTGCGGAAACCGCCTGTCCAGCAAAGCAACAGCACGCTCCAGTTCGCCCTCCCCGTCACTTTGGTTACCATGCGCGTCTGCGCCGTAGGCGTCCCGGTCGCCTCCGCACGCTGCTGCCTGCCGGTCGTCGACGCTGTTTGTCCCCAGCGCCTGAGCGATGATCGGGCGTGAGACCCCGTGCCGACTCAGTGATCGAGCGATCCGCGCTCTGCCCCATGAATCCAGAACTCTTCGGTCGTGGACGAACAGCCGCGCATACCTGACGTCATCCACGTAACCGAACCCAACAAGTTCCAGAACCGCCTGCTCGATCTCCTCTGCGCTGAAACCCGCTCGCGCTAACCGTGTCCTGACCTCCATCTCCGTGTGTTCACGACGGTTGATGAAGCGATACGCAACCGTCAACGCCCCACCGTCAACAGCCGGCGGACCATCTTCGTACCTGTCGGTGTTGGCCAAGGGTGACGCTGGGCGACTGGTCGCGTTCACGCTGCGCGACTGAGATCCTCAACAACCGCCTTGGTGGCATCCTCGTCGTGATCGATCGGCTTGACGAGATCCTGGCCGATTCCAAGTGCCGCGTAGATCTTGGCTTCAATGTCCTTTGCCGTGTCTTGA
Source organism: Solirubrobacteraceae bacterium (assembly GCA_049976865.1). Classification (GTDB taxonomy): domain Bacteria; phylum Actinomycetota; class Thermoleophilia; order Solirubrobacterales; family Solirubrobacteraceae; genus Palsa-465. The sequence continues at coordinate 14,862 of JBMFHK010000053.1, read as the reverse complement.
TGCTCATCAAGGTAGGCCTTGGCGTTGCCGCGACCCTGACCGAGACGTTCCTCACCGTAAGAGAAGAACGAGCCTGACTTCGTGATGATGTTCTGCTCGATCCCGTAATCAAGCAGACAGCCGGAGGTCGAGATTCCCTTGCCGAACTCAATGTCAAACTCCGCCTGTTTGAACGGCGCCGCAACCTTGTTCTTGACCACCTTCACTCTCACACGATTGCCAACCGCCTCAGCCCCATCCTTGAGCGTCTCGATGCGGCGGATGTCAAGCCGCTGCGATGCGTAAAACTTCAGCGCACGTCCACCCGGCTGTGTCTCTGGAGAACCGAACATCACGCCAACCTTCTCACGGATCTGGTTGGTGAACACGCAAAGCGTCTGCGTCCGGTTCAGTGCGCCGGTCAGCTTGCGCATCGCCTGCGACATCATCCGAGCCTGCACACCGACCATCTGGTCGCCCATCTGGCCCTCAAGCTCCGCCCGTGGTGTGAGCGCTGCCACCGAGTCCACGGCAATCACGTCCACGGCGCCTGAGCGGATCAACATGTCGACGATTTCCAGCGCCTGTTCACCGTAGTCAGGCTGTGAGACCAGCAGCTCGTCGATGTCAACCCCGATCTCACGCGCATACAGTGGATCCATGGCGTGCTCTGCATCCACGAACGCGCACACACCACCCAGCTTCTGAGCCTCCGCCAGGATGTGATAGACGAGCGTCGTTTTGCCGGAGGACTCCGGCCCGAAAATCTCGATGATGCGCCCTCGTGGCACGCCGCCGATCCCGAGCGCGATGTCCAGCGACAGCGCGCCTGTCGAAATCGCGTCCACGGCAACCCGGGCACCTGGGTCGCCCATCCGCATCACAGCCCCCTTGCCGAACTGTCGCTCGATCTGGGTCAGGGCACCCTGCAGCGCTGCTTGCCGTTTGGCATCGGACCGCGGACCCGCCGATGCGGCGGGCTTGCCAGCCGATGCGGCGGGCTTGCCAGCCGATGCGGCGGGCTTGCCAGCCGCCTTCTCCTGTTCGCTCATGCTCGATTGGCTCCTTGTCTAATGCCCGCTCAAAAAAATCAAGCTACGCCCTGCCGCGGACGGAACCGAAGCCTAGATTCAGAACATGCGTTCGCGCAAGATCCGGATGTCTCTGAGCTGTGCCGGAACTGTGCCAAACCGGTCACAGTCCGGGCGGCGCAGATGCTTGAGCACGCGCGTCTTGGAGCACCTGGGCGATCAGGTGCAGTGCGATGGTCGTGGAACGCTCACGCACGGCGGTCCTGTCGCCGGGCAGGTTTCTCTCACGTACCAAAGGCAGTTGGTCATCCGGGCCGTCAACAGGCCCGTGAGCGACCGCGAAACAGACATACCCGACAGGCTTGTCGGGCGTGCCTCCACCTGGGCCTGCCACTCCCGTCACACCTACACCGATCGTCGTGCCGAAGCGCCGTCTGACTCCGCTTGCAAGAGCCTGTGCAACTTCGATCGAGACGGCGCCATGCGCGGCAATCAGCTCAGGGTCAACCCCGGTCAGCGACGACTTGGCCCAGTTGCTGTACACGACCACCGAGCCGATCACGTACGCAGATGAGCCGGGCAGCGAGGTGAGCCGACCGGTCAGCAGACCTCCGGTGCACGACTCCGCGGCCGCGATCGTCTCTGCCTGGGAGATCAGCATCGCCGCTACCTGCTGATCGATCGTCGCGCCGTCTCGGGAGAACAACCGTCCCTCAAAGCGATCAGCAAGGAACTCAACCAGCGCGCTGTGATCAGCCTCTGCCTGCGCTTGAAACCGGGTGCTGATCTCAATCTCTCCACCTCGCATGCAGGTGGTGACCTCCAAGTCCTCCAGCCTCAGGCCAACCTGTTGTGCTAAACGCAGGCTGTCAGCCAGATCCGCCTCAGACACGCCGTACAGCCGTACGGTCTGGTTCTCATAGACGCCGGCGTCTGCGCTGAGCCCGCGGAACAGTTCAGATGCCGCCACATCAGGCCACATCGCCTGCATCTCGCGCGGCGGGCCTGGCAGGACAACAACCGCCGGTCGCGCCACCTGCCCAGCACTTGACAGCGCACCATCTACGATCAAACCAGGCGCGGTGCCGCGCGGCTCGAGCACCAGGGCGCCACTGGGCACGGTCGCCTGCTTGCGCACCCCTGCGCGCAGCGCCTGCGCTTGCGCTTCCGTCTTCGGCCTGCGTGTCTGGTTTCTATCGATGATCGCCTGTATCCGAGCCTCCAGATCACGATCCACACCCATCTGCCGACCGCAGAACTCAGCCACCACCTGCGCCGTGACGTCATCCGCCGTCGGTCCGAGCCCGCCAGTGGTCACCAGCAGGTCCAGGCCGGCAGCGGACAATTGGTCAAGGGCGGTCCGCAGCTCAGAAGGACGGTCAGCCACGATGCATATCGCTGCCACATCCAGCCCCGCCTCACGCAGCCGGGCCGACAGCCACGGGCCATTCCGGTCGCTCACCGCACCGCTGAGCACCTCCGTACCGGTAACAAGGACAGCCGCTCGCACGCGCCCCTGACGCTGGTACACAGCCGCGTCGATCATGAACAGGTCGGCAACGCCGATGTGAGCGTGGTTACACCTTGGGGCGTGATTTTCAAGCCGATCGCCGCCCCAACCGGCGGCGTGTACGGTTGACCGTTAACGTCCATTGTCAGGTGGTCGTTGCCAAGCGTCACCAAAAGCTCAGAGGAACGGGCCACGGGCACCGCCTGTCCCGGCGAGTACTCACCGGTGTAAATCGTCTTACCGGCCCCGTTCTCAACGCACAGCCACACGATTGCCGTCGGCACGATCGACAATGTCGCACTGGTCACCGGCGTGGTTGACGTGCCGGTCGTCAAAGTGCCAGTACCGGTGCTGGTCGTCGTTTTGTTTGAGCGCTTGCGTTTCTTGGCCGGATGGTGACGGTGGCGATGTCGGGCGCGCCCCGTGCCAGTTTTACCTCCGATCACAGTTGACGGAGTAATCGTTTTGACGCTGCCGCCACCAGACCCATTGCCGTGACTACCGATCACATACAGCGCAGCCACGATCACCACCAGAGCCACAACGATCACGCCAACGGGCGAAAAAACAGCGGCCAGAACCCCGCCGCCCGTGGGCGTTGCGCCACCTCCCGCACCCCCTAACCGTTCGTCGCCTCGCCTACGCTCAGGCCGCCGCGATGGGACGGCATGCGACTCCTGCCCGACCGGTTGGTCGTATCGGCGCTTGAACTCGTCAAGCAACAACCGGCTGTCCAAGCCCAGGTAGTCCGCGTAGGTCCGCAGAAAGCTGCGCACGTACACCGGGCCCGGCAACATGTTCCACTCTTCATCCTCCAAGGCGCGGAGGTACTTGGCGCGGATCTTCGTCTGTGCTTCGACCTCGGAGATGTCGATGTGAGCCCGCATGCGAGCTTCCCGCAGAGTCGCGCCAATCTCAGTCATCACCTAAAGCCTACGCGCACCAGCGGAGAAAACACACCTCACTGTACGTCTCCTGCGCGACTCTCAGATCTCGCGGCGCCGCGACCATGCCAGCCACGTGGTCACTCTGATACCGGAGCACTCGTAGAGCCGTCAGCGTCACCCTCGTCGGCGCCCGGCCGCTCACGCACACCGCGTCCGCCTTCTGCCAACGAGACAAGGATACGCGGCACGTCGGCTTCACCGATCAGAACCTGACGCGGCTTTGAGCCCTCGTAGCCGGAGATGATCCCGCGTCTCTCCAACATGTCAATCAGCCGTCCCGCCCGCGTGTAACCGAGCCGCAGCCGGCGTTGGAGCATTGAGGTGGAAGCAGTGCCCATCGCAGCGACAAGACCGATCGCCTCTTCCAGCAGCGGATCCTCATCGGGATCAAACGCATCTTCAGTTGATGACTGGTCCTCCTCCGTCTCTTCGGGCGTCTCCTGCAACATCTCCTCGCGCAGCTCTGGCGCGCCCTGCCGGCGCCACGCGTCGGTGATCTCGGCTATCTGTCGCTCATCGATATAGGCCCCCTGGATGCGCTGGAGCTTGTTGATGCCGACCGGCGAGAACAACATGTCACCCTGCCCGAGCAGACTCTCGGCACCGTTCTGGTCCAGAATCACCCGCGAATCTGTTTGGCTGGAGACGGCAAAGGCGATCCGTGACGGCACGTTTGCCTTGATCATCCCGGTGATCACGTCGACTCGTGGAGACTGGGTCGCCAGCACCAGGTGAATCCCCACAGCCCGCGCCTTCTGTGCAAGGCGGATGATCGAGTCCTCCACGTCCGCCGGTGCAACCATCATGAGATCGGCAAGCTCGTCAATCACGCACAGAATGTAGGGCAGCGGCGGTTCATCACGGGATGCTCTGGCCTTGTTGAGTTCCGGCAGTGAGCGCGTCCTGGCAAGCGACATCATGCCGTAACGCTGTTCCATCTCCCGGACAAGATTGGCCAGCGCATTGGCGGCCATCCTCGGGCTGGTGATCACCGGTGTGAGCAGGTGGGGGATCGCTTCGTAATGGTTGAGTTCCACCTGTTTGGGATCAACCAGCACCAACCTCACCTCGTGCGGCGTCGCGCGCAGCAGGATCGATGCAAGCATCGCGTTGACACACGCTGACTTGCCAGATCCAGTCGTGCCGGCCACCAGCAGATGCGGCATTTTCGCCAGATCCGCCCCAACCGCTTTGCCAGATATGTCCTTGCCCAGCCAAACCGCAAGCGGCGAGAAGTCGGCAGGCGCCTGCTCAAAGACATCGCCGAGATGCACGATCCGCCGGCGCGCGTTGGGAACCTCGACGCCAACGGCGGTCTTGCCGGGGATCGGGGCGAGAATGCGAATATCGGTTGCGGCCAGCGCGTAGGCAAGGTCATCCTTGAGATTGGCCACCTTGGACATCTTGGTTCCTGGAGCCAGGCGAATCTCGTAGCGTGTGATATGCGGCCCGCTGACCTGCCCGACGATCTTTCCTTCGATACTGAAATGGCCAAGCGCCTCGATCAGGGTACGCGCAGTCTGAGCCAGGCCGGTGGTATCCGGTTTGGCCGCTTCACCCACGGACCGCACAAGACAACTGGTGGAGGGCACCGTCCAGACGAAGCCTGGATCGTCGGTGACCGACGCACGGTAGCGGCCGCCCGGCGTCAGCTCGTCCGGGCTGACTGGTCTATGCGGGCCCGCCTCCCCGGCATCGCTGCCAGCTTCACTGTCGGTCAGCTGGTGGTCATGCTGGGCCAACGTCGGCGGGCCACCCTCCCCCGCGTCATGGTCGCCAAAGGCAACATAATCCTCGAACTCAGCTGGAACGATCGCCGCAAACTCATCGGTTGGACTTGAATCAAACGGGTTTGTGCTGACCGAGTGGTGGGGCCTGTGCCGAGCACCTGGCGCATCACCCGCCTCCGTATCCCAGTTGTGCGATCCGTCGGCATCCGAAGGGCCTTCAAACGTAGCGGAACGGTTTTCCGCCGCTTTGCCGGCAAGGCTCTCACCGTCAGCCTCAGATATTGGGACCGCAGGCGGCTCCTCGTCAGACGCACGGCGCAACCGGCGCGCACGCAACTCTGCACGACGCGTCGCGCTGCCGACTCCACGCTCGCGCCGCAGCACACCTGAGGTGCGCCGCCGGCTCTCATTGACCACCGACGCGAACGTTGCGCCGCTTAGCAGGATGAGGCCCGCAGCCAGCATGAACAGCGTCAGGATGTCCGTGCCTGCCTGCCCAAGTAAATGACCAGCTATGAAGAATTCCAAAGCTCCAAGCACCCCGCCGCGGCGTTGCAAGATCGAGCCTGACCAGTACCCCAGGCTCGGCTCGTGTCCTGGGACCAATCCCAGCGTGCCGGCCGCAAAGGCCAACGCCAACGCCAGCGCGAGCGTCAGCGTCCCTGTGCGCAGCGGTCGCATCGCCGGCGCAAGATGAGTGTCCCTGACAAGCACGCGTGCGCCGCCGAGCATCAGCCCAACCGGAACAGCGTATGCCAACCGTCCGACCAGAGTCTGGAGCACCCCGAGCAGACCATTTCCAAGCGCGCCTCCAGCCCAGACGCCGTATGCAACCCCGCCTAAAAAGACACCCGCCGCCATGACCGCGAGCGACAGGATGTCCACGTGGTGAGGCTCCAGGTCACGCACACCGCGCAGCGAGGCTCGGCTTGCAACAAGCGTCCGGCGCGCTCGCGGTGGCGGACCGGCCTGGCCTGCGCCAGAGCGGCGCCGCGGGCCGGGCGCAGACGGGGTTCGCGCCGAGCCTGCACCGCTCCGTTTGACGGTGCGTCCCTTACTGGTAGCGGTACGGGCGGCAGCCATACAGATTCAGTATTCGCCGTCGCCAAACGTTCCCCTACCGATGCCTGCAACCAGGTGGAGGGAAATCCGCTCGTACGTGCAAAACTCGCCTCATGACAGCGATTGTCGCGGTGCTCGCAGGCGGCCATGGGCTGCGCATCGGTGGCGACAAGGCAATGGCGAGCCTCGCCGGAAGGCCACTCATAGAACATCCCTTGTCGGTGACCGCAGCAGCCGGCCTGCAGGCCATTGTCGTCGCCAGGCCGTCAACCAGGCTGCCGTTGCTGAAGGTACGAGTGCTCATTGAGGATCCACGTCTGCCCTACCATCCGCTGTCGGGAGTCATCACTGCGCTGGCCGAGAGCAGCTCTGTGGTGGCATTACCGTGTGACATGCCGTTTGTCACTCCCGAAGCGCTCCGCAGTCTCGCCGACACAGATGGTGAGCTGGTTCTGCTGGCCCGGGAACATCCGTTTCCCGGTCGCTACCAGGACACGCTCATCGACCGTCTGAGAACCGCGGCCCAAGCCGGATCGGCAATCCGGGACCTCCTGGCAACCGCACGAATCCTCAAAAACGGCCCGCCCGCGCCGGAGCGGGTCTTCTTCAACGTCAACACGCTGCAGGACCTTGGGCGAGCCGAGCGACTGATCAGTTCGCTTGGCTTCTCGGCAGCGTCGCAGTAGCTTGTTTGAGATGCAGGAAACTTTGCCAGATCCACCGTCCGGAGCCGTCAAGGCTGTGAGCCATGACGGCATCCAGGATCTGGTCGCAGTCGAGGAACCGCTTGAGATTCGCGTCTCTGGCCAGGCGATCGCGGTCACGATGCGAACCCCCGGGCATGACGAGGAGCTCGCCCTCGGGTTCCTCTACGGTGAGGGTCTGATCGAGGGCCCTCGGCGCGTCGGCCTAACCCGCGATCTGGCCAAGAACACCATCGTCGTGGAAGGTCCGCTCCAGCGCGGTGTAGACGCCCGCCGCTTCTACACAAGCTCGTCGTGTGGCGTCTGCGGCAAAGGAGCTCTTGAGGAGATCGCTGTGCACTGCCAGCCGCTTGCGATCTGGTCACACGCGCCCCTCGCGCGGGAACTGCTTGCATCGCTACCTGAACAGTTAATCCAGCCCGAGTTTGCTCGCACCGGTGGTCTGCACGCCACCGGCCTCTTTGATCTGGCTGGCAACCTGCTCTGCGTTCGGGAGGACGTCGGCCGCCACAACGCCATGGACAAAGTGGTCGGCTGGGCGCTTGAGCATGGCCTGCTGCCGCTTCACCACGCATGTCTATGCGTGAGCGGCCGCCTTTCGTTTGAGCTTGTGCAAAAGGCGCTGGTGGCTGGCGTGCCGATCTTGGTCGGCATCGGAGCGCCCAGCTCGCTGGCGGTCGAGCTGGCGGCCGCTAACGGCATGACGCTTGGGGGGTTTGCCCGCCATGGCAACCTGAACATCTACGCCGGTGCGCACCGGGTTGCTGCAAATCCGGCGCCAAAATCACCTTCCATGTCAACTGCGCCTAAGTGATAATGAAGATTAATAGCCGTCTGTCGCCGATTAGGCCTACCATCTGAGCGCGTAATGAGCACTCTCACCGACTATGACCGTCCAGCTCGGGTTCTCGTTGTCGAAGATGATGACGCGATCGCCCAGGTGCTGCAGCGTTCGCTGCGGATGGAAGGCTATGACGTCCGGATCGCCGGTGACGGGCTGGCAGCGCTCGACGAGGCTGGCGCCTTTCTGCCTGACCTTGTCATCCTGGATCTTGGCTTGCCAAAGCTGGACGGCATCGAGGTCGCCAAGACCCTGCGTGAAAACGATGACGTACCGATTCTCGTGCTGACGGCTCGTGACGCGGTTGAGTCACGCGTTGAGGGACTTGACGCCGGTGCCGATGATTACCTCGTCAAGCCATTTGAGCGCCAGGAGTTGCTGGCTCGGTTGCGCGCCCTGCTCCGACGCCGCCCGCCACGCGGACAGGCAACGATCTCGGTCGGTGACCTCAAACTCAACCCTGACACGCATGAGGTGGCCCGCGCGAACCGCAAGCTTGATCTGACGCAGCGCGAGTTTGAGCTGCTCGAGTATCTGATGCGCAATGAACGCATCGTCGTCTCGCGCCAGCGGCTGCTGGATGAGGTCTGGGGGTATGACCCGTTTTCCATGACCAACACCATCGAGGTGTTTGTCTCAAATCTCCGGCGCAAACTCGAGGCGAACGGAGAGCCTCGCCTGCTGCACACGATCCGTGGCGCCGGTTACGTACTCAGAGTCGAGCAGAACTAACCTGACGCACCGCTCGCGCAGCCAGCCATCCACCGTGACACTGCACGCGCCAGCTTGGAAGTGCGGCGTAGAGTGAGCTGATGGCATCCTTGCTGCTGCGGTTGCGGACCATAACCAGAAGTGTCCGCCGAGCTTACCGGCGTGTACCGGTTCGCTGGCGGCTCGGCGGAGGGTCAGCCGCATTGACGCTGGTCATTCTGGCTGGCTTTGCCGTTGCCACCGACGTTCTGATCGACCGCCACCTGAGCAGCTCCTTCTCACAGGCACAGACAGGCGCCATGCAACAGGCCGCCGCCGAGACCGATCCCACCGGCAGATGGCCACACGTCAGCTGCAACGCCGCAATCTACTTTTATGGCAAGGACGCCGGCGCACAGATTCGGCTCTTTACACGCCATGGCGGAAAACTGCTGTGCTCCTCTGAGCTCAACGTTGACGGCCGGCCGGTGAACACGCCATTCTTCCGGACATCTGCCCACGCCGACCAAACCTATACGGACGCCAGCTACCGGATCGCAACGCAGAGCATCTCCTGGAAACCACACCAGACGGGGCTGATCCTTTATGCGCTACCGCTGTCCAACCTTCAGCAGACTCTGCGGGAGGTCCGGGTCTTCTTGATCGGTGGGGTTCTTGGCGGCGCGATCCTGGCGATGCTGGCTGGCCTGTTGGTCGCCCAGCGTGCGATGAGCCCAGTCGTCGAGTTGACCGATGCCGCACGTGAGATCGAGCGCACCCGCGATGCCACTGTGCGCATCCCCCACCCGGAGGCCGAGGATGAAGTTGCCGAACTGGCTCGCACACTTGAGTCGATGCTGGCCGCCCTTGCAGCTGCACGCAATGAGTCAGAGACGGCTCTGGCGCGTCAACGGGAGTTTGTCGCCGATGCATCCCATGAGCTGCGAACACCGCTGACCAGCGTGCTGGCCAACCTTGAGCTGCTGGCGGACGAACTGCATGGCGAACAGGCGGAATCCGCCAACGCGGCGCTGCGCTCGACCAGGCGCATGCGGCGCCTGGTCGCAGATCTCCTGCTGCTGGCCCGCGCCGACGTGGGACGCTTTCAAACCCGCCGTCCGGCTGACCTGGCCCAGAGCCTGATGGACGCCGCCGCCGAGCTGACGCCCGCGCTCTCCGAACACGATCTGACCGTCAGCGCCCAGTCGGCGGCTGTGGAAGGGATCACCGATGACCTGCATCGGCTGATCCTCAACCTGATTGAGAACGCCATCAACCACACGCCGCCTGGGACACACGTCTTTGCCGCCACGTCGGTGAAAGGCGGTAGACCGACGGTCACCGTCGCCGACGACGGTCCTGGCATCCCACCCGAGTTTCAGAAGCGCGTGTTTGAGCGGTTCGTGCGCGGCGGTGGAGACGCCGGCACCGGAGCACGCGGCACCGGTTTGGGGCTGTCCATCGTGCGGGCAGTGGCAGACGTACACAACGCCACCATCCTGCTTGAGTCGCTCCCGGAGATCCAGGGCACGCGTTTCACAATCAGCTTCCCGGCACTGGCTGGAGAAGCCTCAGAGGAAGAGCTGACAAACACGGTCGGAGGTCAAACTCAAACCTCCACGACCACCGGCAGGACCATTGGCCGTCGGCGCAACCGGTCATAAACGAAAGCAGCGAGGTCATCGTGTAGCTCCTCCTGCAAAAGGTCCACCTCATGGATGCCGTCGGCGCTGGCACGGGCCAGCGAGCGCTCGACCTCCTCGCGAATATCCTGTCGGAGACGCTCTGCCTGCTCAACAAAGGGCACGCCGCGGAAAATGACCTCTGTGTCAGCGACCGGTGTTCCCTCGGCCTCGGAGATCGTGGCAACGACAATAAAGATGCCGTCTGCGGAGAGCATGCGCCTGTCGCGCAACGCCACATCCGCAGGATCGCCAACATCGACCCCGTCGACGAAGATCATCCCGGCTGTCTCCGGGGCGCCGAAGCGCGCCCCGCGATCGTCGATCTCCAGTGGCAGCCCATTGGCGCCGCTGAAGATCCGCTCAGCTTCAATACCCACGGACTGCGCCAGCTGACCGTGCAGGTAGATGCGCTTGTAGTCACCGTGGACCGGCATCACGTAGCGCGGGCGCACGAGGTTGAGCATGAGTTTGAGCTCTTCAGCGTAGCCGTGCCCAGAGGCGTGGATGCTGGCGTCGGCGGTGGTCACAACTTGACAGCCGATGTGGTAAAGCCTGTCGACGGTCTCGTTCACCGCTCGCTCGTTACCGGGAACGGGCGTTGCCGAGAAGACGATGGTGTCGCCCTCCCGAAGCTTGATCTGACGGTGGTCGTTGTGGGCCATCCGGCGCAACGCCGAAAGCGGCTCCCCTTGAGACCCGGTGGAGACCACGACGACTCGCTCATCGGGCCAGTTCTCGACCTCCTGTGGCTGGATCAGGATCCCGTCGGGCACCTCGATGTGGCCCAGCGTCCTACCGATCCCCACGTTCTTGCGCATCGAGCGTCCCACCAGCGCAACCTTGCGGTCAAGCGCTGCAGCGGCGTTGATCACCTGCTGCACGCGGTGGATGTTGGAGGCGAAACTGGTCACCACGATCCGTCCCCGAGCCTGCGAGAAGACCTGCTGAAGGTTGGGGCCGACGGACCGCTCGGACGGCGAGAACCCGGGCCGATCGGCGTTGGTTGAGTCACCGCAGAGCAGCAGCACGCCGTCACGGCCCAGCTCAGCCAGCCGTTGCACGTCGGCTGGTTCACCGTCCACCGGGGTCTGGTCAAACTTGTAATCACTGGTCATCAAAACCGTCCCAAGATCACAGGTCAGAGCCACCGCGCAGGTGTCAGGGATCGAGTGCGTCATGTGGATCAGTTCGATGTCAAACGCTCCAGCGGCGATCTCGTCGCCAGGCATGGCATCCAAAAGCTCAACACTGGACAGCTTGTGCTCGTCAAGCTTTGACCGCGCCATCGCCATCGTCAGACGCGATCCGTAGACGGGGGGCAGCTCCCCATACTTGGAGAGGTCACGAAGAACCCACGGCAACGCGCCGAGATGGTCCTCATGACCGTGCGTGATGACAATCGCCTCAATGTCGTCCACACGCTCCCGCAGATAGGAGAAGTCGGGTAGCACAAGGTCAATCCCGAGCATCTCAGCCGTCGGAAAGCGCAGGCCCACGTCAACAACGACGATCGAGCCGTCGTACTCGATCACCATCATGTTCTTGCCGATCTCGCCCAAGCCACCCAACGGCAGCACCCTCAGCAGCCGCGAGTCCATGCCCGCAGTCATGAACCGGTGCCCATCAGCAGCCCGTGCCGCTGTAGCAGTTCACGAATAACCCGGGTCTCCTGCTCGTCCAGCGGAACGTAGGGCAGCCGCGGCAGCCCGACGTCAAGGCCAAGCAGGTTCAGAGCCGCCTTGCAACTGCATGCGCCGGGCGCGATCGCCATGTCGCGGTACACGTCCGCCAGACCCGCATCAATTTCCGCGCGATGCTCAGGGTCGGTCACCAGACGCCTCATCTCATTACCAAACGCGTGACTGGCAGTGAGGATCCCCCCCGGCTCCCCCATGTCAAGCACCTTGGCAAGCAGATCGTCGTTTCCGGCGTACAGCGCCAAGCCGTCAATGTGGGCCAGGTTGGCAGCATTGGCCTGTTTCACCGCCACCACGTGTTCCATTTGCGCAAGCTCAGCCAACAGATCGTTGGACATGTCTGCACAGGTTCGCTGCGGAATGTTGTACAGCACTATCGGCAGGTCAGTCGAGCGATCGATCGCTCTGAAGTGCTCGACGATACCGCGGCGGCTGGGACGGTTGTAGTAGGGGTTCACCGACAGCAGCGCGTCCGGACGCAATGCACTGACACGCTCTGTGAGTTCCACAGCGTGCCGCGTATTGTTGGAGCCCACGCCAGCAATCACCGTTGCTCCGGGATGCGCAGCCCGCACCTCGCCGAGGATCAGGCCGATGAAGGCAAGCTGTTCATCGTCGGTGAGAGTCGCTGTCTCACCGGTGGTGCCACAGACCAGGACACCGTCTGACCCGTTGTCCAGCAGGTGGTGCACGAGACGGACGCCAGCAACCTCGTCGACGCGTCCAGATGCGTCAAACGGTGTCACCATCGCCGTGATGATCGCGCCGAAATCGCCAGTGCTCATCATCTGATTATCGCAAGGTTGGGTGAGAGCTGCAGGCGCATACACACCGCCGGCGTAGCCGCAGTGGCACTCACAGCAGCTCTTCAAGTCCGACGGTCAGCCGCTGCTTCAAATTCGCCACGCTGCGGACCGCAAGCAGAACACCGGGCATGAACGACTCTCGGCTCATCGAGTCGTGCCGAATGGTCAGCGTCTGCCCGAGATCACCGAAGATGACCTCTTGGTGCGCGACCAGACCCGGGAGCCGCACTGAGTGGATGGGCGTGAGCGGTTTGTGCGGAGTGGCAGCGTGCATCAACTCCGCAGTGCGAACGGCCGTGCCGCTCGGCTTGTCAAGCTTCTCATCGTGATGTAGCTCGATGATCTCGGCCCCAGCCATATACCGCGCCGCTTCGGCCGCAAACCGCATCAGCAGCACTGCACCGATGGCAAAGTTCGGAGCGATGAAGACGTTGGCGCCATCCAGCCCGCGCAGCTCACCCAGCGCAAAACCGGTTGTGCCGACCACGACGTGAACCCCGGCAGCCACAGCTGTACGGATATTGGCCAATGCCGCGTTCGGCACCGAGAACTCGACCAACACGTCGGGATGCTGCGCCGCCAGCGCCTCCTGCAAGCCGACACCGAGCGACGGGTCTATACGCGCGACCAGTTCCAGATCGTGTGCAGCCTGCACGGCTGCACACGACGTCAACCCCATTCGTCCTGCCGCACCGCTGACAGCCACCCGGATCATGCCGCTGCCACTTCGAGCTTGGCAATCGCAGACTGGAAGCGCGCTTCATCTGGGCCGATCCCTGCGGCAGACAGGCGCGTCGGATCCCAGAACTCCTCGGCCAGCACCTGGAGATCATCACGCGTCACAGCGTCAATGCGTCTGATGACTTCTTCCAGGTCCAGCATCCGTGCGTCGGCCAGCACGTCAGAGCCGAGACGGCTCATCCGCGAACCGGTCGACTCAAGCGCCAGCAGCACACGCCCCTTGAGATTCTCCTTGGCGCGGTGAAGCTCCTCTGCGGTGGCTGCTTCCGTGCGCATGCGGTGCACCTCGCCGGCCACAACCCGCATCGCCTCCTCCGCGTTCTCACTGCGTGTACCGACATACAGCCCAACCTGTCCGGTGTCGTGATACGCGCTGGTGAACGAGTAGACCGAATATGCCAAGCCGTATCGCTCACGCACCTCCTGAAAGAGCCGGGAAGAGGAGGCTCCACCAAAGATCGTGTCAAGCAGACGCATTGCAAAGCGCCGCTCATCATGGCGGGATAGCCCAACGGCACCAAGACAAATGTGGAACTGCTCAGTGTCCTTGCGCTCAAATCTAAGTACCTGGGCGCCAGCTGGCGGCATGGTCAACGCCGCCTGTGCAGTTACTGACTCAGCCAGCCGCGGCTTTCTGTCGGCCGAAGCGGCCAGCTGCACCAGCTGTTCGTGATCGACCGCGCCGGCGGCGGCGATCACGATGTTGCCCGGGTTGTAACGAGCACTGTGGAACTGCGCGATTTCAGCGGCCGGCGTCTGTGCGATAACAGGTGCGTAGCCGATGATCGCACGACCCAGCGGGTGCGTACCGAAGATGGCCCCACCGAGGACGTCAAAGACCTTCTCCTGGGGGTCATCCTCATACATTGCGATCTCCTCCAGGATCACCTCCCGCTCAGCGTCGATCTCAACCAGCGACGGTCGCAGCACCATGTCCGACATCACGTCAAAGGCCCGGGGAAGATGTTCGCCGAGAACCCTCGCATACACGGATGTGGCCTCTTTGCCGGTGCCTGCGTTGATCTCCGCCCCCATCGCATCAAAGATCTGATCTATCTCCAGCGAGGCGTACTTTGAGCTGCCCTTGAAAAGCAGATGCTCCAGCAGATGCGACAGGCCAGCCTCACCCTCCGACTCCGTGCGGGAGCCGGTGCCGATCCAGAAGCCCAGCGACACGGAGCGGACCGAAGGCATCCGCTCCGTAACGATCCGCAGACCGCTGTCGAGCGTCGTCAGACGATGCTCAAGAGACATCTTCGGAACATCGCTTTCAAGTTCAGCCGCGCCCAGGATCGCTGTCACGGACATGGCGTCCGCCGCGATCACCACGCTGGCCGCGATCACCACGCTCGCCGCGATCCCGTCCGCCCCGCTCACGTCGCTCGCCGCGTCCGGAGGCTGCTCCGCGGCCGCCGGACTCGCCGTTGCCGCCTGACACC
>JBMFHK010000052.1:0-16297 GCA_049976865.1 Solirubrobacteraceae bacterium | reverse complement strand
CCACCGCAACCACGACCTACGCTACACCAACGGCGTCATCCCACGCGAAGCATGACGTCCCTTCAAACAAGCCGCACCCAAATGAAAGTGTAAATAGCGCAAAGGTTGACATCGGCAAGTACGATGGACGTTCGTACGATCGTTGGCCGGGCACAGACAGCAAACCGATGGCTTGGCCGATGCGCTAACAGTGCGCTTGAGACTTCGCAATCTACATCGGCAGGACGGGCAGGCGTTGGTTGAACTGGCCTTTGTGATCCCGTTGCTGTTGCTCTTCTTGTTCGGGATCATTGATTTTGGGCTGGCGCTCAACACCGCCAACACCGACACCAATATCGCCAACTACGCAGTTCGGGAGGCGGCTGTGATCGGTACGTCAACATCGGCAACATGCGCATCTGGCGGCACGGTGAGCACCGAGAACAACCTCCAGAGCTGGGCGCAGTGCGAGGACGGAGCCAGCGGCACAAGCGCGCCTAGCGTGTGTGTGGCGGACGTTGCGGGGCCCAGCCCCAGCGCGACCTACACCATCGGGGATCCGGTCAAGGTTGAGGTCACCTCCACGTTCCACTGGCTGTCGCTGCTGGTGGGCGCCGGCGGGTATTTTGGTGGGATTGTGCAATCTGCTGCCTCACAGATATCCTCAAGCGCGACAATGCGACTGGAGGCGTCGGTAAGTGCCGCATCCACCAGCGGGACCAATCCGTTTCTGAGCCCGACCTGCACGAGCTGACAGCGATGCCCCAAGCAGTAACGGTCCTCACAGGTAAAGCTCATTGTCTGGCATGCCGATAGCGATCTGACAGACCTGAGTGGAACACAATTCATGGAAGCACACGGATATTTCGGTCGGTTTAAATTTGGCAATAGGGCATCGGGTCGCCGCAGTGGAGGTACTGCGATGTTGGTCGCGGTCGCTGCGGCTGTGGTGGCCGGTGTGCTGATCTACGTCTTCATATCCAACTACCGCAAGACCGTTGTGCTCGCGCCGACCCAGGAGACGGTGTTTGTAGCGCGCAGTTACATCCCGCCCGGAATCCCGGAACAAGCGATCATCGCTCATAATCTGCTCAGGCCGGAGCGGATCCCTGTGGTTCAGGCGGTCGCCGGGGTCCTCACCGATCCGTCGCTTGTAGCGGGACAGGTGACCAGCTCCGGCGTTGCAGCCGGACAGCAGGTGAGCATCAGCGATTTCACGCATGGCAGCAGCGCGCTGTCATCCCAGTTCACCGGTGACCAGCGGGCTGTCGGGCTGTCAATTGACACCGCTCACGGTCTGACCGCCTACCTCACTCCGGGTAACTACGTTGACGTCGTCACCCAGGGGCCCAAGGGTTCGGCGGTGCTTTTCCAGAAGGTTCCCATACTGGAAGTGCAGAGCGACTATGTGGTCTTGCAACTCAGTGACCGGCAGGTGCTGTTGCTGGCCGATGCCACCCAGCTGAATCTGACTATCTGGCTGGAACTGCGGCCCGCCGCTGGCGCCACCGACTCAGTGAAGGTCAACACGTTTGAGGCGCTGAAATGACCAGGCGCCTCAACGCCATGCTCATCCACGACGAGACGGTCAGCGCAGAAGTGGTGCAGGCGCACGTGTCAGAGGATTCTGGCATCCGTCTGAGCCCGATTTTCTCGTCGCTCTCACCACAGGCGGACGCTGTGCGTCAAGCCGACACCGACGTGTTGTTGGTCGCCTGCCGCGAAGGTGCGCAGGATGCGCTCGCGCTGCTGGAATGGTGGCAGACCATGCCGGGCAGCAGGCCGGCACTGCTGCTCACTCACGGCGCGCAGGCGGACTTTCTGGAGGAGGCCTTCAAGGCCGGAGCCGATGATGTCGTGGTGCTGCATCCCGGACCGTATGTACCGGAGCAGAACCAGCGTGACCTGGAGTTTGCGATCCGCAAGGCTGTGGCTCGTAACCTTGGCGCACACGAGCGTTCCTCGGAGTCGGGCACGCTGATCACCGTGCTTGGCTCCAAAGGCGGAGTCGGCAAGACTCTCGCAGCCACAAATATCGGTGCGTCTTTAGCTAGCCGTGGTTACCGCACGGCGCTGGTGGATCTTGACCTGCAGTTTGGTGACGTTGCGCTCGCACTGGCGGTCGCGCCGGATACAACGATCTTTGACCTTGCGGTGTCGGGCGGCAGCCTGGACGCTGAGAAACTCGATGATTTCATGTTGCGGCACTCCAGCGGCCTGCGGGTGCTGGCGGCACCTGCGAGACCGGACCATGCCGCCTCCGTGACGGCCGGCATCATCTCGAACGTTTACACGCTGCTGCGGCAAGATTATGAGTACGTGGTGGTTGACACCCCTCCATCGTTCACTGCTGAGGTCATCACCACAATCGACGTGGCATCCTGGGTCTGCATGGTTGGCATGCTGGATGCCCTGTCCGTCAAGAACACACGGCTTGGCCTAGAGACGCTTAACCTGATGAACTTTCCGCCGGACCGTGTGCGAATGGCGCTCAACCGGGCGAATACCAACGTGGGGCTTTCACAGAAGGATGCTGTCGCACTGCTGGGCCGCGTGCCTGATGTGTTGATCCCAAGCGATCGTGAGGTCACGCGGTCGATCAACCAGGGTGTCCCGGTGGTGCTTTCCTCGCCACGGTCCGAGTTGGGCAGGGCGCTAACCGCGTTGGCGGACCTGTTTGTGGAAGTGCCGGGGGCCCAACACACACCCGCTGAGCCGCAGCAGATAAGAATCGACGGGCACGGTTCACGCAAGCGCTGGCGGTTCTCAAGGCGTAAGTCGCCTGAACCGGTGCCGGGCGCGAGCAGCCGGTCCTGACAGGGAGGAAACCACGATGCAACTGCATGAACGGCTCGGTCAGCAGCAATCGCCGGCGGCGGCTGCGGACGCGGCCCAGGACCAGTTGGTGGAGCTCAAGGACAGGATTCACACGGCGGTCATCGCTCAGCTCGGACCTCGGCTCTACAACGAGTCGCTGACCAGCGGTGTCTTGCATGAAGTGGTCGTTGCGGATGTCCGAAACCGGCTGGCGCAGGAGCGCGGTCTGTCCATTGCCGACCGTGAACGCTTGACGCAGGAGATCGCCAACGACACGCTCGGGCACGGACCGATCGAGCCTCTGCTGCAAGATGACAGCGTCGCTGAAGTGATGGTCAACGGTCCTTCTGACGTCTGGGTGGAACGTTCTGGACGGCTTGAGAGAACGAGCGTGCGCTTCACTGACGAGCACCATCTGCGGCGCATCATCAACAAGATCGTGGCGCAGGTTGGCCGGCGTGTCGATGAGGCGTCGCCGATGGTTGACGCGCGCTTGCCGGACGGTAGCCGGGTCAATGCGGTGCTCCCGCCGCTGTCACTTAACGGGCCGGTGTTGACGATCCGAAAGTTCTCCAAACGCCGCTGGGATTTGAATGACCTGGTTGGCATCGGCTCTTTGACCAGTCACGCCAAGGATTTCCTGGAGGTTGCGATTGAAGCGGAGCTCAACATTCTGATCTCGGGCGGCACCGGTTCTGGAAAGACAACGCTGCTCAACGCGCTCTCGACCACGATCGGCGAGGACCAGCGGATCATCACGATCGAGGATGCTGCCGAGTTGCGCCTCAACCAGGTTCACGTGCTGCGTTTGGAGGCGCGTCCCAAGAACGTTGAGGGGCAGGGCGAGATCCCGATCCGGGAGCTGGTGCGCAACTCGCTGCGTATGCGCCCTGACCGGATCATCGTTGGCGAGGTTCGCGGCGCTGAAGCGCTAGACATGTTGCAGGCGATGAACACAGGCCATGACGGCTCGCTGAGCACGTGTCACGCGAACTCGCCACGTGATGCGATCGCGCGTATTGAGAGCATGGTGTTGATGGCAGGCGTCGACTTCCCAATGCGTGCCGTGCGTGAGCAGGTCTCGCGTGCGCTGGATCTGATCGTCCAGATTGAACGGTTCAGCGACGGTAGCCGCAAGATCACCAACATCACAGAGGTGCAGGGCATGGAGTCTGAGACCGTGACCCTTCAGGACATCTTTGAATACCAGATTGACAGTGAGCACGTGGAACGCCAGGGTGTACTGGCCTACAGTGGACTGCGGCCGACCTGCAAGAAGTTCGAGCGCAACGGTGTGGGGCTGCCGCTATTTATGGCCCAGCACAGCTTTGCTGAGCGTGACTCTGGGGCTGCATATCACAACACCCAGGTCGCGGTGCCGTCGTTTGGCGCCAGCGGGCCGCGGTTTGACAGGCGGCTTTCGCGATGAGTGCCGTGACGGCAGCCATCCTCGTGAGCACAGCCTGTGGTCTGCTGATCGGAACGATCGTCTTGGTGCTTGTCTCAGATCGACGCGGCCCCGCACGTCGTGTGGGCGCCTACATCAATCCGGTCGTAACGCTCCAGGATCCTAAACTCTCGCTGATTGAGCGCGCACTGGGTGACCCCCAGGCGCAGAAGACCGCTCGTTCGCCGCTGGAGACACGGATCCGGACCGAGCTGGAGATTGCGGAGCTCAGCGTGACCCCAAGGCAGCTCGTTGCGGCGACGGTGGTCGTGACACTGCTGGTCGGCTGGTTGCTGTACACAGCCGTGAACACGCCGGTGGCCGCTTTTTTGGCGCTGCTGGTCCCAGTGTCGGTCAAGCTGGCGGTTGACACGAAGGCTGACAAGCAACGCCGTGCGTTCATGGAGCAACTGCCCGACAATCTGCAGGCGCTGTCGGCTGCGATGCGTGCGGGCCAGAACTTCGTTGGCGGCCTGCGTTCCGTCGCTGAGGATGCCCCCGAGCCTTCCAAGCGAGAGTTGCGCAGGGCTGTTCTTGACGAAGCGATTGGGGTGCCGCTCGATGCCGCCCTGGGCGCTGTCACAGATCGCATGCGCAGCGATGATTTTCAGCATGTTGCCGTTGTGGCGGCACTGCAGCGGGAAACCGGTGGCAGCTCGGCGGATGTGCTTGATCTGCTGGCCGACACGGTCCGAGAGCGCATTGAGATCCGCCGTCTGGTCCGTGGTCTGACCGCCCAAGGCCGTCTGTCTGGCTATGTCCTTTCGCTGATGCCGGTGGCGATCCTGATCCTGATCTCAATCATCAATCCCACCTACGTGCACCCACTTTTCCATACAACGGTTGGACTGGTCGGACTGGGTATCGGCTTCGTGCTGATCGTGGGAGGTGCGCTCACCATCCGCCGCATCGTCGACATAAAGGTGTGATCTGGTGACTGGGCTGCTTTCACTGGTTCTGGGTGCGCTTTTTTTAGCGCTCGCCTTGATATCAGTGGTGCGGTTTGCAGCCATCCGTCGGCGGGCGGTTGTGGATCGCGTGGAGTTGATCATCGAGCGCGGATTGAGACCCTCTCAGGAGGCCGGGGCGGTGAGTGCACTGCTGGACGCCGAGCCTCACCAGAGCATCATGTCGGCTGCGGCCACCTGGGTTGGCGGGCTCGTGTCAGGCCGTTTCACAGCCGTCACCGAGAAGGCGGTCAGTGAGCAGCTGATCGCTGCCGGCCTTTACATGGTGTCACCACGGACCGTGCTCGGTTACAGGGCGCTCCTGGTGAGCAGTTTGCCGGTTGCCAGCTACCTGCTGGTTGGCGTTCACAACCTGCTCGCCGTGCTGGTCCTGTTGCTGTGCGCCTTTGCCGGCTGGGCGCTGCCACTGACCTACGTGCAGCGCAAGGCGCGCCAGCGGTTAACAGCCGTGGACAGAACTCTGCCCGATCTGATTGACCTGTTGACAGTCACGATCGAAGCTGGCCTGTCGTTCACGGCTGCCATGCGTCAGGCGTCTAACCAGTTCGGGCCACCGCTTGGTGACGAGCTGCGCTTGACGCTTCAGGAGCAGACGATGGGCCTCTCAATTGAGGAGGCGCTTAACCACATGGCACAGCGCGCAGATACGCCAGCAATGCGGTCGTTTGTGCGGGCCATGTCACAGGGTGAGCGGATGGGCATCTCAGTGGGTCAGATCATGCGTAACCTCTCCCACGAGATGCGTCACCGTCGCCGGGCCCAAGCTGAGGAGCGCGCTCAGAAAACGCCCATACTCATTCTCTTCCCTCTGGTGTTCATGATCTTCCCGGCGATGTTCATCATGATCATTACACCGGCGGTCATTGAGCTTGTCAACAACCTGAAACACTTCTGAGCTGCTACCGGTCAGCGTCTTGCCCGCATGCTGCCATGGGCGGGGCGACACCCGGCCCCGGCCTCACCAGTAGCGACACCCGGCTCACCACCAGCGTCGCCCGGCCGGCCCATCCGGCCCGCCCAGGCGACCCTTTAGTAACGCGGGGAAGGAAATATCCCGCCACGGGATATTTCCTTCCCCGCGTGTGGCTTGGTGCTCCCCCGCAGTCAGATCGCAGGGTGCCGGGGGTCCGGCCAACATCCTTGCAGCTTCTCGGTTATGTGAGCACAGCAAAGGGCCGGTCTGCTGTAGACCGGCCCCGGAAGCTAAAAGTGACTTTGGTTGCTCAGAGGCCGCTTCCGACCGAACTGAGCTTGTCTGAGACGCCGCCACCCAAGAAAGTCAGGGCAGCGATCGCAACAATTGCGATGAGCGCCAAAATCAAGGCGTACTCTGTGAGGCCCTGCCCGTCGTCCTCATCGAGCAGCCTGGCAAGGGCAAGCTTTATGTTGATGAAACGCTTCAGCATGTATGTCACCTCCCTCCCTAACTCGACAGCTCGTCACCGACACTTGACTCTATTGGTTTGAAGCAGTGTGTGAGGTACTTTACCGGCGTCGCGTCGACGCTGTAAAGACGCATCGGTGAACGGCTGTAAAACCTTTAGCTCTGGTTCGCACGTCACTCGACGGACGTTCTAGCATGGGCGGGCATCGTGTCCCACCATGGCTGCACGTTTGCATCGAGACCAGACGCGTTTTGAAGGGCGCACAAAGTTCAACCATTGGACTGCTCGTGCCGATCAGAGACGTATGGGCACAACCAATGCTCGGTCGGCTACCGTGGCGGTAGACACCAAACCTGATCTGGACCGGTTGCGTTTGGTGCGTGCGTCCGCACTTGCCGACTGGCTGCGCGCACGCGCCCTGTTGGTCGTTGCCGTGTGCGCAGTCATTGCGCTCAGTCTGGCCGGCGTGTCTAACTTTTTGGCACAGGACGGCTGGCTGGCCCTGGTGGCCGGCCGCCAGGTCGCGGAGCACGGCATCCCGCAACATGACTACTTCACGGTTATGGCTCACGGGGTGCGGTGGGTAGATCAGCAGTGGCTGGGACAGTTGCTGATGTTTGCGCTGGTCCGCGCTGGCGGACTGCAGCTGATGACCACGACGGTTGTACTGGTGATGAGCGTTGGCTTTGCCGCGGCCGCGGCGGCGGCCCGCAGCCTGGGCGCGGAGGATCGTCATGTGCTGATGGTGCTTCCTTTGGCCGCGTTCTTTTTTATCGTCACTGCAACCACGATTCGCACCCAGGCGTTCGGTTACCCGCTGTTCGTCGCAGTCCTCTGGCTGCTGGCAAGGGATCTGCGCCGGTCTGAAAAGGACCGGCGCGTGTATCTCGTGCTGCCGATCCTGGTGCTATGGGCCAATTTGCACGGCTCCGTGACGGTTGGTGTTGGGCTGGTGTGCCTGAGCAGCCTGTTGGCGCTGGCGCAGGGTGTGCGTGAGCGTGGGGTCGCGGGTCTGCGTACGGTGCGGGCCTGGATTTTGCTGCTACTCGCGCCACTGACACTGCTGGCAACCCCTTACGGCACCGGAATGATCCATTACTACCGGGTGACGTTGCTCAATCCCGAGTTTGGCAAGCTGCTCACAGAGTGGCGGCCGATCACATCTGACTGGTTGTTAGCAGTGCCGTTTATCGTTGTGGCGGTGGCGGGCTGCGTGGTGGTTGGCGTTTCACTGCGTGCCAGCGTCCGTGCGAGGCGCCCGACGCCGCTGTTTGATGTGGCCACGCTGGTCGTGATGGCCATTGGCACCTATCTGGCGGTGCGCAACGTGTCCTGGTTCGGCCTGACCATGGTGGTCCTGGGCGCTCCTGCGCTGACACGTCTGCTGGGCGGCCCAGCGCCGCTGCGGCGTTCAACGCTGAACCTTGGGCTGGCGCTGGGCGCCATCGGTCTGACGGCATTGGTGCTCGCGGTGGTGCTCAGCCGTCCGACCTCTTGGTTCACGCGCACCTATCCCGCCCACGCCGTGGCGACGCTTACACGGCTGGTGGCACGTGATCCGCAGGCGCACATCTTTGCGGAGATCCGTTACGCCGACTGGTTGATCTGGCGTGACCCCAGGCTCTTTGCCGGACGGGTCGCATACGACACCAGCCTGGAGCTGCTCACCGGCAGACAGCTTGATGAGATCGCCAAACTCGGCTCGCGCCCACAGGCCAGCTCACGGCGGCTGCTTGCCGGCTATCACATCTGGGTTCTGAACCCCGCCAACCGGCAACAGGACCGCAGGTTGCTGCACTGGCGTGGCGTAAGGGTCATCATGCGTAGCTCGCGAGTGCTGATCGCCATAAATCCGGTGAGCGCGACCTCTGGGGCCAGGAGCTGAGCATGACCGCAACGCTCGCGGCGAACCCCGGCAAACTTGAGCGCTTCAGGGTGCCCGCCGAGCACATGGTGCTGGGGGCGCTGCCTTTGGCCAGCACGGTTGGGCTGCTGCTGTTCGTGATCCACGCGCATGAGCTGGCGCTTGACTTCGGTGCTGTCTACTACCAGGCCGCCGAACGTCTGCTGCACGGCGCAAACCCGTACGCGGTGTCAAACCTGGACGTGGCAACCGGCCGCACGTTCGTCTATCCGGCGCTGGCTGCGTTTCTGTTTACGCCCTTTGCGCTGGTCGGCCGTGTCCCCGGTGAGTCCCTGGTGACGCTGGCATGTATGGTGTCGGGGCTCGGCGCGCTGCGCGTAATGGGGGTCCGCGACTGGCGAGTCTACGGGATCGCGATGCTGTGGCTGCCCACCATCACAGCCTGGCAGACCGGCAACCTGACGTTGCCGCTGGCGCTGCTGACGGCGATCGTCTGGAAATACCGCGAGCGTCCGCTGGTGGCCGGCCTGGTGACCGCCATCGCAATCAGCCTGAAGCCTTTTGTCTGGCCTTTGGCGTTATGGCTGCTTGCCACGCGTCGCTGGCGTGCGTGCGGCTGGACCGTGGCTTGGGGTGTCGCGATCAATCTGTCGAGCTGGACGATCGTTGGCTTCGGCCGGATCTCTGACTTTGTCAACATGTCAAGCCGTGACCTGTCGGCACTGTGGCGGCAGGGCTACAGCGTCGTGGCTGCGCTGCATCACCTTGGCGCGGGGCGTCCGGCGGGCGAGGCGGTGCTCATGGTTGCGACGGCGCTCGTTATGGCCATGCTGATGCGCGTCGGCTGGCGGGGGGACGAGCGGCGTGCGCTGGTATTGGCGGTGGCGCTGATGCTGGTCGCATCGCCGTTGGTGTGGACGCATTACTTCGCGCTGCTGATGGTGGCGCTGGCAAGCTCGCGCACACGGTTTGACGGTTACTGGGTGGCGCCGGTTGCCATGTGGGTCTGCCCACCCACCCACGGCGTTCAGACTTGGGAGCTTGTCGTTTGCTGGCTGGCGGCAGGCGTCTGCATCTTCGGCGCCTGGCGTGACGGCGCGAGCGACCGGCTGTCTGACGTGGTGGGGGACCGGCTGCCTGACGTCCGCGCCGTCAGGCAGCCGGTCGGATGATCCTGAGCCGGCCGCCGATATCAAGGGCGTGATCGAGTTTTAGTGTTTGTCCTGAGTTTGGTTGCGGTGGTGGTTGCTGTGGTCTGGCAGCTGGTGCTGTCGAGCCTGCCTGCCCGCCCGGACAGGGGGGTCGTCTGGCGCTGGCGAGGAACGGGCCGGGCGTTGGCCCTGGCCTCGGGCGTTGGCCCTGGCCCCGGGCGGTGAGCCCATAAGCGGTGTGCGAGGGAGTCAGGATGCGCAAACTGCAGGCCTGAAAGCCGATTTGTGCATCTGGTCTCGAAAACCGGCTGGTCTGTGAGCAAAGTGGCTTTGCGCGGTGTCAGTTTGCGCATTTGAGCTCGCTTCCAGGCGGGCTGGGCGCTGGCCTGCCTTGACGCGCTCATGTAAGGGCAGCGGCCAAAGCAGCCCATATATGACCGCAGAAGCTGATCCGCGAACCTGCGCGACAAGAGGGCCAGCCCCTGTGCCCCTCCCGACTAACCGGTGCCGCGGGGCCTATGACGGGGTGATAGCCGGGCCGTCTGTGCTGGTGCAGAACTGGGGCAGACGGATGTTAGACTGAGGTATGGCATCCCCTCGACCGTCTGTGTTGCGCCGGAAGTCCGCAGGACTTGCCAGCCGACGCAATATCTGCCGGGTTTCGGCGTGGCCGCCGATTACTACTATGAGAGGTCAGCCGACGGTCCAGGACAACACATCGACCGACCCGCTTTTGTTCAGCGACGGAAAGATCTGAAATGTTCGAGCGATTTACAGAGCGTGCCCGCCAAGTGGTGGTGTTAGCCCAAGAAGAGGCGCGGACGCTCAAGCACAACTACATCGGAACCGAACACATCCTCCTCGGATTGCTGCGTGAGGAGGAGGGGCTCGCCGCGCGCGTCCTGGAGTCGTTGGAGATAACAGTTGAACGCGTCCGTGCCCAGGTGGTGCGGATCGTCGGCTCGGGCGAGGAGGTCACCTCCGGGCAGATTCCCTTTACGCCGCGAGCCAAGAAGGTGCTTGAACTGGCGCTCCGTGAGGCACTAAGCCTCGGTCATAACTACATCGGGACCGAGCACATCCTGCTCGGCCTGGTGCGCGAGAATGAGGGAGTTGCGGCACGCATCCTGCTGGACTTTGACGCTGACTCGGAGAAGATCCGTAACGAAGTGATCCGTATGCTGTCGGGCCCTGGAGGCAGGCAGCGTGCGGGTGCTAGCGCCAGCGGTGCGGCGGGTGTGGGCGCCGGGGTTGCCGGAGACGCCAAGAAGTCTTCAAAGCTGCTGGACCAGTTTGGGCGCAACCTCACCAAGCTGGCCGCAGACGGGAAACTGGACCCGGTTGTTGGGCGTGAGACTGAGATTGAGCGGATCATGCAGATCCTCAGCCGCCGCACCAAAAACAACCCGGTGCTTGTCGGCGAGCCGGGTGTTGGCAAGACAGCCGTGGTTGAGGGGCTCGCGCAACGGATCACCAACTCCGACGTGCCCGAGCTGCTGAAAGGCAAGCAGATCTACACGCTTGATTTGGCGGCACTGGTTGCCGGTTCCAAATACCGTGGCGAGTTTGAGGAACGCCTCAAGAAGGTAATGAAGGAGATCTCGCAGCGCGGTGACATCATCCTGTTCATCGACGAGCTCCACAACCTGGTTGGGGCGGGCGCCGCTGAGGGGGCGATCGACGCTGCCTCAATCCTCAAGCCCGCGCTGGCACGTGGCGAGCTGCAGACCATCGGTGCCACCACTCTGGAGGAGTTCCGCAAGTATCTGGAGCGCGACTCAGCGCTTGAACGCCGTTTCCAGAAGATTGTCGTCGCACCACCCTCCAAGGATGAGACGGTCCAGATCCTCAAGGGGCTTCGTGACCGCTACGAGCAGCACCACAAGGTCAACATCACGGATGAGGCGCTCGTCGCGGCCGCTGATCTGGCCGACCGGTACATCTCCGACCGATTCCTGCCGGACAAGGCGATCGACCTGATTGACGAGGCCGCCTCAAGGATGCGGATCAAGTCAATGACCTCACCGCCGGTGTATCGCGAGCTGGAGGATGAGATCGAGGAGACCCGGCGCGCCAAAGAGGCCGCCATTGAGGCCCAGGAGTTTGAGAAGGCTGCGAATCTCCGCGACCAGGAGCGCAGACTGACCCAAAAGAAACGTGATCTGGCCGACCAGTGGGAGGCCGGTGAGGCCACGCAGCGGCCGTCCATCGGTGAGGAGGAGATCGCCGACATCGTCTCCATGTGGACCGGCATTCCGGTCTTCAAGCTCACAGAGGCCGAGACAGCCAAGCTGATGCGCATGGAAGAGGAGCTGCACAAGCGGGTCATCGGCCAGCAGGCTGCGGTCGAGGTCATATCCAAAGCGATCCGTCGTTCACGGGCTGGCTTGAAGGATCCAAAGCGCCCAACCGGCTCGTTCATCTTCCTGGGTCCAAGCGGCGTTGGCAAGACTGAGCTTGCCCGTACCCTGGCTGAGTTCCTCTTCGGTGACGAGGAAACGATGATCCGCATCGACATGTCCGAGTACATGGAGAAGCACGCGGTCAGCCGTCTGGTCGGATCACCACCCGGCTATATCGGATATGACGAGGGCGGCCAGCTCACCGAAGCGGTACGCCGCAAGCCTTACAGCGTGCTGTTGCTGGATGAGATCGAGAAAGCCCATCCGGACGTGTTCAACATCCTGCTGCAGATTCTCGAGGACGGCCGACTGACCGACTCGCAGGGCCGTACCGTGGACTTCCGTCACACGATCGTGATCATGACCTCCAACATCGGCGCCTCTGAGATCGCGCGCAACACGCCGCTCGGCTTCTCGGTCTCCGATGATGAGACGGGCATCAGTTACGACGAGATGAAAAGCCGGATCATGGGCGAGCTTAAGCGCGTCTTCCGTCCGGAGTTCATCAACCGCATTGATGACGTCGTCGTCTTCCACAAGCTCACCAAGCCTGAGATCAAGGAGATTGTCGATTTGCTGTTGCGCCGCATCCGCGAGTCGATGGCAGAGCGTGAGCTTCAGCTGGAGCTCACCGATGGCACCAGGGATCTGCTGGTTGAGAAGGGGTGGGATCCGGCCATGGGGGCACGCCCTCTGCGCCGAGCCATCCAGCACTACGTCGAGGACCCGCTCGCTGACTTCGTGTTGCGCTCGCATGTGCCAGAGGGGTCGGTCGTGCTGATCGAGCGCGACGAGTCCGCGGCTAAGGAGGGCGACGAGGAGCAGCCGGGGGTCAAACTCTCAGTTTTGCAGCCGACGCCGGCGCCAACTCCGGTCGGCGTTGGCGCTGACGGGGGCCTCGACGACGCGCAGCCGACCGGGGAAGAATCAGGCGCGAACGGCGAGACGGCTGCTGACGAGGGCTAACCTGCGCGGCCCATGCGGCCGCGCTATCAAAGCGTCACAGGCGCGGCTGGTCGATCGGTTACGGTCGCCCCGCGCTTGGTGGCCGCTTGCCTGTATAGCCTGGCTCTGATGGCAACCTCCAAGACGATCCATGTCTGCTCGGCGTGCGGCTATGAGACGCCGCGGTGGGTCGGGCAGTGTCCGGGCTGCGGCGAGTGGAACACGCTGGCGGAGGAGGTGCGCTTGCGGCCTTCGGCGTCAGGTCGTGCCGGTGGCCAGCGGGCCACCGGCACGGGGGTACGGCCAGTGTCGCTGCGCAACATCGCAGCTGAGGATCACACGCGGCTGTCGACGGGGATCGGTGAGCTTGACAACGTGCTCGGCGGTGGGCTGGTGCCGGGGTCGCTGGTGCTGATCGGAGGGGCGCCCGGGATTGGCAAATCGACGCTGACCACGATGGTGCTCGCGTATCTTGTGCAGCAAGGGCGGCGGACACTTTATGTCTCGGCTGAGGAATCGCCGGCGCAGATCCGGCTGCGGGCTGGACGGCTGCAGTTCGGTGCGCCGCTGGAGATTCCGGTGGTTGCGGAGACGGACTTGGGTGTGGTGGTGGCCACGCTTGAGCAGGAGCGCCCCGAGGTCTGCGTGATCGACTCGGTTCAGACGTTGCACAGTGCGGATCTGACCAGCGCCTCGGGCTCGGTGGCGCAGGTGCGGGAGGTGGCCAGCGAGATCATGCGAGTCGCCAAGGCACGGCGGATCGCTGTGTTACTGGTCGGGCATGTGACAAAGGACGGCTCCCTGGCCGGGCCACGGGTGCTCGAGCACCTGGTCGATAGCGTGCTGCAGTTCGACGGCGAGCGTGAGCGGACCTACCGAACCGTGCGGGCGGTTAAGAACCGGTTCGGCTCCACCAATGAGGCCGGCGTCTTTGAGATGCGCGACACTGGCCTGATTGAGGTGCTTGACGCCTCAGCGCGGTTCGTTGCCGAAGCCACACGCGCAGCCGGCAGCGTTGTGCTGTGTGCGATGGAGGGCACGCGGCCGCTGCTTGTGGAGGTGCAGGCGCTGGTGTCTGTGTCAGAGCTTGAGATGCCGCGGCGAGTGGTGGCGGGGATCGATCGCAACCGCCTGGCGCTCGTGTTGGCGGTGCTTGGGCGCCACGCTGGCGTGGCGCTGGGTGGGGCCGACGTGTTTGTCAACGTGGTGGGCGGGGTGCGCCTTGACGAGCCCGGTGTGGACCTGGCGGTGGCCCTGGCGGTGGCCAGTGCGGCGCGCGGTGTGCCTTTGCAGTCCACGTCTGGAAAGCCGCTGGCCTGCTTCGGTGAGATCGGTTTGACCGGAGAGCTGCGCACCGTTGCACACGCTGACCGCAGGCTGGCGGAGGCGGCCAAGTTTGGTCTGGGCATCGTGCTTGAGCCTGGTCGCCTGCGCACTTTGCGTGAAGCTGTCGCAGCAGCGCTGGGCCGTTGAGACATTCGGGTGAGACCGGCAAACCTGCCGGCCATTGGTGTCGGACTGCAGAACGCGTAAAATTGCAGGTTCTATGGCCTCGCGTTCCGCAGACGAGTTGGGAGGCGAGTTCGAGTCTCGTCAGGAGTCGCGGATGCTGCGGGCGCTTGAGATGGTCGCTCCCGGGACGTCGCTGCGCGACGGTCTGGACAACATCCTGCATGCTCGCACCGGCGGTCTGATTGTGATCGGCGAGGTTGATGAGCTCGCCTTCCTGTTTTCGGGCGGGATTAAGCTTGACCTTGATTACACGCCGGCGCTGCTTTATGAGCTGGCCAAGATGGATGGCGCGATCGTGCTGAACTCCAACGCCACCAAGATCGCGCACGCCAACATCCAGCTCACGCCTGACCCGACGATCCATACCACGGAGACAGGGACCCGGCATCGGACGGCTGAGCGTGTGGCCAAGCAGACTGAAGCCGTGGTGGTGGCGATCTCTGAACGGCGTGAGGTTGTCTCGCTGTTTGTCGATGGTGGCAAGTACATCCTTGCTGACATTCCCGTGGTGTTGGCCAAGGCCAACCAGGCGCTGACGACGCTGGATAAGTACCGCAGTCGGCTGGACCAGGTGTCAACACGTTTGACGGCCCTTGAGTTCGAGGGTGGCGCCACGCTGCATGACGTGCTGACCGTGTTGCAGCGTGCCGAGCTGGTCACGCGGATGGCGGCGGAGATTGAACGCCACATCGTTGAGCTTGGCCGTGAGGGCCGGCTGATCGAGATGCAGCTTGACGAGACGATGGTGGGTGTTTCAGCAGACAAGGCTGCGCTTTTGCATGACTATCTGCTCGAGCACAGTGATGAGGCGTTCTCAGCCGCTTTTGATCAGCTGTCGCGGCTGCCTCAACAGGACCTGCTGGACTTTGGACGCCTCGCGGAACTGCTCGGGCATGATCGGAAGCTCAACACGCTGGACTACCCGGTATCGCCGCGGGGGGTGCGGATCCTGGGTCGAATCCCACGCCTGCCGAAGATGGTTCTCAGGCGTGTCGTGGAGACGTTCGGCAGCCTGGAAGAGCTGCTGGCGGCCACGGACGGGGAGCTTGAGACGGTGGATGGTGTCGGTGAGATCCGTGCCAAGGACATTCGTGAGGGGCTGCGGCGCCAGCAGGAGATCAATCTAGTCGACCGCTACCTGCAGACTTGAAACGGAGGATCACCATCGGCGATACATCACATGACGGGACGGTGGAGGACGACCATGCCTCGGCGCTGGACGAGCTTGACGACCTTGAGCTTTTCCAGAACATCGATTTTGAGGTGGGCGACAGTGTTGTCTACCCCCACCATGGCGCCGGCACGATCGTGCGCAAGGAGGTTCAGGAGATCCTTGGTGAGAGCCGGGAGTATCTGACCATCCGGATCACGCACAACGAGATGACGGTCATGGTTCCCAGCGCAAACGCCGGCAGGGCCGGGCTGCGTCGTGTCATCGACCCCGAAATGCTGCAGGAGGTTTTGGCTGTGCTCAGCGCCGCCAGCTCTGACAGCCCGATGAACTGGAGCCGGCGCTACAAGCGCAACCGCGACAAGATCAGAACCGGAGACGTCTATGAGCTCGCTGAAGTGGTCCGCAACCTGACGTTACGTGATCATGAGAAGGGGCTGTCGACGGGAGAGAAGCAGATGTACATGCGTGCCAAAAAGGTGCTCTCGTCCGAGCTGATGTATGTCCTGGACATGGATGAGGGTCAGGTGGACCAGCACCTGACCAGCACGATCCTGGCGGGTGTTCCGGCCCCGGCCCCGGCCCCGGCCCCGGCCCCGGCCCCGGCCCCTGCGGCTGCCCCGGCCCTGGCCCCTGCGGCTGCCCCGGCCCTGGCC
>JBMFHK010000051.1:0-16386 GCA_049976865.1 Solirubrobacteraceae bacterium | reverse complement strand
CAGCTCACAGCCCAAACCAAGCCACCGACACCGCAACAGTCACGGCCCGGGTGCATTCTTGGGGCTCGCTGGCGTCTGGCTTTCTCAGCGTCGCCGCGTCAGCAAAGCGCGTTGACGGCTGCCATAACGGTGTAGAGAAGATTGCCGGCCGACTGTCATCGACCCTTTGAACCGCCAAACCCGAGTCAGCTCAGAAGCCTCATCTTGCACCGCGGGCCAGGCGCGTTCGCAAGGCGGTGATCGCCGGTTAGCAGCTCGCAGTCCAGTACTTCGGCAAGCGCAACGTAGGCGGCATCGTAAGCTGCGATCCTCGACGGCCTGCGCGAGTCCTGCTGTGCCTCCTGTGTGTCGTTCAATCCGGTCTCCCACATCCGGGAGACTCGGGCGCTGAGCGATTCTCGTGAGCTCGCGGGTGACGCACTGCTGCAGCGACCGACCCTCGCACTTAGCTCGCTGCTGGGGAGCGACGTGCACATCGTCTGGGAGGTTTCTGACACGCAGATTCGCCATTGCTTGCAAAATGCTGTCACGTGTCGGCGTCACTCCGGTGGGCGCGCGAACCTGCGTGGGCCGCTGAACTCGCCCACGTCCCTGCCTTCAGCCGACAGCAATCAGCTCGGGCAGCCGACCTCGCGCGCCCGGATCCAAGTGCAGGTTCTCATTCGCCGGTCAGCGGCTGCGCGTGAAGCGGTTGACAGCCTCCAGCAGCTCCCGGCTCTGCTTGGCGGCGGTCTCCTCGTCGCCAGCGGCCAGCGCCCCGGCCACACAGTGGTTGACATGCTGGTCAAGGAGCTTGAAGGCCACCGACTCAAGCGCGGTGGTGACAGCCGATATCTGCGTGATGATGTCTATGCAGTAGCGGTCCTCGTCAACCATCCGCTCGATGCCTCTGACCTGCCCCTCAATGCGATGCAGGCGTTTGATCAGCGCCGGCTTGTCAGCCGTGTAGCCGTACGGTGGCCCTGTGTCAGTGTCGCTCAAGCTTCCCTCCGGCGTGACTGGAACCGTCGCAGGCGCAGCGAATTGGTGACCACAAAAACGCTTGAGAATGACATCGCCGCAGCGGCCATGATCGGCGTGAGCACGCCGGCGACCGCCAGTGGCACCGCAACGACGTTGTACCCAAACGCCCAGACCAGGTTCATCCTGATTGTCCCCAGTGTGCGGCGCGCAAGCCGGATCGCATCCCCGGCGGCACGAAGGTCACCGGACACAAGCGTCAGATCCGAAGCCTCAATCGCAACGTCGGTGCCGGTGCCGATCGCCAGACCAAGGTCAGCCTGGGCGAGCGCGGGAGCATCGTTGACACCGTCGCCGACCATGGCAACCACCTCACCGCTGTCCTGCAGGCGGATGACCTCGGCGACCTTCTGTGCGGGCAACACGCCGGCGATCACTCGGTCTATGCCCACCTCCTGCGCGACACGCCGTGCCGCACGCTCGTTGTCGCCGGTCAGCAAGACCGGCGTCAGACCCAGATCTTTGAGCTCTGTGATCGCCTGGCGGCTGCTGGGCTTGACCCGGTCAGCCACAGCGATCAGTCCCTGCGCGGCGCCATCCCAGGCAACCGCCACAACGGTGTTGCCAACCCGCTCAAGTTCTTGCGCCTGCTCTGAAAGCTCGCTGGGCAGCCGCACACTCCACTCTTCGAGGAAGGAGGGGCGACCCACCAGCAGACCGTGACCGTCGACGATCGCCTGCACACCCAGCCCGGACTGGTTTGCGAAGCTCTCAGCAGTCGGGATCACGCCGCCCTGATGCTGGGCGTGGTCAACGATGGCGCGCGCGATCGGATGTTCACTGCCGTGCTCTGCGCCGGCAGCCAGCCGCAGCAGCTCGGACTCGTCGACCCCGTCCGCCGGTACAACGGCAGCCACCGCCATCCTGCCTTCAGTGACGGTGCCGGTCTTGTCAAGCACGATCGTCGTGACCTGCCGCGTTCGCTCAAGCATCTCAGGTCCTCTGATGATGATCCCCAGCTGCGCACCACGCCCGCTGCCCACCATCAGCGCCGTCGGTGTCGCCAGACCGAGCGCACAGGGGCAGGCGATCACAATCACCGCTACCGCCGCGGTGAACGCCGCGGTAGCGTCCGCGCCGCCAATCAGCCAGCCAGCCAGGGTAAGCAGCGAGGCGCCAATCACCGCCGGGACAAACACGCCGGACACCCGGTCCGCAAGCCGCTGCACCGGAGCTTTGCCGGCCTGGGCCTCACTGACCAAGCGTGCGATCTGGGCAAGCGCCGTCTGGCTCCCAACCCGCGTCGCTCGGACAATCAGCTGGCCGGAAACGTTGATCGTGGCACCGGTCACCTGGTCACCCGCCGATACCTCCACCGGGACCGGCTCGCCGGTCAGCATCGACTCATCGATCGCTGAGCTGCCGCTTTCAACGATGCCGTCAGTCGGGAGCTTCTCACCGGGCCGCACCACAAAGCGGTCACCGACCCGAAGCTGCTCTGCCTCCACCAGCTGCTCCTGACCGTCCTGCAGCAGATGGGCCTGCTTGGCGCCAAGCTCCAGCAGCTGACGGATGGCGTCACCGGAGCGCCGCTTGGCCCGGGCTTCAAGGTAGCGGCCAAGCAGGATCAGCGCCGTGATCATGCCGGCGGCGTCAAAGTAGACACCCTCATGCAGACCAGCCACAAGCACAACCACCGACCAGGTCCAGGCGGCGATCGTCCCCACAGAGATCAGCGTGTCCATGGTCGCCACCAGGTGTCTGGCGTTGACCGCCGCCGCCCGGTGAAACGGCCAGCCCGCGTATGCCACGACCGGGGTGGCCAGCGCGAGCGAAAGCCAGCGCCACCCGTCAAACTGCAATGGGGCCGACCAGGCAATCACCGCCAGCGGGACTGAAAGTGTCACCGCCATGATCAGCCGCTGCAACCAGGCCCGCGCGGGATCCTCATCGTCCAGGACCTCCGCAGGCAGCGACGCATGGTAGCCGGCCGCCTCAACCGCGCCGATCAGATCCTCCAATGACAGGCGCCCGGCGTCAAATGAGACTGCGGCCTGCTCAGAAGCGAAGTTCACCGATGCGCTCACGCCCTCAAGCCGGTTAAGCTTCTTCTCGATCCGGGCCGCACATGACGCGCAGGTCATACCCCCGATCGCCAGCTCAACACGCTCACCAGCCTTCTCTTCTGAGGTGGTTGCCATCAGTCGGCCTCGTATCCAGCCTCGTCTATAGCCGCCCGCAGGATGCCGTCATCAAGACCGTCGCCGGTGACCTCAACGAGCTTTGTGTCCAGATCCACCGCCACCTCCAGCACCCCGGGCACACTGGACAACTCCTCGGTCACCGCAGCCTTGCAATGCCCGCACGTCATTCCTGGCACACGGTAGGTAACGGTTTCAGCCATCAGGGCCTCCTAATCAATAACACGTGAAAACACTCACTGCAGAGTATACCCCCAGGGTGTATTGATGGATCAGGCGGGCCCGTCGGCCGGGCTGCCTTGCGCGCCCTTCAGCGCCGCTTTCACCGCGCACTGGCTTGGCCGCCGCCACGCTTGGCGGCGGCCGACCGGCACTCACGCCGGACGCGCGAGCACCAGTGCAAACAATCCGGCCGGGTCGGTCATCAGCTCAACCACCCGCAGGCCACTCTCAGCCAGGTCCGCCTCAAGCCGCGCCGGCGTGAACTTGGCGCTGATCTCGGTGCGGATCTCATCGCCCGGCATGAAGCTGAACACCATGTCCACCGCGCGCACCGTCACCGTCACCGCGCGTGTCGCGCGCAGTCGCATCTCAATCCACTCGTTGGCCTGGTCGTAGAAGGCGACGTGCGCGAACTCCTGCACCGGAAAGTCGGCGTCGAGCTCCCGGTTGACGACCGCCAGGATGTTGCGGTTGAACTCGGCGGTGACACCGGCCGCATCGTCGTAGGCGGCCTCCAGCACAGCCGGATCCTTAACCAGGTCGGCACCCAACAGCAGACGGTCCCGGGCGTCCATCTGCCGTACCAGCGAACCAAGCAGGCGACGGCGTCCTTGAGTGTCGAAGTTACCGATCGTGCCGCCCAGGAACGCGACCACGCGCCGTCCCCCGTCATGTCTGGCTGGAATCAGCGCCAGGTCCCGCTCAAAGTCGCCGGCCACGCAGTCCACTGTCTGCAGGGCCGGGTATTCGGAGGCGAGGCTGACCGCGACGCGATGCAGCGTGCCGGCGTCTATGTCAAACGGGATGTAGCGCGCCAGCGTGCCGTGGTCACGCAGCGCATCCAGCAGAACCCGCGTCTTGGCCGCTGTTCCGGCGCCGAGCTCAACAAGCTCAGTCGCGTCGGTCAGCCTGGCAATATCGCCAGCTCGGCGCTCAAGGATCGAGCGTTCCACGCGGGTCGGGTAGTACTCAGGCAGCCGGCAGATCTGCTCAAACAGTTCAGATCCGCGCTCGTCATAGAAATGCTTGGGTGGCAGCTCCCGCAGCGGCTGGCTGAAACCCTTGCGGACATCATCGGCAAGCGTGCTGACCGCAACCCCGTCGGCGCGGCGCAGGCTGACACGCTGTCCAGAGACCATGCCGGTCACAAATCCCCGGCCAGGCGGACACCGGCAAAGATCTGGCGGCGCTGCGGAAAGTCCCAGTTGCGAAAGGTGCTGCTGATCACCAGCGGCCTGGTGGCCCAGGAGCCACCGCGCAGCACCCGGTAGTGCGAGCCGAAGAACGGCTCGGAGTATTCCCGGTACGGGTAGGCGGCAAACCCTGGATAACCGTCAAACCAGCTTGCGGTCCATTCCCACACGTCGCCGATCAGCGACTGTAAGCCGCTTGGCGTCGCCCCGTCGTGCGTCCCCGCAGGAGCTGGTCCGCCCGCCACCTGGTCTACGTTCGCACGCAGCCGCGTGACAGGCTGTCTCCCCCATGGAAACGGTTGCGGTAGCCCACCGGGGGCAGGAGCGGTGGCTGCCGCCTCCCACTCAAACTCGGTCGGCAACCGCAAGCCGTGAAAGGCGGCAAAAGCGCCAGCCTCAAACCAGGAGATGTGCGTGACCGGCAAATCACCATCGATCGGCGCCTGCCTGCCAAGTAGCCACTGCTGGCCGTCCTGCGTCCAGTAGAGAGGACGGTCAACTGCCTCTCTCACGCGCCACTGCCAGCCTTCCGCCGACCAGAGCTCCTGGCGCTGGTAGCCGCCGGCATCCATGAACTCAAGCCAGTCCGCGTTGGTTGCCGGCGTCCGTGCCAGCCGGAACGCCGGCACGGTGCGGACATGCGCGGGCCGTTCATTGTCGTAGGCAAAGCCAACCTCCGCTGGCGCGCCGATCGTCACCACACCGCCGCGAATGTCAATGAGTTCGAGTCCTCCCTGGGCCGTCCGCTCGCTCTCGGCCGTCCGCCCGCCCTGGGCCGCCCGCCCGCTCTGGGCGCGGCGCGCGGCCGCCGTGGCGCCGCCAACCCCGGGCACAGCGGTCCCAGCCATACCGGCAAACGGGCTTGGCAGATGAGCGAGCTGCAGCAGTTGGAGCATCGTCTCGTTGTGCTGCTGCTCATGGCGGATGACCAGCTCGGCAAGATCAAGCGTGCCTGCGTCAAGCTTCGCCAGCAGCTCCTCGGTCCGCGACCGGACCGAGGCCATGTGCGCCAGCGTTTCACCAGTCCCAAGCATCTTCAGCTCGCCGCGGCGTGATCTTGGTGTTTTAGCGGCGTCGTATACGGCAAAGAGTTCAGGACGCAGCGGCGCCACGCCAGCGGCGCGCGCCATCCACTCGTCCTCAAAGCAGGCAACATGCGCAAGGTCCCATACCAGAGGACTGAGGAGCGTGGAGTGAACCGTCTCCAGCGTGGTGCTGTCCAGACCGCCCACCAAGCCCAGCGTGCGCGAACGGGTGTCCGCGAGCGCCTTCCTCAGCTGGTCCGCTCGTTCGTGCACGGCCATTCATCGCCAGCATACCGCGACCCCGCCGCGCACCCGCCGCGCACCCGCCGCGCATCCGCCGCGACCCCGCCGCGCACCCGCCACGCACCCGCCGCGCCAGCTGGCACCATGCGCAGACAATGGACGCCCACGTCACAAGGCTGCTGACCACACCGATCAAAGGGATTCGGGTAAATGATGTGCCGAGCATCATGATCAACAGGTCGGGCGCGGCCGGCGACCGGCGCTTCTTTTTAGTTGATGACCGCGACCGGATGGTCAACGCCAAGCCGCTCGGCATGCTCCAGACCGTCAGCGGCAGCTTTGATGAGCACTGCGCCCTGTTATCGCTGGTGATGCCCAATGGCGTGAAGGTCGAGGCTCCTGTGCAGTTCGACACCAGCATGCCCGAACAGCCATACGGACACTTCAGGGCGGGGCGAGTTGTGAGGGGACCGTGGGCCGAGGCGCTCTCAGAGCTAGCTCAACGCAGACTGCGACTGGTGATGACCGCCTCGGCGGTGGATCGCGGCAGCCGGGGCGCGTTTAGCCTTCTGTCGCGAGCGTCACTGCGGCGGCTCGCCGAGCGGGCTGCAGTCAACGAGGTGGACGCTCGCCGCTTCCGGATGCTCATCGAAGTCGATGGGGTCGACGCCCACGCAGAGGACGGCTGGGTGGGCCGCGAGCTCTCCATCGGCCCGGTGTTGCTGCGTGTGGAAGGTCACGTGGGCCGCTGCCTGGTCACCAGCCGCGACCCGGAAACCGGCCAGATCACGATGCCCACACTTGAGCTGCTGCGCTCATACCGGCCTGCCGAGGGCGTCACCGAGCCGCTGCCGCTGGGGATCCACGGCCGGGTCCTGCAGGGCGGCGTGATCAGCCTTGGCGATCCGGTGGAGGTTATGGGGTAGCGCCCACCCCGCGGGGCGGGCGGCCGCCTCAGCGGTCGCTGACAACCCGTTGACAAGAGGATCCGTAACTCGGAAGCCGCGTAGCGCCCCTGTACCAAGGACCGCCCTGACAAAGCGGGCGGCGTGCCTTGTGCGCGCAACGGAGTCTGGAAACACCGGAGAACCCGCCTCCCTCGACCATCGCTCCAGCTCCCATCGTGCTCGCCTCCAACATGTCCAGCGTTCTCCGTTCTCGCCCCCAGAGCCATTGATTCCTCGAAGGTGAGCGTCTCACTGAACGTTGGCAGCGAGGGTGGACTCTGACTACGGATGCCCGTACAATGTCCGGTATGTCTTCTCGTACCGAGCGCATCGAAGCGCGAATCGACCCGGACAGCGCCGAGCGGATCCGGTATGCGAGCACGCTCGAGCGCACGTCTTTGAGTGGGTTCATGGTCGCTGCAGCAACGGAGAAGGCCGAGCGGGTGATCGCCGAACACGCCTACACGCTGGTTCCCAGCAACTATTTTGACCGGCTGCTTGAGAGCCTTGATGAGCCCGTGGAGCCGATGCCCGAGCTGGCCGCGGTCGCTGTCCGCGAGCGAGAGCAGCCGCGTTTCCGTCGCGTGTGAGCTCGCGCAGCGGCCGTGTACCTCTCAGAGCGGATCTCGCTACGCCATGACCTGACTGAGTTCGCGTGCGGTGATCAGACGCTCGATCGTTGGCTTTTAGGCTCGGCGCTGACGGCCGACGCGATGGGAACCGCCCGCACCTATGTTTGGTCAGAGAACAACGTGGTCATCGGCTACTTCAGTCTCTGCCCGCATGAGGTCCGTCGCGACGAGCTGCCATCAAAGCTCAGCCACGGCGCTGCGCACAGCATCCCGGCGATCCTGCTCGCACGGCTCGCGCTTGACCGCCGCCTGCACGGTCAGGGACTGGGCGCCAGCTTGCTGTTCGACGCGCTCACCCGAGCCAGCGATGCAATCGAGATGGCTGGCGGGAGGCTGATTGTCGTCGACGCGATCGACGAACCCGCACGCCGCTTCTACGAGCATCACGGATTTCGAGCCGCTCCAACCCGGCCCCCACGCCTGTTCCGCAAGGCCTCAGACGTAGCGGCCGCGCTCCGGCAAAGGTGAGAACGATGACTTCGCTTGGCCCCACCGTGACGTGGCGAGTTCCAGTCAACGTCGCAACAGTTGACAGGTCAACCCTACCGGTTGGGGTGGCGGAGCGCTACGGACCGGGGTGGCGTAGCGGGGTGAGAGCAGGCGTCCCGGTGCATGTGATGGCCGCTCGCCTCGGCGACCATCCGCAGACGCTGCTTGGCACCTATGCGCACCTGCTACCGCACTCCGACGCCGCGGCCGCGGCCGCGATCGTTGACAAGCCGTTGACAACGGCGCTCTAACGCCGATCCCTATGGCGACGATAGGCCCGCATTTGCAGGCCTTCCAGGGGCAAACTGCCGGACAAGGA
Organism: Solirubrobacteraceae bacterium; assembly: GCA_049976865.1. Lineage (GTDB taxonomy): Bacteria > Actinomycetota > Thermoleophilia > Solirubrobacterales > Solirubrobacteraceae > Palsa-465. The sequence continues at coordinate 8,155 of JBMFHK010000051.1, read as the reverse complement.
CTCGAACCTTGAATACCAGGGCCAGAACCTGGCGTGTTGCCATTACACCATCCGGCAAAGAACGAGGCTCCGGCGAGTATAGAACGGGACAGCACCCCGGGCCGGTCCCAGTCAGTCTCCGTCACACTTCACCTGCGATGACCGCTTTGATGTGGTTCAGACGAGACCTTCGCCTCCATGACAACCCGGCGCTGCAAGCAGCACTGCTTGAGCATGACGCGGTGATGCCGGCCTTCTGCCTGGACCCACGGCTGCTGGAAGGGCGCCGCTCGAGCCCTAGCCGCACAGCCTTCCTGCTCGCCTGCCTGCACGAGCTGCGAGCCGGGCTTGAGCGGCTGGGCTCGGGCCTGGTGCTGCGCACCGGACGCCCAGAACTGGAGATTCCCCGGCTCGCCTACGAGGTTGGCGCCACCGACGTGTTCGCTGGCGCCGATGTCAGCCCCTTCGCGCAGGCGCGTGACCGCCGGGTGGCAGACGCTCTGGCCGATCAGCAGGCGGGGCTGCACCTCTTGCCAGGACAGTACGTACTGGATGACCTGCACACCCTGCGGACCGGTAGCGGCGGGCCCTACACGGTGTTCACACCGTTTTACAAACGCTGGCTACGCGAGGCCAGGCGCCAGGTGCAGCCCGCGCCGCAGGCTCTGCCGCCGCTTCCTGAACAGATCGCTTCAGCGGCGATCCCCGAGCTTACAGCCCACCCCCGGCCCACAGCGACGTTGCCGGACGCCTCGGAGGCTGCGACCAGAACCTGGGCACAAGCGTTTTTGACCGAGCGTCTGGCCAGCTACAGCCAGAGACATGACATGGTGGCTGATGAGAGCACCTCTGAACTGTCAGCGCAGCTGCACTTTGGGTGTCTGTCAGCTCGAGCAATGGAGGCCAGCCTGCCAGATGAGAACGGCGCCGAGGCGTTCAGACGTCAGCTCTGCTGGCGCGACTTCTACGCCCACGTGCTGGTGAACCATCCAGACAACGTGCACACTGAGCACCAGCCGCGGCTGCGCCGCAGAATCATCTGGTCAAACTCAAGGCAGCATTTCCAAGCATGGACCGAGGGAAAGACCGGCTATCCACTGGTTGACGCCGGCATGCGACAGCTTTTGGCGACGGGATGGATGCACAACCGTGCCAGGCTGGTGGTGGCTTCCTTCCTGGTCAAAGACCTGGGGATCGACTGGCGCTGGGGTGAGCGCTGGTTCATGCGGTACTTGCTCGACGGTGATGTGGCCAACAACAACGGCAACTGGCAATGGATCGCCTCGGTGGGCGTTGATCCGCAACCGGTGGCCAGGCGGATCCTCAACCCGACGCTGCAACAGCTGCGGTTCGATCCGGAAGGCCGGTATGTGAGAAGCTACGTTCCCGAGCTGTCGAGAGTTCCCGCCACCCATCTCGCCGAGCCGTGGCGGATGCCCGAGCAGCTGCAGCAGGCTGCGGGCTGCCTGATCGGCACCGACTATCCAGCCCCGATTGTCAACCATCTCGACGCTCGGCGCCACACACTCCAGCGTTACTCACAAGCCCGGGACCCGTCTTAGGAGGCTGGCCGCAAGCTGACTTGAGAAGATGAGGGAGCTGACGCTTGCCCTTATCTTTGAGCAGGCCGGCGGGCTACTGGCGAGCGTGGCCGGCCAGGATCTGGAGCAGGACAACGAAGGGGCACTCCCGGCCCTCCAAGCACAGCAAAAGGCCGCGTCAGCGGCCGGTCTTCGTCGGAGACAAACCCAGGGAGAGCGTCAGCTCTCCCCATCCCCAAGCCCGAAAAACAGCAAACTTATGGAGGCGGGGAAGGAAATATCCCGTGGCGGGATATTTCCTTCCCGAAGTTGCTAAAGAGCGGGCTGGACGACACGCCGCAGCCAGCCCAGCCGGGACGACACGCCGCAGCCAGCCCAGCCGGAACGACACGCCGCGGCCAGGTGCTGTGGCTCGGCAACATCGTCACATCCAGCGGCGTCGCCCCCAAAGAAGGTCCGGCGCTACCTCCAGAGAACAGCCCGCACTCCCTGCCGAGAGAGCCGCGCACTCCCTGCCGAGAGAGCCGCGCGCTACCTCCAGAGAACGTCCGGCGTCACCCCGCCCTCTTCGCGGGAGGCGAACAGGTAGTGACTGACCAGCCAGCGGCCGCCGTCGCTGCTGGCCCACGTCGCTGCGGCCGCGATCAGGAAAAGACGCCAGCTGGCGAGCATCTGGCGAGCTTCGCCGCGCGTCCGCCCCGACCGTCGCAGCACCGCAAGCAGGTCGGTGTGGTTCGCGTCAAGCTGCCCCAGCCAAGCTTGGAGCGTGCGCGCATAGTGGACGCCCGACACCGCCCAGCGATGCTCGATTTTCAGGTTCTCCTGGAACATCAGAGGCAGATCGTGGCTCGGCATCAGACCGGCTGAGAACAGGCGCGCGGACGGAGAGGTCTCCTCCAACAGATATGGAGCACAACGGTGGGTGAACAGCTGCATGAAGAGACGACCGTCGGGTCTCAGCCACATTGAAATACGCCGCAGCAGCTCCGCCCAGTTGCGCATGTGCTCAAACATCTCGATCGAGAGGATGCGATCGAACGGCACCTCAGCGCTGTAACCGTTCATGTCGGCGCGGGTCACGGTCAGGTTCGTGAGCCCCATCGTCTCACCGCGAGTCGCCACATACTGGCGCTGCGCTGCCGAGTTGGCGAGCGCGACGACCCTGGCGTTCGGGTACCGCTCAGCGATCCACAATGACAACGCACCCCAGCCGCACCACAGATCCAGGACGCGCATCCCGTCCCGCACCTCCGCCCGCTCACAGGTGAGTTCAAGCATGGCGTCCTCGGCGTCCGCCAGGCCACCGGCCCCAGGCGGCCACAGGCAGCCTGAGTACTTCAGTCGCGGGCCCAGCACCAGTTCAAAGAACTCCGCCGACAGCGAGGCATGTTGAGCGTTGGCCACATCCAACGCGTCGGCGACAGGACCGCTGCGCAGCCGCGCAAGCAGCGCCTGCAGGCGTCGTTCCTGAGCTTCCGCTCCGCCCCTCAGAAGTCCGCGCGAAAGCATCTCCACACCGATCTTTGAGCCGACCCCCAACACGGCATCAGGCAGCAATCCCGCCGCCAGCGCAGCGTCCAGCGCGCTGTGACGCAACGGTTCAGAAAGCATGCTGGAGACCTTTCCCGGGCGCCCGTGTCTGCAAGCGTGTCAGCTGCCGACGGAACCCGGGCTTGACCAGCAGCATCTGCACATCCTGGATCCGGCGCTCCGCAAACCCCGCTTCACAGTAAGCCAGATACAGCGCCCAGATCCGCTTGAAGCGCTCATCGAAACCTTGAGCGGCAAGCTCCGGCCAGTTGGCCAAAAAACGTCTGCGCCAGTGTTGAAGCGTTGTCACGTAGTGCGCCGTGAGGTCCGTCACGCCCATGGTTTGCATGTCGGTGCGACGCGCCAGCGCACCGGTCAGGACCTGAACCGACGGCAGCGTGCCGCCTGGGAAGATGTATCGCTTGATGAAGGAACGGCTCGCCTTCTCCACCTGGTAGGCGCGATCATCGATCGTGATCGCCTGAAGCAACATGGCCCCGCCGGCAGTCAGAAATGACGAGCAAGCCCCCAGGAAACGGCCGATGTTCTGCCAGCCGACCGCCTCGATCATCTCGATCGACACCAGACGGTCATAGGTTCCCTTGAGATCACGGAAGTCTTCGGAGATTACGCTGACAAGTTCGGACAGGCCCAGGGCTTTGATCCTGGCTCGCACGTATTTGTACTGCTCGCCGGAGACAGTTGTTGTGGTGACCCGGCAACCACGGGTTGATGCGGCGTGGATCGCGAACGAACCCCAGCCAGTCCCGATCTCCAAGACGTGGTGTTCGGGGCCGAGCTCAAGCTCGGCGCAGACACGCTCCAGTTTTGCTCTCTGCGCGTCCTCAAGCGAGCTGCCAGGCTCCGTGAACAGAGCGCACGAGTAGGTGAGCGTCGGGTCGAGCATGCGCTCAAACAGTGCGTTTCCGAGGTCATAGTGGGAACTCACGTCACGCCGGCGCTGATCACGCTTGGCGGGTCGGCTTACAGCGCGGGCAAGGGCCAGCGGATACAAAAGCGGCAGGCCAAGGCGCCGGACACGGTCCAGAGCGGACATGTTGCGAGCCGCGAGCCTGACCAACGCGACCGTGTCCGGTGAATCCCAGCGCCCCTGTGCGTAGGAATCCGCCAGCCGCAGGCTCCCACCGAGAAAATCCGCCCACACGCGTGGGGAGTGCAACTGCATGACCGCCTCTCTTTCGCCCTGGCCGAAAGAGAGCCGTTCTCCGTGAGCTTCGATGATCGTCAGGCGACCGTCACGAACCTGGCGCAGCAGCGCGGTGACCAGCTCACGTGCCAGCTGCGGTCTCACGCGCTAGCGCCCCGGTTGGCGCCGTGCACATCCGCCCGCTTTCACGCGTGGTCCGCGCCCCGGCGACCCAGCTGAACTCCGATACTCCAGCTCCATACCCATCAACGGTCAAACACACGACTTTTCTGAAACTCGCCCTCACACCCAGGCGCAGCGTAAGCGTAGCGCCCCGCCGCCAGCGTCTTTGACTCCTTCTCAACAAATCGGCGGCCTGGGGCAGGCCTGCTGCCGTGGGTGCGCCACGGCAGCCGCTTGGCCACGCCGGACCGTTCTCAGCGTGAGCTGGCAGCGACCGGCGCAAACCGCGCCATGGCAGCCTGCTGGAGCCCTGGATCGAGAATCACCAGAACCTGGTCACCGGCTTCTATGACCGTGTCGCCCCGGGGCACAAAGCCACGCCCGCTGCGGAGCACCGAAATGATCAGCACACCTTCCGGCAGGGTGATCTCGCTCACGGTCCGTCCGGCCGCAGCCGAGTCTGAGGCCACGTCAAGCTCGATGATCTCAAGGTGCTCATCCTCCAGCGCCAGCAGCTGCACCAGGCCGTGTTCAGGCACCTCACGCTCAATCAGACGCAGGATGAGGTCGGTGGCGGAAACCGCCGGGTGGATGCCAAGCAGCTTGAAGTGCTCCAGGTTCCGTGGGTTGTTGACCCGGGCGACTATCCGCTGGACACCGTACTTCTCCTTGGCGACCTGACTGATCAGAATGTTGTCCTCATCGTCCCCGGTGACGGCGACCACAAGGTCGGCTCGCTGGATGCCCGCCCGCTCAAGGACCCACAGCTCAGTGGCGTCACCGTACTGCACGACCTGCTCCAGCTCATCCTCCACAACCCGGAAGCGATCGTGGTTGGACTCAATCAGCGTCACCTCACGATCTTTGGCCAGCAGCTCCCGGGCAAGGTTCCAGCCGACCTTGCCGGCTCCAACGATGATCACATACACAGTCCTGGACTCCTCTCAGCCCCCGAGCAACGCCCGCTCAACCTCATCGATCGCCACCTGTGTGGGACAGACGGTCTGCAGTCCCTGCTCGCTATACCAGGCAGCCCGAGCCGGATCTGCCACGCGCACGATCACCTTCGGTGCCTCGAAACGCCGTTTGACTATCTGGGCAATCACGAGGTTGGTGTTGTCACCGCTGGTGGCCGCCACAAATACGTCAGCCTCATTGATTCCCGCCTGGATCAGCCCGTCGATCTCAAGCGCGGTCCCAACGGTGAAGCGCCCACCAGCGTCCTCCCAGGTGGACACCTCACTGCTATCCAGCCGCTCGTGGGAGAGCGGGTCGCGGTCCATGACCGAAACCTGATGCCCGGCATCCAGCATTCGTTTCGCGATGGCCGAGCCTACACGGCCGCACCCGACAATCAGAATGAACATGCGTGCACTGTACCCATCGCTTCACTGTCCCGGCACCCAGAGCCGGCCGCTGCGCTGTGCTGGCCCAGGGCCGCCCTGGTTGGCGGGCGGCACTGGCGCCGCTGGCGCCGACACCGGCTCTGGCGCTGGCGCCGGCTCGGGCACCGTGGAACCGCCCTGTCCGGCCTTGACATACGCCATCTGAAGCTGTGAGAGAGCGTCCCGAATCGCGTCCACCTGCTCTGGTGCGACGCGCTCAAGCTGTGGCATAAGCGCCCGCACAGCTTCGATGGCGAGATGCACCTGAGCGAGATCCAGCTCGTCCTCAGTGCCGGGCAGAAGCCCTGTCCGGCGCAGCCCGAGGTTGATAACGGTGACCACGTTCTCCAACAGCACATCCTCGACGCGAACGCGCTTGATTTCCTGTTCGTAGGCAGCGCGCAGCTGCTGCTCGTCAAGAGACGACTCGTCAGCGTCCATCTAATTCACCTCCACGGTCATATAGCCAGCACCACCATAGGTCGCGTGCGTTGCCTGGACAAATGCGGCGTACACCTCGCTCATGGTCAGGTCCGTCCTGCGCAGCGCCCGCTGGCGCTGCGCACCGTTGGCGTCCGGCAACCTCGGCTCAAGCCCCATCTCAACGCGAACTGGTGCGGTCCACTCAAGCAGCCGGCCGGTCACATCCCGTGCCGGATACTGGTTTTTGCGATCAAAGTCGATGAGCTGCCCGTCCATGCCGAAGCGGATCGCCCGCCACATGTTCTCCTCAATCAGCCGTGGCGGCAGGTCGGTGTGAGGCCGGCCCTCATCCACGTCGCGTGCAGCCTGCCCAACACAGGCGACAATCAGCGTGGCGAGCGCCTCTGACTCCTGGGCGGTTGGCTGTGCGTCGCAGATGCGGACCTCAACGGTGCCGAAGTCCAGATGCGGCCGCACCGACCACCAAAGCTGCGTGTATTCCACGACCGACTCAGTCCCCACCAGCAGGTCAAGATACTCAGCGTAGGTCCGCCAGTCCCCAAACGCGTCGGGAACCCCGCAGCGCGGAAAGCTCTTGGTGAAAATCTGCGTGCGGACGCTGTGCAGACCGACCTCTCGCCCTTCCAGAAATGGCGAGTTGGCCGATATTGCCAGCAGCTGTGGCAGCACGGGCCGCAGCCTGTCACAGACCTGGATCGCCCGGTCGGCCCCCTTGACGCCCACATGGACATGCAACGCGAACGTGTTGTTGCGCCACGCGACGTATCTCAGGCCACGTTCGACGCGACGGTAGTGGTCGGTCTCGATGACCCGCTGTTCACGGTAGTCGGCCCAGGGATGCGTGCCGGTCGACGCGAACTTCACGTTGTAACGGCCGGCCAGCGCGAACAGGCGGCGCCGAAGCTCCCGCTGCTTATGGATCGCATCAGCCAGCGTCTCCCCACGTCCCGAGCGGATCTCGATCTCAGACGAGATCAGCTCACCGGCCACCGCGGCTGCAAGCAACGGGTCGCTTGCAGCCGCGTCGCGGAGATCCTCGAAGCGGCCGCTGAGATCCAGTGAACCGGCATCGAGAATCGCGAACTCCTCCTCAAGCCCAACCGTGAAGTCGGTGCTCTCCTCGAAGCGAGCGCGGCCAGCGTTGACGTCGATGCCGGTCAAGCCAGGTAGAAGTAGAGGGCGTGCAGCAGATCCACGGCCGGACTGGAAGCATGAACGGTGACCTCGGGTGGCGTGTGAAGCAGCGCCTCAGAGTAATTGAAGATCACCTTGACACCGACCTGGACCAGATCGTCGGCCACGCGTTGTGCCACCGCTGAGGGCACGGCCAGCACCGCAACCACAATCTCCTGCTCGCTGAGCACAGCCCGCATATCCTCGTAGCTTGTGACAACGACGTTCCCGACCTTCGTGCCAACCTTCGCCGAGTCGGTGTCAAACAGCGCAACGACGCGGAAGCCATGATCGGCAAAGACGTCGGAGGTAGCGATCGCCGTGCCGAGGTTGCCAGCCCCGAACAGCGCGATGTTGGTCTGAGAGCTGGTCCGCAGGATCTGCTGGATCTCGCCGACCAGCGCGTCCACGTTGTACCCCACGCCGCGCTTGCCAAACTTGCCAAAGCCCGACAGATCACGCCTGATCTGCGTTGAGTTGACGTGCGTGTAGTCGGCGAGCTCCTGCGAGCTGACCGTTTCCTTACCCATCTTGCGCGCCTGCGTAAGCACCAGCAGATAGCGCGACAGGCGCGCTGCCACCCCTAGTCCGAGGCGCTCCCGAGTAAGGCCACTCTCACCAGTTGCGGAGACCATGTGCCCATCACTGTACTGCGACGCTGGACAGAGCCACCCCGCGCCTTACCTCAAGCTCTGGCACAGCTTCCTGGACATGTAGCTTTACCGTCTTTAACGTAACTGTTCACGTCGTCTGTTGGCTTTACGGGCCGCCAG
>JBMFHK010000050.1:13478-16399 GCA_049976865.1 Solirubrobacteraceae bacterium | reverse complement strand
ACGCTCCCGCGCGCCAGTAACGACCCACCCAGCCGCTTACTGCAAGATCGAGGTCTGTAAAGCGCCGCCGTTCGGCGTCGGCGAGTGCGGTTGCGGGCAGAGGAGCCCAACACCATTCCCCCGCAACCGGATCCCTGACACTTCCATAGCGCTCCGGCCCGGGCCGCCGCTAGATCACAGCCCAAACCAAGCCGCCGACACCGCAACAGTCACTAACAACTGGTGAAACACGGCCACGTACTGGACAGCCTCAAGTCGCAAGCCCGTCGGCCCTGGACCCGACCGGCCACGCGCCCGCGCATCCCTGGCCGAGCCGAGCCGCTCACGCCCGCGCATCCCTGGCCGGGCCGGTCACAACCCCCGTAGCCTCACCCACGCGCGATCATTGCCCCGATGGCGCCACCCAACAACCTCATCAACCTCAGCGAGGTCAGCAAGCAGTACGCCGCCCGCACCATCCTGGAGTCGATCACGCTGGGGGTCGCCGGCGGCGATCGCATCGGCGTGGTGGGGGCCAACGGCCAGGGCAAGTCGACACTGCTTAAGCTGATCGCCGGTGCGCAGGAGCCGGACGGAGGTCGCGTCACGCGGCTGGGCGGCCTGCGGATCGGCCTGCTCGGCCAACAGGACGGACTGGATGGCGAGCGTACGGTTGGTGAGGTGCTGGGCGCGGACCGCGCGCAGCACGAGTGGGCCGGGAGCCGCAAGCGGCGCGCAATCCTCGACGCGCTGCTTGGCGGTGTGGAGCTGAGACGGTTTCCGGCGGGGCTCCACACGCCGGTATCGGCGCTTTCCGGTGGTGAGCGCCGCCGCACCGCGTTGGCCCTCAGCTTGCTTGACGAGAGCGACCTGCTGCTTCTGGACGAACCCACCAACCACCTTGACGTGGAGGTGATCGCCTGGCTGGCCCAGCACCTCGCCAACCGCTCCGGAGCGCTGCTGGTCATCACCCATGACCGCTGGTTCCTGGACGCCGTGTGCACCCGCACCTGGGAGGTGGCGGACCGCTGCGTGCACCAGTATGAGGGTGGCTACGCGGCCTACGTGCTGGCTGCAGCAGAGCGCGGGCGCGTGAGCGCCGCCCGTGAGGACCGCCGCCGCCAGCTTGTGCGCAAGGAGCTTGCGTGGCTGCGCCGTGGGCCGCCTGCGCGCACCGCCAAGCCAAAATTCAGGATCGAGGCCGCCAACGCGCTGATTGCAGACGAGCCGCCCGCACGCGACAGCACAGAGCTGTTGCGCTTTGCCAGCGCACGCCTGGGCAAGAAGGTCATTGAGGCGCAGCGGATCTCCTTCTCCTACACAGCCAACCAGCCGGTCATCAACAACCTCACATGGCTGCTCGGACCTGGCGACCGGGTCGCGCTGGTCGGTGCCAACGGTGCAGGCAAGTCGACCCTGCTGGCGGTCCTAGCAGGCGAGCTGGAGCCCACCGGCGGCCGACTGGAACGCGGCGAGACGGTCAGGCTGGCGCACCTGGCCCAGGAGTCGGTCGGCATCCCGGCACACCGAACCGTGCTTGAGGCTGTTCAGGAAATCAACAGTCATGCGACGCTTGCCAACGGCGAACAGATCAGCGCCAGCCGGCTGATCGAGCGGCTCGGCTTCCGTGGCGAGCGGGCCCGGGCGCTGGTGAAGGATCTCTCTGGCGGTGAGCTCCGCCGGCTTGCCTTGATACGCCTGCTGATCGGCGAGCCTAACGTGCTGCTGCTGGACGAGCCGACCAACGACCTTGACATCGAGACGTTGAGGGCGCTGGAGGACCTGCTGGACCACTGGCCCGGCACGCTCGTCGTTGTCAGCCACGACCGTTACTTCATAGAACGGGTCACAGACAGCGTGTACGCGGTCGACCGGGCTGGCGGCATCAGACATCTGCCGGGCGGCGTGGACCAGTATCTAACCCAGCTCGGGCCGTCAGCCGCCGCTGGGCACGCTCTCCCCGCGCCTGGAGCAGCACCCGCCGAGCCTGCCAGTAGCACGCGCACGCGGCAGGACAGTGCCGCACGTGCCACGCCGGTGGGCGGTACACACGATCCGGGCGGACGCGAGCTGAAGCCGGGCAACGTGGTGCGCAGCGCCCGCCGCGAGCTGGCACGCCTTGAGCGGGAGATCGAACGCCGCACGGCTCGTGAACAACAACTGCATGAGCTCATGGCGGCCAGCGCCAGCAACCATACGCAGCTGGTCGCCTTCAACACAGAGCTGCAGCAGCTGCTCACCGAGCGCACGCAGCTTGAAGATCAGTGGCTGCAAACAGCGGCCCTGCTGGACGGCTGACCGACGTCCCGGCCACAGTTTTTAAGCGGAAGTTTTCCTTGGTTCTGAGCCGGATCGTCGGTTGCGGTGGGACGATCCGGATCGGCGACACCAACATCACGATCATCAAACACACCGAGCCGAGCGCCCTGCAACCCAGGCGCTCAACCTGCTCGGCCTGGCCAACAAGTAGCCGAACCAAACCCGACCCGGATCCGCGCAAACCCGGCGATCCCGGGCGGATCCGCGTCTCAACACCGAAAACTTCCGTTTAGCAACTTGGGGAAGGAAATATCCCGTGGCGGGATATTTCCTTCCCCGCCAGTGGCGTGTGCTGCGACGAACCCGCCCGCGCCGGCCGAAAGCCCCGGCCTATGGCGTGTTCTCTTGGAAGCGAACGGTCACGATGAGCCGATCCGTACGAAGATCGAGTTCACTTTTCGCAACGGGGAGACGCGCTTCAAGCTGCAGCCGGACCGTCCGATGCGCTGTTCGGGTGAGAGGCGAACGGGAAGCAGGGCGGATCGTCACGCCTGCAGCGATGGGGCGGGCCATCCGTCGTTTAAAGGGGAGAGGCCCTGCATCAGCAGGGCCTCTCCCCTGTCCGCTCTCATGAAATGGCCACGGCTACCAACGCCTGGCCACGGCTACCAGCGTTTGGCCAC
>JBMFHK010000050.1:0-13378 GCA_049976865.1 Solirubrobacteraceae bacterium | reverse complement strand
TGGCCGCCGAGCCAGTGCTTGTGGCCGCCGAGCCAGTGCTTGTGGCCGCCGAACCAGTGCCTGTAGCAGCCGAACCATTGCCTGTGGCCGGACCACCGTTAGCCGTCGCAGCGCTGCCAGCCTCATGATCGCGAAGACCCGCGGCCGGCACCGACGTGTCGCTGGCATGTGAGGTGTAGGCGGCTTCCGCGGCCTTGCGGGCGCGGACCGCAGGAGTCAGGATGCCAAGCTCCTCCTGGATGTCCGCCTCCAAAAAGCGTGAAGCCAGCCAGCGCATGATGTAGTCGGGCATTGACTTGGCAAACGGAATCTCCGGGTTGGTGGTCATGCCCTCGGGCTCAAATCGCATGTAGCTGAACTTGCGCACCAGCGTCTCCAGCGGCACTCCGTACTGCAGTGCGATCGAGATCGCCGTGGCGAACGCGTTCATCATGCCGCGCAGCGTCGAGCCCTCCTTGCCAATGTCAGAAAGGAAGATCTCACCGACCGAGCCGTCCTCATACTTGCCGGCCGTGATGTAACCCTCGTGACCACCGAGCGAGAACTTGTGCGTGATTGACTCGCGTTCACGCGGCATCCGGTGACGCCGCGGCGGTGCCGACGCCAGCGCCTGCGCGACCGCCGTCTGGACCGCCGCTTCAATGTCAACCGGCGTTGGCGCCTGCTTCTGGGCGTCGGTTCGCAGCGCCTGGGCCGTCTTTGACCCGTCCCGGTAAATCGCCAGAGCCTTCACGCCCAGCCGCCAAGCCTGGGTGTAGGCGTCAGCGATGTCAGCGCTGGTCGCCTCATGAGGCATGTTCACCGTCTTTGAGATGGCGCCGCTGATGAACGGCTGGATGGCGCCCATCATCTTGATGTGGCCCATGTGTGAGATCGCGCGCTCACCAACAGCCACATCAAAGACGGGCAGGTGCTCATCCTTGAGATCCGGTGCGCCCAGGATCGTGCCGTACTCATTGACGTAGGCGACGATCTGCTCGATCTGCTGATCGTCGTAACCCAGTGTCTCCAGCGCCAGCGGCACGGTCCGGTTGACGATTGTCATCTGACCGCCGCCAACCAGCTCCTTGAACTTGACCAGCGAGAAGTCAGGCTCTACGCCGGTCGTGTCGCAATCCATCAGGAAGCTGATCGTTCCGGTCGGCGCTAGGACCGTCGCCTGTGCGTTGCGGTAACCGTGCTGCTCACCAAGCACAACCGCGTCATCCCACGCCGAGCGCGCTGCCTGCAGGAGCGTTTTATCAGCGCAAGCGCTGTCATCAATGGCATAGGCGGCGTCACGATGTTTGCGTATCACAGCATTGTGCGGCTCGCGGTTTTCCGCATAGCGCTCATAGGGACCGATCGCCGCGGCCATCTCGGCGGAGCGCCGGTACGCGCGCCCTGTCATCAGCGCCGTGACCGCAGCGGCGAACCCACGGCCCTGATCGGAGTCATACGGCAGGCCGTCCGCCATCAGGTAGGCGCCCAGGTTCGCATAGCCCAGGCCCAGCTGACGGAACGCACGGGCATTGGCGGCGATCTCATCGGTGGGGTAGCTCGACGGTGAAACGACTATTTCCTGTGCCAGCAGGAGGATGTCAATTGCCTTCTGGAACGCTTCAACGTCGAAGCCTCCGCCGTTGCGGCGAAACTTCATGAGGTTCAGCGAAGCGAGATTGCATGCGGAGTTGTCAACGTGCATGTACTCAGAGCACGGATTGGATCCGTTGATCCGTCCGGAGTTCGGGCACGTGTGCCAGGCGTTGATGGTCGTGTCGTACTGGACGCCTGGGTCCGCGCAGCGCCAGGCAGCCTCGGCGATCTCTGACAACAGATGACGCGCCTTGATCGGCTCGCCGACCGGCTGACCGGTCGTACGGGCGATCAGGTGCCAGTCACCATCCTCTTCAACCGCGCGCATGAACTCGTCGGTCACACGCACCGAGTTGTTGGCGTTCTGGTACTGGATCGAGTAGAAGCCGTCACCGTCGATCGACATGTCAAAGCCGGCGTCACGCAGCGCGGCAGCCTTTTCCTCCTCCTTGGCTTTGCACCAGATGAACTCCTGAATGTCAGGGTGGTCAACGTCCAGGATCACCATCTTGGCGGCCCGCCGGGTGCCGCCGCCAGACTTGATGGACCCCGCCCAAGCATCCGCGCCACGCATGAACGACACCGGACCGGAAGCGGTGCCGCCGCGGCTCAGATGCTCCATCGAACCGCGGATCCGGGAGAGGTTCACACCCGCACCGGAGCCGCCACGGAAGATCATGCCCTCCTTGGTGTTCCATTCAAGGATCGACTCCATGGTGTCGTCGACGGAGAGGATGAAACACGCGCTCGCCTGCAGCTTGGGGCTGCCCTCCTCATGCCAGCCGACGTTGAACCACACCGGCGAGTTGAAGGCGGCCATCTGGTGCAGCAAGATGTAAGTCAGTTCGTCTTCAAACGCCTGCCCATCACTGTCAGTGGCAAAGTACCCGCGCTTGACCCCCCAGCCCGCGATCGTCCCGGCCACACGCCGGATCATCTGCCGAACCGAACGCTCCCGCTCAGGCGAGCCGAGCTGACCGCGGAAATATTTCTCGGTGACGATGTTGGTCGCGTTCTGCGACCAGGACCGGGGAAACTCCACATCCGCCTGCTCGAAGGAGACCTTCCCGCCGCGGCCGATGCGAGCATCGCGCACCTCCCACTGCACCTGCTCGAAGGGGTCCTCGCCTGCCCGGGTGAAATACCGCTCGATCGAGAGCCCCGGCCCAGCCGCGGTGTCCTTCACTTGCGTGTGCGGGGTACTCGTCATACCTGCCATCTCCTTCTGCTTGCCACTGTCGCCATGTCAGATCTCGTGTGCCGCCACGAGAAGGGGCCGTGAATAGTTGCGCGAGCAGCGGACGGAATGAAGTCGGCTGAAGCTTCCAACCCGCAAAGTCCGCAAGTCTCTTTCGCGTATCCCACGCCCGCGGTCAAAGAACGATGGTCGCTGCCAGCCAACCCACCGAGGCCCTCAAGCCTCACCAGTGAATTTTACTCGGCGCTTGGCCGGTTTCGGCTGGCTTCGTAGACGAGCGTCTCACGCAGAAGCTGTCCGTTGGCCGTGGCCGCAACCAGCTCCTCCTCGACGGCAACGCGCCTGTGCGTCTCCGCACGCAGGGCCGCAGCCAGCTCCCCGTTACGCGCCTCGTGCACGCTGATCATGTCGTGTGCCTCCCGCAGCGTCTGCTCCGCCGAGGCCAGTGACCGGGCCAGCTCGTCAACCTGTCGCCCGTGTTCAGCAACCGTGGCCTGTACCTGTGCGTAGGCTGCGCTGGCACGTTTGCGCTCAGCCTCCGCGCGGCTGGTCTCCTGTCTGATCCGCTCAAGCTCCGCCTCCGCCGCGTCCGCTCTGCGGCGCTCACTGTCAAGCTCCGCCCTAGACAGGGTCGCGGCGGTAATCAGCTCCTCACGGCTGCGCTGCAGATCTCTGATCTGCGCGCGCATGCTGTCACCGAACGCCTCCAGCTCGCCGGTGCGGGTCACCAGCTCAACCTCCGCCGCGCTGGCCCGCTGATCGGCGTCAGCCAACTCGCTCTGCAGCCTGCCGATCTGTTGGGTGTGATCCTCAAGCTCGGCCCTGAGCAGATCGATCTCAGCGCCCAATGTGCTGGACGCATCAGCAGCCGCCGCGGCGCGCACGTCGGCCAGCAGCCTCTCCAACTCAACGCTTGAGGCGACGCTCGCCTGCGTGTCGCTGACCGTCGCCGGATCTCCACGCTGGGTGAGCGCACTGCGCAGCACGTCAATCTCCGCCGCGCGTTGCGCCAGCGCCGCGTCAAGCTCCGCCAGCGTCGACTCCAGGCTCGCCACACGCCTGTTCAACGTTTCACCATCGCTTCGCGCAGCCTCAAACTCCGCACGCGCAACATCCAGGCGCACCTGAGCGGTCTGCAGATCGTAGGCGTGCTGCGCGTCCCTGCGCGCCCGGTCCTGACGCAGGGTCTCCAACTGGTCCTCAAGCTCGATCACCTGGTTCTGCGCCTTGCTCAGCTCAGCACGACCGGCCGCGACAACGTCCTGAAGCGCCGCAACAGCCCGCGCCCGCTCTGCGTCACGGTCCTCAAGCGCTTGCTCGAGCGTGGCGTGCTGGGCACGCAGACGTGCGATCTGTTCCTCCAGTTCGGCGGCGTCCCTGCGACTTGATTGCGCCCGGCCCTGAGTGATCTCAATCATGGCCCTCAGCCGCTCAAGCTCCGCGTCACGGTCGGCCAGCTGGACCTCAAGCGCAACGCGCCCGTCATTGACCGCGTCTGCCGCAGCTTGCAGCTGCGCCTCCAGCGCCCCGGTCGCAGCCGCCGCGGCACGCGCGCGCGCCTCAGCCCGATCACGGTCAGCCAGCGCCGCGCTGCGCTCAGCCGCAGCGTTGTCACGCTCGGCGCGCGCCGCGTCCCGCTCGGCGCGCAGGTGGCCCAGGTCGGCCTCGGCCGCCGCGCGGCGCTCCCGTTCATGGCGTAGGCGCTTCTCAAGCTCAGCGATCGCCAGGCGCCGTGACTCCGCGCGGCGCTCCGCCTCAACGATGCGAGCCTCATCCAGCGCCTCCTGTGACCGATCGGCGGCCTCATCTGGCTGATCCGCTTGCAGCGGCGCCAGCGCCGACCGCCTGCGGGCGGGCGCCGGCAGGCGTACGGAACCACCGTCTGGCAGCTCCAGCGCATACGTGGCGCCAGGCGCCACATGGGCCAGCGGCGCCGAGAAGGCCGCCCTGATCAGACCGCTGGCGGCCGGCAGCGCGGGCAGCTGCTTGTGCCGGTGCTGTACGGGACCGTCACTGACGACAAGCAGACAGGGACCAACGTCCGCACCGCTCGGACGGCGGGCGGCCAAGCGCAACAGCGCCGTGCCAGGCGTGGCTTCGACCTGCTCAAACTCCAGGAGCTCAAAATCGTCGTGCTGTTCAGTCACATCGTGCAGGCATTTAAGTGTATGGGCCGGACGGTTGACGCGACATGTGCCAATCTCATCTGCGATGAAACTTCTTGTGACCGGCGGCGCCGGCTACATCGGCTCGATTGTCGCCCGTGTGCTGCTTGAGCACGGACATGACCTGACAGTCTTTGACAGCCTCAAATGCGGGCACCGTGACGCCGTGCCAGCCGGGGTCCCGCTGGTTGTCGGAGACCTCAGGAACTTTGAGGACATCAACGCCGTGATGGCCGACGGCTTTGACGGCGTGCTGCACTTTGCGGCGCTGGCGCTGGTAGGCGAGTCGGTGCAACACCCCGACCGTTACTACCGGACCAATGTCCTTGGCACCCTGAACCTGCTTGAGGCGATGTCCGCCCACGGCGTGGGACGGCTGGTGTTCAGTTCAACCTGCGCGGTCTACGGTCAGCCCGAGCGGGTGCCGATCGATGAGACCGCTCCGCCGCGGCCACAGAACGCCTACGGCTCCTCCAAGCTCGCCGCCGACCACATGATCGGCGACTTCTGCGCAGCCAGAGGCCTTGGGGCCGTCAGCCTGCGCTACTTCAACGTCGCCGGCGCCCACGGTGACGCAGGTGAGGATCACGAACCCGAGACTCACCTGATCCCCAACATCATCAAGGTCGCACTGGGCCAGCGCGACAGCGTCCAGATCTTCGGGACCGACTACCCGACCCCAGACGGAACCGCGGTGCGCGACTACATTCACATCGACGATTTGGCCGACGCCCATGTGCTGGCCCTTTCAGCGACCCGGCCCGGTGAGCACCAGATCTTCAACCTCGGCAACGGCAACGGCTTCTCGGTGCGTGAGGTGGTGGCGACCGTGCAGGAGGTCACCGGTCGTTTTATTGCGGTGGTTGACGCGCCTCGCCGCCCCGGTGACCCGCCGGCGCTGGTGGCCGCGTCAGACAAGATCCGGGCGGAGCTCGGCTGGGCGCCCCGGCGCCCGGCGCTGGCCGACATGATCGCCGACGCTTGGGCGTTTCACCAGACCCGCCCGCACGGGTACCGCGGCCGCTGAGCTTACGCCAAGCCAACTCCCGTCCGGACCGTCTGGGGCCCTGTCGAGCCGGGTTCAGAACAGGTCCGACAGGGCCGCAAGCGCCTCGGAAAGGACCAGCTGCGGCGCACGGCTCGCGTCGAGCACACGGAAGCGCTCCGGCTCAGCGGCGGCGAGTTGCAGGTAGGCGGAGGCGATCACCTCAAAGAACGAGCCGCCCTCCCGCTCCAGGCGATCAGGCGCCTGGCCGCGCGTGTGGGCCCGCCGACGCGCCGAGACACGGTCCACGTCCAGCAGCAACGTGCGATCCGGTGTCAGCCCGCCGGTCGCAAACAGGTTCAGCGCACGGATCGCGTCGACGCCAAGACCGCGGCCAGCGCCCTGATAGGCCAACGACGAGTCAACGAAGCGATCCAGCAACACCCACTCGCCGGCGGCCAGACGCGGCAGCAGCGCCTGCTCGACAAGCTGCGCCCGGGCCGCCGCGTACAGCAGCGCCTCGGTGCGCGCGCCAACGGTCAGCGCGGTGTCCTTGACGATCGCGCGAATCACCTCGGAGGTCTGCACGCCGCCCGGTTCGCGCAGCTGGCTGACTGGCAGTCCACGCTGCCCGAGCACACCCGCCAGGGCCTCCGCCAGCGTGCTTTTGCCGGCCCCGTCGACCCCTTCAATTGTGATCAGCCGGCCTGTGGGTGTCATCTCAGGATTTGTGACCTAGCATCGTTTGCATCGTGCTGACGGTACTTGAGGCGCACCCCAACGCGCAGACGCTGCTTGAGCCTACGCTGGCGGCGGACGGCTCGCCGTCTCACGCCTATCTGTTTCACGGCCCGGGCGGCGCCGGCAAGCGGGACGCCGCCCGTCAGATCGCCGCGGCGTGGCTGGCATCCGGCGCGCCCGATCCCGCCAGCGCGCATGCGCGCGCGCTGGCGGGGGTACACCCGGACCTCACCTGGGTCACACCCAGCGGCGCCCATGAGATCCTGGTGTCTGACATCGACGAGCCGGTGGTCGCTGCAGCGTCGCGCACCCCGTTTGAGGCCACCCGGCGGGTGTTTGTGATTGAGAGCGCAGACCAGCTCGGAGCACAGGCCGCAAACCGGCTGCTGAAAACACTTGAGGAGCCGGCTGCGTTCGTTCATCTGATCCTGGTCACCGACCACCTCGCGGACGTGTTGGAAACGATCCGCTCCCGTTGCCAGACGGTGCGCTTCGAAGGCCCGTCGGTCGAGGCGATCGCGGCTGAGCTGCGCTTGCGCGGAGTTGACGGGCCGAGCGCGCAAGCCTGCGCGCGACTGGGACTCGGTGACGCCGACCGTTCCCGACAGCTCGCTTCGGCGCAAGGCGCCCAGCTGCGTGAACAGGCCGTGGCGCTCGTGCGGCACACGCTTGACCCGCAATACCGCGGCGAGGGTGGGTGGGAGGGTCTGCTGGCGGCCGTCAAAGCCCGGGGCGAGGAGCTGCGGGCAACACTTGATGAGCGTCGCGTAGCCGACCTGGAGCTCGTGTCAAGTCGCGACCGCAAGCGCGTCGAGGCCGACTGGGAGGAACGCATACGCCGGGGGCGGCGACGGGCAGAGACCACCGCGCTGGCGCTGGGGCTGGACGTCGTTGAGTCGTGGCTTTTGGACCTGCTGGCGCTGCGCTACGACGCACCGGAGCTGGTGCGCAACCGTGACCGGCGCGACGATCTGGACGCCGACATAAAGCACCTGAGCGGCGAACCCGGAAGACTGCTTGCAGCCGTGGAGATTGTTGAACAGACCCGCCAGCGCCTTACCCGCAACGTCAGCGAGGATCTTGCGATGGAGGCGATGACCTACCGGCTGGGCGACCAGCTTGCGGGACGGTGAACCTTGCCGGGCGGACTGTGGCAGCGTGTCACTGGCGGTGTCTACATCCGCGCGCCACGCTACTCAGATGAGCGCAGCTTCGTGGCCCTTATGGTTGAGAGCCTGGAGTTTCACCGCCCCTGGGCGACCGCGCCCACCGATGCGGCCCGTTTCGCCGCCTACCTTGAAGACAGCAGCCGGCCAGACTTCCAGGCGTACCTGGTGTGTCGTCGGGCCGACGACCAGATCGTCGGCTTTTTCAACCTCTCACAACTGACGCGCGGTTCACTGCAGAGCGCTTACCTGGGTTACGCGGCCGCGCTGCGCTTCTCGGGGCAGGGTTTCATGCGAGAGGGGATCGAGCTCGTGCTGAGCGAAGCGTTTCTGAAGCTGCGGCTGCATCGCCTGGAGGCCAACATCCAGCCTGGTAACAGCGCCTCGCTGGCGCTGGCGCGCGGCGCCGGCTTTCATCGCGAGGGCTATTCCCCCAGGTACCTGAAGATCAACGGCCATTGGCGCGACCATGAGCGCTGGGCCCTGTTGGCGGAGGATTGGCTAGCGCGCCGGGGCCTTGGCAGCGGCGCGCTTTGAGAACCGCAAACAGCGCTGACCGCAAACAGCGCTGACCGCAAGGCAGCGGCGGGGCGCCGCGAGGAGTCGGCCAAACTGCAACAATCGCTAACGAGTCAAATACCCCCGCAAGCTCCTGGGATGGGCGATGAAGCCAACTGCAGTCGAGAATCCTGATTACTACCACAAAGTGGTCGATTGCCAATGGGCCTGTCCGGCGCACACAGATGTGCCCGGTTACCTGAGACTCATCGGTCAAGGCCGCTACGACGACGCCTACATGCTCAACCGTGAGTCCAACGTGTTCCCCGGCATTCTCGGGCGCACTTGTGACCGACCGTGCGAACCGGCCTGTCGGCGCGGCCGGGTGGACGGCTCGCCGGTGGCGATCTGCCGCCTGAAGCGCGTTGCAGCCGATCTGAGCGGCGACATTTCAGACCGCTTGCCGAAGATCCCCGAACACCCGAACGGCAAGCGCATCGCCTGCATCGGCGCCGGTCCAGCTTCGCTGACGGTCGCCAACGATCTCATGCCGCTGGGCTACTCGGTGACGATCTTCGAGCGCTATGAGACAGCCGGCGGCCTGATGAGAACCAACATCCCGGCCTTCAGGCTGCCTGCCAACGTCCTGGACTACGAAACCCAGACGATCATCGATATGGGCGTTGATGTCCGTTACGGAACGGAGATAACGAGTCTCAAGTCGCTGCTTGCCGAGGATTTCGACGCGGTCTTTGTGGGCAGCGGCGCCCCGCGCGGCAAGGAACTGGACGTGCCAGGACGCTGGGAGGAGTCAGGCGACTCGCACATTTTCATCGGCATTGACTGGCTTGAGTCGGTGGCTTTCGGTCATGTCCAGGAGATCGGCGAACAGGTCCTGATCATCGGCGTGGGCAACACCGCGATGGATTGCTGCCGCTCGTCGCTGCGCCTTGGTGGTAAAGACGTAAAGGTCGTCGCCAGGCGGCCCCGGGAGTACTTCAAGGCGTCGCCATGGGAGCTCGAGGATGCCGAGGCGGAGGGCGTGGAGATCCTCACCCACCACGCTCCCAAACGGTTCATCCTGGAGAACGGCCGTGTCACCGGCATGGAGTTTGACATTGTCGAATGGGACGAAGGAGCGGTGCACTCCACGGTGGTCGGCCAGGTGGTCCTGCCGTGCACCGACGTCATCCTTGCGATCGGCCAGGAAAACGCCTTCCCGTGGATCGAGCGCGACATCGGTCTGGAGTTCGGCAAGTGGGACATGCCGGTTGTTGATGAGGTTACGTTTTCCTCCACACTGCCCGGCGTCTTCTTCGGCGGTGACGCCGCATGGGGTCCCAAGAACATCATCTGGGCCGTCGCCCACGGCCATCAGGCGGCCATCTCCATCCACAACCACTGCCAGGGACGGGAGCTGACTGACCGCCTGCCGGTTCAGATGAACCTGATCAGCCAGAAGATGGGCCTGAGCCAGTGGAGTTACAGCAACGATTACAACCCTGCCAACCGCCAGCAGATGAACCACGTCGACATGGCGCAGAGGTTCAAGGAGCTCGACCTTGAGGTTGAGCTCGGCTACTCGGCGGAGCAGACGCTACGCGAGGTTGAGCGCTGCCTGAACTGCGACATGGAGACGGCGTTCACCCCGCCGCTGTGCATCGAATGCGACGCCTGTATAGACATCTGCCCGGTGGAGTGCCTGACCATGACGGCGGACGGCGAGGAGAGTGAGATCGTCTCACACCTGACCTCACCGCGCCTGAGCGTCGACCAAGGCCTGTTTGTCTCCTCTTCCCTGCCACAGACCGGACGGGTCATGGTCAAGGATGAGAACGTGTGCCTGCACTGCGGTCTCTGCGCCGAACGGTGCCCCACGGCGGCCTGGGACATGCAACGCTTCGAGCTTCTCATCCCCTACGCCAAAGACACGCCCCTGATGGCGTCGGCTTCAACAACGGAGGTCCAAGCATGATGCTGGACACTGACCGGTCGGTCAGCGGCAAGGCTGACCCGGACACGCGCGTCAATGACTTCGCGATCAAGCTTGCCAACGTCAACGGGACAGGCTCGGCCAGCGCCAACGGGCTGCTGATGCGAACCATCTTCCGGATGGGGATCCCCGTGTCCGGGAAGAACCTGTTTCCTTCCAACATCCAGGGTCTGCCAACCTGGTTTGAGATTCGCGTCAACCGTGACGGACACATCGCACGCTCCGAGGATCACGACCTCATCGTCATGATGAACGCCCAGAGCTACGCACAGGACGTCGCCTCGGTGCGGTCGGGTGGATACGCGTTGTACGACTCGACCTGGCCGCTTTCACCTGACCTCATCCGGTCTGACGTCGAGTATTTCGGCGTGCCGCTCACTCATATCTGCACAGAGCACTTCACAGTGGGGCGCGAGCGGATTCTGCTGAAGAACATCGCCTACGCGGGAGCGCTGGTGGCGTTGCTGGCGATGGACCTGGACATTGCAACAGCGATGCTCGGGGACACGTTCAAACGTAACGACCATCTGCGTGAGGCCAATCAGCTTGCGCTCCGGCTCGGCTATGAGTACGCCATGGAGCACTTTGAGTGTCCGCTGCCGATCCACCTAGAGGCGATGGACGCCAATGGGGACAAGGTGATCATCGACGGCAACACGGCCACTGCGATGGGCGCTCTTTACGCGGGCGCGACCGTGGCCGGCTGGTACCCGATCACGCCGTCAACCTCGGTGATGGACAACTTCACGGCTCTGTGCCATCGCTACCGGCGTGAGGAGTTGCCGGAACCCGGGCCTGACGGCAAGGCTCAGTACCGCAACAACTTCCTGATCATGCAGGCCGAAGACGAGCTCGCCGCGATTGGCATGGTGGTTGGCGCCAACTGGGCGGGCGCACGGGCCTTCACAGCCACTTCGGGACCTGGCATCTCGTTGATGAACGAGCTGCTCGGGCTGGCCTACTACACCGAGATTCCCGTCGTGCTGGTGGACGTGCAGCGAGCCGGCCCATCGACCGGCATGCCAACCAGGACGCAGCAGGCGGACATCCTGGCCTGTGCCTACGCGTCTCACGGTGACACCCAACACATCCTGCTGTTCCCCGCCGACCCGGCGGAGTGCTTTTACTTTGCGGTCGAGGCGTTTGACCTGGCAGAACACTTCCAGACTCCCGTGATCATGCTCACGGATCTGGACATCGGCATGAACTCATGGGTTGTGCCCAAGCTCACCTGGGACGACAGCTACGTTCCCGACCGTGGTCGTGTGCTGGACAAGGCCGATCTTGACCGGATTGAAAAGTTCTTCCGGTACTCCGACGAGGATGAGGACTACGTGACGCCACGGACCCTTCCGGGGGTTGATGAGCGTGGTTCCTACTTCACGCGCGGCTCAGGTCATGACAAACGCGCAGGCTATACGGAGGCCCCAGGCCCTTACAGCGAGGTGCTCGACCGCCTGCGCATGAAACACGCCGCCGCCGCCGACCACGTGCCGGCGCCACTGGTAGAGCGACGGGACGGTGCCCGGATCGGCGTCATTGGCGTTGGGGGGACCGAGCTCGCTATCCGTGAGACTGTGGATCTGCTCGCCGACGCCGGCGTCGCCTGTGACTTCATGCGCATCAGAGGCTTTCCGTTCCCGGCATCGGTCAGAGAGTTCCTTGACGAGCACGAGTTCTGTTTCGTCGTCGAGCAGAACCGTGACGCACAGCTCAGGTCGCTGCTGGCCATTGAGCTCGAGTTCCCCATGGACCGGATGAAACCGGTGCTCGCTTACGGTGGCTTCCCGCTGAGCGCGAGCGAGGTCGTTCAGTCAATCACAAGTCAGCTGGAGCACTGAAGATGGCTTCCATCACCAAACCACGTGTCCCCCTAGTTCAGCTACCCACAAATGAGCTGGGACTGACAGTTCGTGATTACGAGGGTTCCATGTCGACGTTGTGCGCCGGCTGCGGCCACGACTCGATCACCGCGGCGATTGTTCGGGCGACCTACGAGCTGGCGATTCCGCCTCACATGATCGCGAAGCTCTCAGGGATCGGCTGTTCGTCAAAGACCCCAACCTACTTTGTCAGCGGTGCGCACGGCTTTAACTCGGTGCACGGTCGCATGGTGACGATCGCGACCGGCGCCAAGGCGGCCAACCGCGATCTCACCATCATCGGCGTTTCCGGCGACGGTGACTCGCTGTCAATCGGCATGGGGCACATGGTTCACGCCATCCGGCGCAACGTGAACATGCTTTACGTGATCGCCGACAACGGGGTGTACGGGCTCACCAAAGGTCAGTTCTCCGCGTCAGCGGACTTGAACTCCACCACCAAGCGTGGAGTCGAGAACAAGATCGCCCCGATCGATCCGCTGGTGCTGGGTCTCAGCCTTGGTGCCACCTTCGTCGCACGTGCGTTTTCCGGCGACAAGGAGCGCCTGATCCCGATTCTCAAGGCTGGGATTGAACATCCGGGGTTTGCGCTGATTGACGTGGTCTCGCCGTGCGTGCAGTTCAACAACCACGACGGCTCCACCAAGAGTTACCGCTACACCCGCGACCATGAAGCTCCCACCGTCGACTACATTGAGCCGCGCGAGCAGATCACCGCATCGATCCCCTCGGACCGGGCGATCAACGTGACAATGCACTCCGGCGAGACGATGGCCTTCCGGGCCGTACCGGACGATTACGACGCTCGCGACCGCCTGGCGGTGATGGCCTACATCGAGGAGCACCATGCTCGCGGCGAGGTGGCCACCGGGCTTCTGTACGTCAACAACGATCGGCCCGGCATCCATGAGCTCGGTGAGACCGCGGAGGATCCCCTGAACACAATGCCGTTTGACCGGCTGTGCCCCGGGTCCGCTGTCCTTGAGGCTCTACAGCAGGGACTTTCCTGACTGCGCGCCAACGAGGCCCGCTATTTCAAGAACAGATATGGCCACGATTTCACCGTGATCGACGCTGCCGAGGCAGCGTCGATCGTTGAGTACGTGCACCACGTCATCAAAGGAAGACACGACATAAGACCCACCTCGATGGCTTCCCGCCGTCGGTGCGGATT
>JBMFHK010000049.1:0-16772 GCA_049976865.1 Solirubrobacteraceae bacterium | reverse complement strand
GGGGCGGGGCTGCGTGCGGGCCGGGGCTGCGTGCGGGCCGGGACGCGTGCGGGCAGCGCTCCGGAGCCCGGATGGGCGGCGCTGTGCTGCTTGCAGGCTGGAACGGACCTGTGCTCCGGGGCTGGACCGGTTGGCCCTTGCCTGTCAGACTGGGACCGTCGGCCCGGCCTGGGCCCGGCCGACAAGGCCGGGCCCAGGTGACTTCAGCCGATGATGATCGTCTGAAGGTCGGTCAGAGCGTCAAACGGGTAGCGTCCGCCGACCCGCCCAACGCCACTGAGGGTGCCCGCCCGCCCGCCGAACGGCAGGTGGTTCTCCCAGTAGTTGGTTGTCTCGTTGATGTTCACCAGGCCGGTCCGGGCCTCGTCGGCGAACCGCAGCGCACGGCTCAGATCGGCGGTGAAGATCGCTGAGAGCAGCCCGTACGGAGACTCGTTGGTCAGCGCGATGGCGTCGTCCAACGACTCGACCGGAATGATCGGCGCGATCGGCCCGAACGTCTCCTCGACGGCCGTCAGCGAGTCGCGCGCAACGCCGTCAAGGATGGTCGCCGGGTAGTACAGGGATGTGGGGAAGCCTTGTGCCCGGGCTCCGCCTGCCACCACGCGCGCTCCGCGCGCGACCGCGTCCTTGACATGCTCGTCCATCTTGGCGGCGCCTGACTCGTTGTTGAGCGGCCCCAGCTTGGTGTTGTCGTCGAACGGGTCGCCCAGCTGCGTGCGCTCGGCCGTGCGCTTGGCCAGCAGCTCGGTGAACTCGTCGCGTACGGCTGAGTGCACGAGCAGCCGCTCACCGGCCGTGCAGCTCTGCCCGGCGCACAAAAAGCAGCCGACGATCGCAGCGTCAACCGCCGCTTCCAGGTTGGCGTCCTCGAGCACGACCAGCGGGCCGTTGCCGCCCATCTCCAAGAGCAGTCGTTTACCCGCCGCGCGGCGCGCGATCTGCAGCCCAGCTTCAGTCGAGCCGACAAAGCCGACAGCCGCCACGTCGGCGTGGCCCACCAGCTCGTCGCCGACCACCCGCCCGCGCCCGGGCACAAAGTTAAAGACGCCCGGCGGCAGGTCGGCGTCGGCGATGCAACTGGCCATCACGCCGGAGCAGTAGGTGGTGGTGGTTGGCGGGTTCCAGATCACCGTGTTACCGGCCGCCAAGGCTGGGGCGAGCAGCTCGCCGGGCATCGTGTAGGGCCAGTTCCACGGTGTCACCACCGCGACCGGTCCCACCGGACGGCGCATCACCAGCACCCGCTTGCCCGGTACGGCGCTGGGTGGGATGGTGCCCTCCAGCCTGATGCCGTCTTCGGCGGCGCCATGCCACATCGCGATCAGCTCGTCAACCTCTTCATATGACTCGGCCAGCGGCTTGCCCTGGTCGAGCGTCGCTGCCCGCGCCAGCACGTCGCGGCGGCTCGCGCAGATTTCGCCGATCCGATGCAGGGCGCGGGCACGGGCAAACGGTGTCTCCGTCGACCACGCACGGAACGCCTGCTTGGCTGCGGCTACCGCCGCACCGGCATCCTCGCGCCCCCCTTGGGCCACCTGGGCAAGGCTCTCCCCGGTCGCCGGACTGGTTGCGACGGACGTTTCTCCGGCTGCGGCGCCACGCCAGCTGCCGCCAATGAACAGTTCTGTTGTCTCCACTTTGCAACCTCCCGGTTGACCTGTACCCATCAGTGATATACAAGTTTAATACGGAGAGCTTCTAGGTGATATACACGTAAGGTCTAAGGGAACGCAGAGAGAGGTGGCTAACCGATGGCCATGGTCCGGGAGAGCCAGGCATGAGTGACATTCGCGCAGACCTGGTAGAAGAGGGCAAGCGCCTGTTGGCGCTCGCCCATGCCCAGAACATCACCTTTGCGCTGCTCGGCGGCGTGGCGGTGCGTCTGCGAGCGCCAGAGGTTCCAGCCTCTCTGGACCGTGAGTACAAGGATCTTGACTTTGCCGTGCCCACGGGCCGCAGCGGCAGCGCCGGCAAGCTTCTCTTAGACGCAGGCTATGAGGCCCACACCGTCTTTAACGCCATGAACAGCAAGGAGCGCATGCTGTTCTTTGACAACGAGCATGGCCGCCAAGTGGACGTGTTTGTGGGGTCATTCCGGATGTGCCACGAGATCCCGCTCTCTGACCGGCTGGTGCCCGGGGCAGACACCGTGCCACTCGCGGAGCTCCTGTTGACCAAGCTGCAGATCATCGAGCTCAACGAGAAGGACATTCGCGACACCGTGCTTTTGCTGCTGGGCCATGAGATCGCCGATCACGATGATGGCGACGCTGTTAACGGTGAGCGGATCGCGCAGCTGTGCGCCCGTGATTGGGGGCTGTGGCGGACCATCACCGGCAACCTGCGTAACACCACCACGCAGGTTGGCCAATACGAGTTGCCCGCCGAGCAGAGCGACCGCGTGGTCAAACGCTTAAACGAGCTTCTCAGCCGGATCGACGCTGCACCTAAGAGCAGGGTATGGAGGCTGCGCGACAAGATCGGCGAACGCAAACGATGGTATGAACTCCCTGAGGAGGTGCAGAGGTGAGGATCTTCTTTGCTACCGACGTGCACGGCTCCGATGTCTGCTGGCGCAAGTTCCTGAACTCCGGCAAGCACTACAAGGCAGACGTGATCATCCTTGGCGGCGACATGACCGGCAAGGCGCTGGTGCCGATCATCTACGACGGCGCCGACCGCTGGCATTCGACACTGCTTGAGAATCGTGAGACGCTGGTTGGTGAGGAGCAGGTTGCCGCCTTTGAGCAGGCCGTCAAGCGCCGTGGCTACTACCCGTTCCGGACCGATCCGGATGAGGTCAGGGAGCTTCACGAGGACGAGCCGCGCTGGCACGCGCTGTTTGAGGAGCACATGCTCAACACCGTGAGGGAGTGGATGCAGCTGGCGGATGAGCGCCTTGCAGGCACAGGCATCCGCTGCTTTGTCTGTCCGGGCAACGACGACCAGCTGGACGTTGACGACGTGATCGCGGAGGCCAAGTATGTGGAGCTTGGCGAGGGCCGGGTTGTGGACATCGACGGCTACCAGATGATCTCCAGCGGCTGGGCCAACCGCACGCCCTGGGACACCTACCGGGAGGAGGACGAGCCTGAGCTGGCCAAACGGATCGCGGCGATGGTCGCGCAGGTCACGACCCCGCCGGAACGGACCATCTTCAACCTCCACTGTCCACCGTATGGCACCGGCCTGGACGACGCACCGGAGCTCACCGAGGACATGGACCTCAAGGATGCCGGCCATGCCGTCAAGCCGGTCGGCTCAACCGCGGTGCGTCAGGCGATTGAGAGCTTCGGCCCGGCGCTCTCACTGCACGGCCACATCCATGAGGCGCGCGGTACCAAACGGCTGGGTAAGACGCTGTCCATCAACCCGGGCAGCTCCTATGAGCAGGGCCAGCTGTTGGGTGCTGTGATCGACATCCAAGACGGCAAACAGGTCAAGAAGTTCGTGTTGACAAGCGGCTGAGGATAAGGCCGGTAGAGGTGGGGCCGGTCGGCAGGCATGAGGCCCTCTGACCGGTAGTCAGATGTCAACGCTGCAAACGTAGGAACGAGAGGTGATTTCACAGATGGCAACGACCACTGCTGGTGGTGGTGGCTCCGCGTACGAGGAACGCTCCGTCTTCGTCCGCAAGGCCACCGGACTTGTGCGCGGCTGGTCTGTCCGCGACGCATTCATTTATGCGACGTTCGCGATCAACCTGGTGACGCTGGGTTGGTTTATCTTCGCGTCGGCCCCGTTCATTCCCAATGGCGGGATGCTCTGGGCCGTGATCCTGTCGGGCGCCTACCTGATCTTTCAGGCGATCACCTACGCGGGCTTGATTTCGGTGATGCCGCGCGCCGGCGGCGACTATGTCTGGATGAGCCGCGTGCTGGGCGGCGGCATCGGCTTTGTGCTGGCGGTGGCCGGCTGGTGGTTCATCCTGTGGTACTGGGTACCGATCTACGCCAACATCTTCAACATTGAGGTGCTGGGGCCGTTGTCGGCGATTGTCGGCTGGCACGCCGGCATCACCTTCTGGAGCGGGCACGCCGGTGTGTTCGTCGCATCTGTGGTGACGGCCCTGCTGGCGTCACTGTTCATATCCCTGGGCATCCGCACCTACGGCAAGATCCAGAAGTTCTGCTTCTACGGGGGCCTGGTCGGACTGGCCGCGATCGCCCTGATGCTGTTGTTCACTTCGCACGCGGGCTTCATTCACGACTTCAACACGCAGGCTCACAAGCTGTACGGAACGACCGGCAACGCGTACGCGGCAACCTTGAAGGCAGGCACCAAGGGCTACAAGCCGGCTGGCATCACCTCCTTCAACATGAGCGGCATCCTCGTGCTGATCCCGATGCTGCTGTTCTTCAACCTGTGGTCAAACTGGGGCGCAACGCTGTACGGCGAGGTCCGTGGCGCCTCTGACTTCCGCAAGAACATCTATGCGATGGGTGGGGCGCTGGTCGCTACGACGATCGTCGCTGCGGTCCTGTTCCTGCTCTTCTCCAAGACGTTTGGCTGGAGCTTCTACATGGCCGGCAACAACGCTTACTACGCCGGCACGCTGCCGATCGGTGTCTTCCCCTATCCAGCCACGCTGGCGGCGATGATCTTCTCCAGCCCAGTACTGCAGTTCATCCTGATCGCGGTCATGTCGCTGTGGTTCTTCGGCTGGGTCGGCTCGGTGTTTCTGTCCTCGACCCGCGTGGTGTTCGCCACCTCGTTTGACCGTATCCTTCCGGAGAAGGTCGCGAGCGTCTCAAAGAGCGGCGTGCCCTACTGGGCGCTGGCGCTGATGCTTTTGCCGTCCATTCCGCTTGCGGCGCTGTATGCGTGGAGCAAGACCTTTGCGACCTACACGCTGGACGCAACGCTGGTGATCGCGCTGACCTTTTTGGGTACGACCATCACGGCCGGCATTCTGCCGTGGCGCAAGCCGGAGATCTACAACGCCTCGCCGATCGCCAAGTACAAGGTGCTGGGCCTGCCGATCATCACCTTTGCCGCGATCATGTTCGGCGCGATCCTGATCTGGGCGCTGGTCAAGTGGTTCTCAGACAGTGTCTACGGCGTCAATGCCACCTCGTCGCTGTACTTCATGGGCGGCATGTACGTTCTGGCGATTGTCATCTACGTGGTCTCCAAACAGGTGCGCAAACGCCAGGGGATCGATCTCAACATGGTCTACGGGGAGATCCCCGTCGAGTAGTCGTCGAGTAGTCGTCGTGGTGGGGTCGTGCTCGAACGAGCACGACCCCACCCCCTGCGGCCTGAGCCGATCGGCTCAGGCCGCAGAAACTCACAGCAGATGCGGCCACGCCACGAACCGGCGCGGTCCGCTTAAGGGCATTGTGCGCGGGCACGCGCACACGGCTTTGAAAAGATCAGAAACCCCCAACCCACTGATATATTACTGATATGACAGGCACTAACTCGCTGCCGGCTTCCCGGCGCACAGTGATCATCGGCGCCGGCATCGTAGGCAACAGTCTTGCCTACCACCTTTCTCGCCTGGGCGACCATGACATCTTGCTTCTTGACAAGGGCCCACTGCCCAACCCGGGTGGTTCCACCGGTCACGCATCAAACTTCATCTTCCCGGTGGATCACTCCAAGGAGATGACCAAACTGACGCTTGAGAGCATGCGTCAGTACAAGGACATGGGCGTTTTTGTCGAGTGTGGCGGTATTGAGATCGCCCGCGGCGAGGCGCGCATGCAGGAGCTTCAGCGGCGCGTCTCCTCCGCCATCTCCTGGGGGATCGAACCGGTCTCAATCCTCACCCCGGAGGAGGTCAAGGAGCTCGTACCGTTCATCAACGAGAAGTTGATCGTCGGCGGCTTCTACACCCCTGGCGCCGGTGTGGTCGACTCACTGCGCGCGGGCACGATCATGCGTGAGCGCGCCCAGGAAGCCGGCATGGTTGTATCCGCCAACACCGAGGTCATCGGCCTTGACGTTGAGGGTGGGCGCATCCGCCGCGTGCGCACCACGCGCGGTGATGTCGAGGCGGAGCGGGTTGTGATCTGCGCCGGGGCCTGGAGCCCGAAGCTCGCCAAGATGGCCGGCGCGTCAATCCCGCTGACCCCAGCCATCCATCAGATGATTGACATCGGTCCGGTCCCGGAGTTCGCCGACAGCAAGAGCATGATCGAGTTCCCGATCGTGCGCGATGTTGACACCAACATGTACGAGCGCCAGGAGGGCACCGGTCTTGAGATCGGCTCCTACGCACACCGTCCGATCCTGCTGGACGCCGAGGAGATCCCCTCGATCGAGCAAGCGGCTCTGACGCCAACGGAGATGCCCTTCACCCAGGAGGACTTCGACCCGCAGATGGAGATCGCACTGGAGCTCATGCCAGGGATCGTCGGCAATGAGTCGGTGGGCGTGAAGTATGCGATCAACGGCGTGCTGTCGGTCACATACGATGGAATGCCGCTGCTGGGTGAGACCCCCGAGGTGAGCGGTCTGTGGTCCGCCGCCGCCATCTGGATCAAGGAGGGCCCGGCGGCCGGCAAGACGGTCGCGGAACTGATGCAGCACGGCGAAGCTGAGATCGACGTTTTTGAGTCCAATGTCGCCCGTGCCTACTCCTCGCAGAAGACCCGCACACATGTGCGGGCGCGCGCCGCGGAGGGCTTTAACAAGATGTACTCGATCGTTCACCCCACCGAACAGTGGGAGTCGGACCGGGGTGTGCGGCTGCCGCCCTACTACGACCGTGAGCGCGATCTTGGCGCGGTGTTCTATGAGGCCGCCGGCTGGGAGCGGCCGGTCTGGTACGAGTCAAACGCGGGACTGCTGGAGCAGTACGGCGATCGCATCATGCGCCGTGAGTCCGAGTGGGAGGCGCGCTGGTGGTCACCGATCATCGACGTCGAGCACCTGGCTCTGCGTGACCACGCCGCGATCGTCGATCTGACCGCCTTTGCGATCTTCGACGTGGTTGGTCCCGGCGCCCTTGAGGGTGTCCAGCGCGTGGCGATGCGCCAGATGGACGTACCGGTCGGCCGCGTGGTCTACACGCCGCTGCTCACGCCAAGCGGCACCTTCAAACAGGATCTGACGATCATGCGGCTCGCTGAGGACGTGTTCCGTGTGGTCACCGGCGGCGCCTACGGGATGTCCGACCTGAAGTGGTGCAAAGACAACATGGCCAAGGACGGGTCGGTGCAGATCCACGACCAGACCAGTGCCTGGACCACGCTCGGGCTCTGGGGCCCGAGGGCACGTGACATTCTCAGCTCGGTCGCGCGCGGCGACGTCTCCCATGAGGGGTTCCCGTTTGCCAACTGTCGCAACATCGAGGTGGATTCGGTTGAGGTGCTGGCTTCGCGGATCTCCTATGTCGGTGATCTCGGCTGGGAGCTGTACGTGCCGATTGAACAGGGCGCACGGCTCTGGGACATCCTCATGCAGGCAGGCAAGCCACACGGCCTGATCGCTGCGGGGAGCGGCGTGTATGGCGCCACCGGCCGCCTGGAAAAGGGCTACCGCGCTTACGGGGCGGAGCTTGACGGCGATTACAACGTGGTTGAGGCCGGCATGGCCTGGGGCAAAGTCAAAGACCAGGACTTCATCGGCAAAGAGGCCCACGTGGCTCACCGTGAGCAGGAGCCGGTCGCCAAGATGTGCACCCTGACCGTGGACGACCACACCTCTTCCTCAGGGGTCAAGCGCTACATGATGGGCAAGGAGCCGATCCTTACGCTCAGTGGAGCCCCGATCGTCGACGCCAAGGGGCGGCGCTCCTATGTGACCAGTGCCGGCTCGGCCCCGTCACTTGGCAAGTTCATCCTGATGACCTACCTGCCGCCGCAGCACGCGGTGGTCGGTGAGAAGCTGCTGGTCCAGTACATGGGCGAGCGCTTCCCGGTGACGGTCGGCTCGACCGACACCACCGCGCTGTTTGACCCTGACAACAGCCGGATCCGTTCGTAGGGAAGGCCACGCATGAACGTACTGGTTTGCGTCAAGCGCGTGCCGCTCACCGGCGGGACCATGGTTCTCACCGATGACCAGCGCGCGATCTCAACCAAGCATCTGGGGTTCACCACCAGTCCCCATGAGGAGTGCGCGGTTGAGGAAGCCGTGCGGATCGTGGAGCGTGAGGGCGGCTCGTCCGCCGTCCTCACGCTGGGCCCACCCGAAGCCGAGGAGCAGCTGCGCGACATGATGGCGCTGGGCATTGACCGCGGCATCCACCTTTTGACCGACGAGCAGGAGTGGGATCCGCAGGCCACCGCGGGCGCGATTGTGGCTGCGGTGCAGGCTCAGGCGGAGCAGCCTGACCTGATCCTGTTTGGTAACGAGTCGGCTGACGGTGCCAACTACCAGGTGCCGATCCGTGTTGCCCATGCGCTGGGCCGACCGTGCGCCACCGCCGTCAAGGGCATCACCTTTCAGGGCGGTCAGGTCCGTTGTGAACAGGAGGTTGCGGGCGGACGCGACGTCTACGTGCTGCCGCTGCCAGCGGTGGTCGCGGTCAGGGAGGGCATCAACCTGCCGCGTTATCCGTCGGTGCCGGGCCGCCTGCGCGCCAAACGCAAGGAGGTTGCCGCCTCCACGCCGACTCGTCCGGACTCAAGGCTTGAGCTGGTGAAGCTGGAGCTGCCGCCCGACTCCGGCAAACACGTGGAGATCCTCGGGCACGGCCCTGAGGCCGCTGGCGCGGTGGTAAACATTCTGACCGAGATGGGGTTGGTCTGATGAGTGTCCTGGTTTTCATGGAAGCCGCGGATGACGAGCTGTCGCTGCAGGCGCTCACCTTTGCCCGCCAGCTGCCCGGCGCCGATGACGGGCTGCGCGCCGTGCAGATCCAAGGGCAGTACGCTCCTGCGGCCTGGGGCCAAACGCTTGCCAACCTGGTAGCCGAAAGCTCCCCGGCCGCCGTGGTGGCACCGGGCTCAGACCGTGGTACCGAGGTGCTTGCCCACACGGCGGCGATCCTTGATTTGCCCATGTCGGCCAACACCCTGTCAGTAAGCGCCGGTGCGGAAGCGCTCATCACCCGTGTGCGCTGGGGCGGGAGCCTGCTTGAACAGGCCCGGCTGCACGGGCAGCCGATGCTCCTGACGGTCGCCGCGCACAGCGTGCCGGCGGCCACCGAGGTGGCGGCGTTGGAGATGGTTGACGGGACCCCACACCCGCTGGCGGTGGCGCCCAGCGAACGGCTTGCCGCGGCGACCGGCGGACTCTCGCTTGAAGATGCGAGCGTTGTGGTCGCGGGCGGCCGCGGCGTCGGCTCCAGTGAAGGGTTCGCAGCGCTCGAGGAGCTCGCCGGGTTGCTCGGCGGGGTGGTCGGCTGTTCGCGCGCGGTGACCAGCGCCGGCTGGCGGCCGCACACCGACCAGGTTGGGCAGACCGGTACCAAGGTCGCTCCCGACCTTTACATCGCCTGCGGGATCAGCGGTGCCACCCAGCACATGGCGGGCTGCAAGGCGGCCAAGCGTCTGCTGGCGATCAACAGTGACGCCGAGGCGTCGATCTTCGCAAACGCTGATTACGGTGTGGTGGGCGATCTGCATCAGGTCATCCCGGCGATCAACGCTGAGCTCAGAAAGGTGAAAGGCCAATAGTTTCGGTACCTGAGAGTGTGGCCCTGGCCGCAGCGCTGGGCGTCAGCGGCACCCTGGTAGGGCGCCGCGTCGAGCAGCTTGCCGTGCTGCTGCGCGCGGCCAAACCGGCGCAGCGCAGCGGCGCTGCGCCGACCCGGGCGCGCAAGGAGGTCACTGACGTCCTGGGCCAGCGCAAGCTGCTGCAGCGCCTCGGCCCGGGACTGATGCACGCCGCCATCTTCTGGGGCTTTCTGGTCCTGATACCGACGGTTCTGATCGCGATGATCGCGATCGTCGACCGCCACCAGACGCTGCCGTGGCTGGGCGCGCAGGGCTGGTATGCGCTGCTGGTCGACGTTTTCTGTGTGCTGGTGTTGGTCGCGGTGACGGCCGCGTTCTGGAACCGCAAGGTGATCCGGCCAAAGCGTTTCCAGGGAAGCCACAGCCGGGAGGCAGATCTGGTTCTGATCATGATCGCGGTGGTTGTGGTTTCGCTGCTTTTGTGGCATGCCTCGCGGATCGCCTTGGGTTACAACGAGTGGCCGCGTGATTTCTCGCCGGTGGCCAACCTGCTCTCCCACATCTTCAGCAACGGTCCCGCGACCAGGGTGCTGGAGCGGGTGTTTGTGTGGACGCATGTGCTGACCATCCTGGTGTTCATCGCGTATCTGCCCTACACCAAGCACCTGCATGTCGGCACGGCGGCGATCAACGTCTGGTTTGCGCGCACCGGGGCTCGCGGCCGGCTTGAGCCGCTGCGGTTTGAGCCGGAAGAGGGCGAGCGTGAGGAGGATTTGCGCTTTGGCGCCGGCACCGCCGCCGATCTGACCTGGAAGCAGGTGCTGGACACCTACACCTGCACCGAGTGCGGGCGCTGCCAGGACGCCTGTCCAGCCAACCAGACAGGCAAGGTGCTTTCACCGAAGCTGGTGATCATGGGACTGCGCGACCAGTTGTTGCACGGTGAACGTGATGCGCCCCTGGTACCCAACGCGGTCAGCGAGGAGGCGGTTTGGGATTGTGTGACCTGCGGCGCCTGCGTGCAGGCATGTCCGGTGTCCATTGAGCACATCGACCACATCATCGACCTGCGCCGGCACCTGGTGATGGTTGAGTCGAGCTTCCCGGCGGAGGCGGACCCGATGCTGCGCGACATTGAGCGCAGCTCCAACCCCTGGGGCAACCCACAGGCGGAGCGGGCCGACTGGACCGAGGGCTTGGATGTCCGCGTGCTGGAACCTGGCGAGGCGCCGCCCGAATATCTCTACTGGGTCGGCTGTGCGGCCTCCTACGACGAGCGCGCCAAGCGCACCGCCCAGGCGGTGGCCCGGCTGCTTAAGATCGCGAAAGTTGACTTTGCGATCCTCGGGCCGCGTGAGTGCTG
The DNA here is from genome assembly GCA_049976865.1 of Solirubrobacteraceae bacterium. GTDB lineage: Bacteria > Actinomycetota > Thermoleophilia > Solirubrobacterales > Solirubrobacteraceae > Palsa-465. Next base: position 5,834 of record JBMFHK010000049.1, on the reverse strand, counting down.
CACCGGCGACCCGGCCCGCAGGATGGGCAATGAGTACGTCTACCAGTCGCTGGCTGAGGAGAACATCGCCACCATGAACGGGGCGGGTGTGAGCAAGATCGTGGCCAGCTGCCCGCACTGTTACAACACGCTTGCCAACGAGTATCCAGACTTTGGCGGCAACTACGAGGTCATTCATCACTCAGAACTTTTGGCCGAGCTGGTGCGTGACGGGCGCCTGAAACCCAAGGCGGACGCCAACCTGAAGGTCACCTACCACGACTCCTGCTACTTGGCTCGGCACAACGATGTGCTCGAAGCTCCGCGTGAGCTGGTCGCATCGGTCGGCCAGCCGCTTGAGATGGCCCGTCACGGCCGTGAGACCTTCTGCTGCGGCGCCGGCGGCGCCCACATGTGGCTTGAGGAACGCGCCAACCAGATCAATGAGAACCGTGTCCGGGAGGCCGCCGAGACCGGCGCTGACACGCTCGCGGTAGCCTGCCCGTTCTGCACGGTTATGCTGGACGACGGGGCTCAGACCACCGGGACCGACATCCGCGTCGCAGACGTGGCGACGCTTCTGGCCGAGGCGCTGGATCGCTGAGGCGCTGGAGCCCTGTATCGCTGAGGCGCTATTGTCACCCAGCCGCTTTTGGGTGTTTAATGTGTGCGAGAGGCTTTTGAGGACGATGAGGGCCAACCCGCCAACCGCAGCACACCGGGACGGATCTGTCATGGACGCCGAGATCACCGAGCTTGGCCGTCGGTTGGCCCACCAGCCGCTTGCTGCCGCGCGCCTGCGTCGCGCCCCCCAGGACCGGGCCATGGCGATGCTGGCCGACGACCCGCAGTTACGCGCGGCGCTGTTTAAGCTGGTCGATGTCGCCCCGGCGTGTGAGGGCCGCGCGGATCTGACCCGTCACCTGGAAGCGTTTCTCGCGGATCTGGACCACCACGAAAAGCTCAACTCGGTTTTTGGCCGGCTGCTGGGAGTACCGGCTGGCACAGCCGTGACCGGAAGGCTGGCGGAGCTGGCGATTAACCAGATGGCCCACCGCTTCATCGTCGGTGAAACCGCCCCCGAAGCGATCCCGGAGCTCCGTCATTTGTGGAACCGCCGGATTGCCACGTCTGTTGACCTGCTCGGCGAGGCGACCGTGACCCTCCAGGAGGGTGAGAACTACGCGTCGCGCTGCGACCAGGCGCTTGAGGCGCTCAGCGACGCGGCGTCCCGCTGGCCGTCGCGCCCGATGCTCGAACACGACAGCGTTGCCGAGATCCCGCGCGTCAATCTGTCCGTGAAGGTGACGGCGCTCACCCCGCTGGTGCGACCACAGGCGCCGGAGCGCGGCGCCGCCGACGCGGAGCGCCACCTGCGTCGCCTGCTGCGCACCGCCAAGCGCGTCGGCGCCCATCTGCACGTGGACATGGAGTCGCTGAACTCCCGTGAGCTGATCCTTGAGACGGTGCAGAAGCTGCTGGCCGACCCGGAGTTCCGTGATGGCCCGTCGGCCGGGCTGGTGGTCCAGGCGTACCTGCGTGACAGCGAAGAGATCCTGGACTCCATCCTCGAGTGGAGCAACCGGACGCCTCGCGCGACGCCGCTCACGATCCGCTTGGTCAAGGGCGCCTACTGGGATCACGAGCTGATCGACTCAGCCCAACACGGATGGGACGTGCCGGTCTGGACCGACAAGGCCGACTCCGACAGGCATTTTGAACGGCTCACCCGCCGTCTCATCGACGCTCACCCGCGTGTGCGCCCAGCGATCGCCTCCCACAACCTGCGCTCCGTTGCACACGCGATCGTCTACGCCCAGCACCGGGGCCTAGAGCCCGCCGACTATGAGATCCAGGTGTTGCGTGGGCTGGGGGACGGCCTGCAGGACGCGCTTGCCGCGGCGGGAGTGCGCTGCCGAACCTACTGTCCGGTGGGAGACCTGGTCAGCGGCATGGCATACCTCGTCCGCCGTCTGCTGGAGAACACCGCCAACGACTCATTCCTGGCCTCCCAGGCGGCTGGTGGCGACCTTGACCAGCTGCTCGCAGCACCGTAGGCAAACCTTCGCGCACCACACCATGACTGCGCTCACCCCGCACCTTTCACCGCTCCAGCTCAACGCCGCAACGAGGCAAAAACCATGACCGGTTCGCTGACATCACCACCCTGGCATGCGGATCCAAACCAGACCGCTGCCGCACCACAGCCTGCACCGTTCGACGCGGCGGCGGCGGGTGGCGCCCACCCATCGTCTAACGTCGACCACGCCAGCCTCATGGACTTCAAGAACGAAGCTGTGCTTGACCTCCGCCGCGCGGCGGAGCGCCAGGCGCTTGTGGCGGCCCTGGCGGAGCTGGACGCCCGCCTGCCGCTCAGCGTGCCGGTGATCATCAACGGCCAGGAGCGCAGCGCTCCGACCTTTGACAGCATCGACCCAGCGACACCCGCCCGGGTTGTCGCGCGGGTCACAGCGGCCACAACCTCTGATGTCGACCAGGCGGTCAGTGTCGCCGCCCAGGCTCAGCGCGAGTGGGGTCGCCTGCCGGCGGCCCAGCGCGCGGCGATCATCTCCAAGGGGGCGGCCGAGCTGCGCGCCCAGCGCTACCAACTGGCCGCCCTGCAGGTGAGAGAGGCAGGCAAGCCTTGGAACCAGGCCGACGCCGACGTCTGTGAGGCGATCGACTTTCTGGAGTATTACGCGGCCCAGGCGGTGATCCTCGGGCAGGGGCGTGAGCTGATCCAGGTGCCCGGTGAGCGCAACCACCTGTACTACCGGCCGCGTGGCGTCACCGCCGTGGTCGCGCCCTGGAACTTCCCGATGTCGATCGCCACCGGCATGACCTCCGCAGCGCTGGTCACCGGCAATGCGGTATGTCTGAAGCCGGCGGAGCAGTCGCCCGCGTGTGCGCACGCGGTAGTCAAAGCGCTACACCGCGCGGGCGTGCCCGTCGGTGTCCTTGCGCTGCTTCCTGGGGAGGGTGATGTCGGTGCCGCTCTGGTCGCGCACCCCGGTGTGCACACGATCGCTTTTACCGGCTCGGAGGCGGTTGGGCTCCAGATCATTCGCAGTGCCGCGCAGCCTGTCACCGACAGGCCGCAGATGCACATCAAGCGAGTGGTGGCTGAGCTCGGCGGCAAGAACTGCATCATCGTCGACTATGACGCCGACCTTGACGACGTGGTGCCCGCGGTGCTCGACTCCGCCTTTGCCTTCGCCGGGCAGAAGTGCTCAGCGGCCGCCCGGGTGCTGGTTCATGAGCGGATCTTCGACACTCTGGCGCGCCGGCTGCACGGTGCGCTGGAAACCCTGCAGGTTGGTCAGCCTGAGGATTTCGCCACCGACGTGCCGCCGGTGATAGACGCGGAAGCGCAGGAGCGTCTGCTGGGGGCGATCGCCAGTGCGACCTCGATCGCCGGTGAGGTGCACAGCCTGGAGGCGCACCCTGATGGTGACGGGTACTGGGTGCCGCCGACGATCGTGACCGGCGCGCCAGCGGACTCGCCGATCGTCCAGCGTGAGCTTTTTGGCCCGGTTCTCAGTCTTGAAGTGGTGCCTGACATTGACACGGCGTGTGACATGGTGGAGGCGCAACGCCAGGGGCTGACCGGCGGACTGTTCACGCGTAACCCGCGCACTGTGGCAAAGGTGGTTGCCAGATCGCCGATCGGCAACCTTTACATCAACCGGGGTATCACCGGGGCGATGGTCGGCCGTCAGCCGTTTGGCGGTAACCGTATGTCCGGTACCGGCACCAAGGCCGGCGGGCCGGACTATCTGCTGTCCTTTGTGGAGCCGCTGTCGGTGACTGAGAACACGGTGCGGCACGGGCTGCCGATCTCCTGACCGCGCAAAACGTGCAGCTTGGGACGCGGCTTGGGATATCTCGGCCGAGATGAGTGTATGACCGTCGCCGGTCTGGCTTGTCGGTTCAGGGTTCGTGTCGGGTGACGGTGCCTAGGCGATCGATCGACTTGTCGAACGAAAGGATCTGCTGCACGCCGGTTGCTTCCGCCTGCGCGACCAGATGCGCCTCCGCGAAGTCCAGACGGTCGATCTCATAGATCTCCAGCGCGCGAAGCAGAGTCGCCGCGTCAAGGGTCTTGATAATCGGCAGCGCGATCGCCGCGCGCATCAGCTCGGCTACACGCCCCCGAGGCACTTCGTAGAAGGACTCGAGCACGTAGACGCACTCGGCAACGATCAGGTCTGCGAGTAGCAGCTCATCGGTGTCTGCGAGCGCCTTGGTAGCGCGGGCGGCCATCTCCGGCGGATCGCCGGTCAGATGGCGGATCAGAACATTGGTGTCGATGAACTCGCTCAGCGTCGCCGCTCCGCGCGCGCCGCTCGCGTTTGGCGCAGCACCTCGTCCCATGGTGTCCCGCGCTTAGCGGCAGGCACCACGACACTGCCGGCAAGGTCAAGAAAATCCGGTGTCTTTGCGACCACGGCGCGCGAACGCTCGACCCTGAACAGAAGCTGATCTCCCTGATGCAGTCCGAGTGCGTCCCGGACGCTCTTCGGGATCGTGACCTGCCCCTTCGAGGTGATCTTGGCGCTTGAATCCATGGCAGTCATCCTTACTAATTGGTAACCGTAAGGCTATCAGCCGTCAACCATGACTTCCGCCCAAGCAGGGTTGGCGGCTCCCACGCCCACACTCCTCGCCAGTTTTTGGATCGCTTCGGCCAGTGATCGTCGGGGCTTTGCGAGCAGGCCGTGTAGGTGGCACGGATCTGTCACAGCCATGGTCACTTTCATTCAACGCCAGTCCTTCGCTGATCCTCACCTCGGCGCGCCACAGTAGGACCGGTAGCTGAAACTTTCGGGCATTGCGCTCGCCCGGCGGTCGCTTGCTGGCGTTGGTGAATCTTCTCGCTGCGACCGCGGCGTGTGTGCCCAATGACCACGAATGCGATCGTCCGGCGTTGCACGCAAGCCACCGCGCGATCCGCGTCTCTGGGTGGCTGGCTCGAGATACCCCGGCGGCGACGAATGCGAAACCCCGGCCCCTCAAATCGCGAGAGGGCTCGTAAGCTGGCGTGTACGCAATACGGTACATTCAGATTGATGGCGAAGACCGTCCCGGTACGAGAATTCAGAACGAACCTCAGCGAACTGCTGAGCGATGTCGCCGATCGTCGTGACCATGTGCTGGTAACGCGCAACGGCAAGCCTGCTGCCGTACTCGTGCCGATCGATGAGTACGAGGCACTCGAGGAGACCGCGGAGATCCTTTCGGATTCGGTGACGCTCGCTCAAATCGAAAACGGTCTCAAGGAGCTTGCCCACGGCGATAGCGTCACGCTTGAGGACCTCCGCCGCGAGCTTGCCGAGCGTCGAGCCAGCCGCTGACCGTGCCGGATGTCGTTCTTGCGCGCAGCGCACGAGAACAGCTGCTCAAGCTTGGCTGGCCATTGATCGACGCGGTCGAGGATGCGCTCGGCCTACTCGAACGCGAGCCACCATCCGGCCACGAACTCCGCGGTCGCCTTCGCGGGCTACGGTCGCTGCGGGTCGGTACCTACCGGATTATCTACCAGCTGGCCGACAACGATCACGTCGTCAGAGTCGCCGCCATACGCCACCGCTTGATCGCTTACCGCACCGACCCGCGCTAACGATCCCAAGGTCAGCTGGCGGTGTCTGGCTGAGGGGGTAACTGTTCAGGTGTCGGCGGCTTGGTTTGGGCTGTGAGCTGGTGGCGGCCTGGGCCGGAGCGCTATGGAAGTGTCAGGGATCCGGTTGCGGGGGAATGGTGTTGGGCTCCTCTGCCCGCAACCTCACTCGCCGGCGCCCAGCGGCGGCGCTTTACAGCTGGTTTGGTTTTACTGGCTGTGTCAGCGGCCGGGTTTG
>JBMFHK010000048.1:0-16856 GCA_049976865.1 Solirubrobacteraceae bacterium | reverse complement strand
GGCACGCTTGCACCGACCAGAAACCAGCCTTGCACAAACCCTCAAACAACACCAAGCGCAGCACACCGCTCGCAGCCACGCCCGCCGGTCTGCGCCGCAACCGTCGTGCTGGCAGCCCGTAAAGCCAACAAACGACGTGAGCAGTTACTATGAACGGCGTGTTTTGATGCCGTCAGGCGGCCGGTGTCTAACATCTGGCTTGCGGTCGGGCCTGGCATCTGGTATGCTGCTCGGCTGACGGGTGCGTCGGCGTTCAGTTGGTGCACGTCCAGCGCGACGTCGGGGCTTGGCCGGAGCGCTGGCCTGCCACCTCGCTAAAGGCTGGAGCTTTTGGGGTTGATCGCCTCGCAGGCTAGCTCTTAGTGAGTTCTTAGCACCTAATTACACATCCCTGTCGGTAGTCAGGTGTTCTTAGTGCAGGTCCAGGGAAGCATCAGGCCGGACGCGGTCGTTTGATCTGCGTCGCACGGTCTGAGTCCCGCCGAACGGCGGCATTGACAAAAACTAACGTGGACGTATAATTCGATCATCTTCAAACTTACGAACGAAAGTCTTGAGAGACACCCCAATGACACCAACGGCCCGCATCCGCGGCGAGCACTCTGAGAAGGAGGCCGGGCGCACCACGCGCCGCAGCGGCTCAACCCCTCAGCGTCCCGCCGGCACAGCTGAGCGTCACGGCACGGCGCTCCCCAAGCACACCCCTCGGCGGCGCAGCGCCGCCGCACCCGTACTCGACGGCTCGATGGAGTCGCTTGAACTTTTCTTCCGTGAGGCCCGCACCCATGAGTTGCTGACGGCGGCTGAGGAGATTGAGCTGGCCAAGCGCATCGAACGTGGCGACCTGGAAGCCAAAGCCCGGATGATCAACGCAAACCTGCGACTGGTGGTGGCGCAGGCGCGGCGTTACCAGGGCCATGGGCTGCCGCTTGAGGATCTCGTGCAGGAAGGGATGCTCGGCCTCATCCGTGCGGTCGAGAAGTTTGATTGGCGGCGCGGGTTTAAGTTTTCAACCTATGGGACGCTGTGGATCCGCCAGGCCATTCAGCGTGGGTTGCAGAACTCCGGTCGCACGATCCGTGTGCCCGTGCACGTCGCCCAGCGTCAGGTGAAGGTTCGCAAGATTGAGGGCGAGCTGGCCCTCAAACTCGGTCGTGAGCCCACCGACGAAGAGGTGGCTGCAGTGGCAGATCTGCCGATCGACCAGGTGACTGAGGTCCGTGAGCTTGCAGCGGCGATCACCAGTCTTGATCAGCCGGTTGGCGACGACGGTGAAACAGCGTTGGGTGACCTGCTTCGCAGCGATGAGCGCGGCCCCGAGGATCACGCCCACGACAATTGGCGCGACGCGCGTGTGGCTGAGGTATTGGCGAAGCTGCCGGAGATGGAGCGCAACGTCATCCAGCTGCGCTTCGGGCTTGGCGGTGACGAGCCTCGCACGGTTCGCCAAACCGGCGCGGAGCTTGGGATCACCACCTCACAGGCTGGGGAGCTGGAACGGCGTGCCCTGAGCACGCTGGCACGCAACCCAGACGTTGTGGCATTGCGTCCAGCTGCGTGAATTTGCCGGCCCCGGTCCCGCTGGACCGGGGCCCTCGGCCGCGGGCGGCGCGAGTACCGGGCCGGGCGGTGCACATCAAACGGAGCTTCGGTCCAGGCAGGGACGCTCGTGCGATTCCAGACGCCGGAGTTGGCCGCCAGCGCCGTGGTCACCGCCAGGTCGTCCCGATCGTCGATACTTGCGCAATGGACCGCCTGTTTGAGGACTCTCAGGCTGCTGGGACCAACGTGCAGACGCAACCGGCCTTAATGTCGGGTGACGGCCATGATGGCGTGAAGGCGCCGCTTGCCACCCGCGTGCGGCCTGGGACACTGGCTGAGTTTGTCGGCCAGGAGCGCGTGCTTGGCAGCAACTCGACCCTCCGCCACGCGATCGAAACCGGGCAGCCGCACTCGATGATCCTGCACGGACCGCCGGGCACCGGCAAGACAACGCTCGCACGGATCGTCGCCTCGGCGTCCGGAGCTGCCTTTGAGGAGGAGAGCGCCGTGCAGGCTGGCCGCGCGGAGGTTCGGGCGGTGCTTGAGCGGGCACGCCAGCGGCGCACGCAGGGCAGGGCGACGGTCTTCTTCCTGGACGAGATTCACCGCTTCAACAGGGCCCAGCAGGATGCGTTGCTGCCGGCGGTGGAGAGCGGGCTGGTCACGCTGATCGGCGCCACCACTGAGAACCCGCACTTTGAGGTCAATTCGGCGCTGCTCTCCCGCGCGCGGGTGTACGAACTTGAGGCGCTGTCAGCTGCAGAGATCCGCACGCTGCTGCAGCGTGCTGTGGACGCCGGGGAGCTTGGCTCGGCCGGGCTCGTTGAGCCGGCGGCGCTTGACTACGCGGCCGAGTGGACCGATGGCGACGCGCGAGCCGCGCTCAACGCGCTTGAGGTGGCAGCGCAGACCGCTGGTGCCGGCAATCCGGTCACCGTCGAGCTGATCGCCGACGCCCTGGGGCGCCGCGTGGTTGCCTATGACCGCCAGGCTGACAACCATTACGACACGATCTCCGCGTGGATCAAGGCCACCCGTGGCTCCGATCCCGACGCCTCCCTTTACTACCTGGCGGTGATGCTCGAGGGCGGTGAAGACCCGCGTTTCATCGTCCGGCGGATGGTGATCCTCGCCTCCGAGGACATCGGCAACGCCGACCCGCGGGCGCTCACCATCGCTACCGCCGCCGCGGCGGCGGTCGACCACGTGGGCTTGCCGGAGGCAGAGTATGCGTTGGCTCAGGCTGCAATCTACCTTTCACTGGCACCCAAGTCTGACGCGGCTAAGCGTGCGATCCGCGCCGCTCGCGCGCATGTCGCGGCGCACGGCGCCAAGCCGCCACCCGCCTACCTGCGTTCCGCCAACCGGCAGGAAGGCAGCTATGACTACCCGCACGAGCGCCCCGGCCACCTCTCCGCGCAGGAGCTGCTGCCACCGGCGGTTGTGGGTGCGCGCTTCTACGAGCCTGACGACGCGGAGGCGGTCCAGCGGGACCGCCTCCGCGAGATCCGCCTGGCCAGGGGTCGCGACTGAAGCGCTGGCACTGGGTGTCCACCGTTTGGTAGAACACGTGATGGTCTGGGTTACTGGGGCCCTGGTGTGATGCGCGATGGGCAGCCCTGCCATCATGCTCGGTACAGCTCCCGCGGCGGCGGCTATCAGTCTCAATGGCTTTGCCTGGCTGCGCGGGCTGGCACCACGACTCTCCAGATGACCGTGACCGACCAAACCCAGAGCACCGCTCTCACCCATCTCAATGCACAGGGCCGTGCGCAGATGGTCGATGTCGCCGACAAGGATGTCACGCTGCGGCGTGCCGTCGCCCGTGCTGTGGTGGTGCTCAGCCCACAGACAGCTTCGATTGTCGTGGCTGGTAACGCGCCCAAGGGTGATGTGCTGGGGATCGCCCGGATCGCGGGGATCCAGGCCGCCAAGCGCACCCACGAGCTGATTCCGCTCTGCCACCAGTTGCCGCTCTCCTTCGTGGGTGTGGAAGCCACTGTTGACGCGGATTCCGGCACGATCGAACTGATCGCTGAGGCGCGTACCACCGCCCAGACCGGGGTTGAGATGGAGGCGCTGGTGGCAGCCTCAGTCGCCGCCCTGACCGTCTATGACATGGTCAAGGGTATTGAGCGTGGGGTGCGCGTTGAGCTGGTGGAGCTTACTGAGAAGTCAGGCGGCCGTTCCGGACACTGGCGGCGCGAGGCGCCCCAGCCGTGAGTCACCAGCCCCACGACCGGGGGGATGCGGAGGTGGTTTTACGCGCGGCAGTGTTGACCGTTTCAAGCTCGGTTGCCGCAGGTGATGCGCAGGATCACTCCGGACAGGCGCTGGCTGACGCGGCCGCACAGCAGGCCCAGGTTGTGCGCAGTGACGTCGTTGCCGATGACCAGGCTGCCATCGAAGCCTGGTTGCGGGAGCGTGTGGCGGAGGGGATCGAGCTGATCTTCACCACCGGTGGTACCGGCCTGACACCAGATGACGTCACGCCCGAGGCAACGCTTGCGGTCATTGACCGCGCCGTCCCCGGGATCGCTGAGGCGATGCGCGCGGAGTCGCTGCGTCACACTCCCCAAGCGATGCTCTCACGCGCGCTTGCCGGTAGCGCCAAGATGTCCCTGATCGTCAACTTCCCAGGTAGTCCGAGCGCGATCAGCGACCTCTTCCCGGTGCTCGCGCCGGTTCTGCGCCATGCGGTTGCCACACTGCATCGCCACGATGGACACCTCCAGCGCCAGTGAACCGGCCGCGGTTGCATCGCGATCCTGGCGCTCTATGATCTTATTGACGCGCCGCTTGCCTACGGGCTCTTTGAGTTTCGGGCCGAGGACTGGTTGGCGCGCTCTCAGGTGACCATGGCTACCCATCTTCGGCATCTGCGCGGCCTGACGGTCATCACCGCCGTGTTGGAAACGGCGGTGATGATGTTCGTCTTCTTCTATGCGCCGCTGGACGGCAACCAGCCCTTCAAGCGTGAGCTTGCGCAGTGGTGGGCGCTTGTCAAAGACCGCCAGCGCCATGGTGTCCACGCATGGCCAAACCGGCAGGCAGGGCTGAATGATCACCTGCTGCGAGAGGCGGAGCCGGTCAGCTGATGGAGATTCTGACGCTGGGCATCTCACACAAGACCGCACCTGTGCAGTTGCGCGAGCGACTGGCACTGACCGAGACGCGCATGACGGATCTGCTCCGCGACCTTCACGGCGCCAGCGAGATCCAGGAGGTGGTGGCGCTCTCCACCTGCAACCGCACCGAGCTTTATCTGGTCGCGCAGGAGCCGGTGGAAGCCGAGGCCATCGCGCTTGGCCTGCTGGCCAGGCAGAGCAACCTGCGTCTCAGCGCCTTGGCCAGCTCAATCTACTCATTGCGCAACTGTGACGCCGCCCGGCATCTTTACCGGGTGACCGCTGGGCTGGAGTCGATGATCGTCGGTGAGGACCAGGTTCAGGGCCAGGTCAAGCGTGCTTACGAGCAGGCGCTGCAGTCCGAGACAACCGGGCCGATGACCAACCAGCTGTTCCGGGCAGCGCTGTTCACGGGCAAGCGTGTGCGTGCCGAAACCGCGATCTCCGCCGGGCAGATCAGCCTGCCTTCCGTCTCGGCGATGCTTGCGCGTGAACAGCTCGGTGATCTGGCGGGCCGGACGGTCGTGATGGTCGGTACCGGGGAGTCCAGCCGGCTGGCGGCCCGTGCGCTGGCCGAGGCGGGTCCGGAGCTTGTGTTCGTGGCCGCCCGGCACCGCGATCGCGCGGTCAGTCTCGCGCAGAGCATCGGCGGGCGCAGCGCCAGCCTTGAGGATCTCCCAAAGCTGCTTGGCGCCGCGGACGTGGTTGTCTCGGCGACTTCATCACCGCAAGTGATGATCGACGCGGCGGAGCTTGGTGAAATTCATCGCAGGCGTGGTTCTCAGCCGCTGCTGCTGATCGATCTGGCGGTGCCGCGCGACATTGATCCGGAGTGCGCCAAGATCCCTGGCGTGACGCTTGCCGACGTTGACGATCTGCAGGGCGTGGTGGCGCGTAACCGCCGTGTGCGCCAGCTGGAGGCGGTTCGCGCGGAGGGCATTATCGAACAGGAAATCCAGAACTTTGCAACCTGGCTGGGATCTTTGGAGGTGCTGCCGACGCTGGTGGCGCTACGAAAACATGGCGACCTGATCGCTGAGCAGGTATTGGCTGAGAACCGGACACAGTGGGAGACCGCGTCAGAGCGTGACCTGGAGCGTGTGGAAGCGCTCGCACGCGCGATCGTCAAACGTCTGCTGCACCATCCAACCTTGAGCATCCGTGAGCTTGGGGATGAACGTGTCCATGCGCGGATGGCGCTGGTCCGTGACCTGTTCGGGCTCAGCGTGGATGAAGACGCCGCGTTGGAGGCCGCGCCGCTTGAGCCATCCGACATCACGCTGCTCCGGAGCCTGCCGGAACGTGAGCCGTGATCAGGGTCGGGACGCGCGGCAGCGCGCTGGCGCTTGCGCAGGCCCGCTGGGTGACAGCTCGGCTAAACGCAGCAGAGCTGGTTGAGATCACCACCTCCGGCGATCGTGGCGAGCGGATTGCTGACCGGTCGCGCTGGACCTCCGAGCTTGAGCGGGCGCTCGTGGAGGGGCGGATCGACATTGCGGTTCATTCCGCCAAGGACGTCCCGGGCGCACTTGCGCCGGGCACAACGATCCTGGCGGCGCCAACTCGTGAGGACCCCCGCGACGTGATCTGCGGTGCGCTGTCATTGGCCGCTCTGCCCGTCCACGCCAGGGTGGGAACCAGCAGCCTGCGCCGCGCCGCTCAGCTGCGTGCGCTGCGTGGAGATCTGGAGATTGTGGCGCTGCGCGGCAACGTGGACACGCGGCTGCGCCGGCTGGCGGACGGTCGCCTGGACGGTCAGGTGGACGCGATCATTCTGGCTGCGGCGGGCCTCAAGCGGCTTGGCCGTGAGGCGGTGATTGGTGGCTACCTCGATGAGCTGGTACCCGCACCGGGGCAAGGCGTGCTGCTCATTCAGGCGCGCCAGGACGATGATCTGACCAGGCCTCTGCAGGTGACGATCGGCAACGGTTCCGCGCTGCAATTGATCGCTGAGCGGGGGCTGGCACGCGCGCTGGACGCCACCTGCCAGACACCGATCGGCGCACTTGCAGACGAGCTGCACGCTGACGGGACGCCGCTGCCTGACGGTCAGGTGAGGCTGCGTGGCTGGGTCGGCCTGCCGGACGGCTCGGAGTGGATCGCTGAGGAGATGGTCGGTGAGCCTGCCCAGGTCGCTTCTGCGATGGCTGCGAGCATGGCTGCCATGGGGGCGCGCGAGCTGCTGCGCCGCGCTGAGGAGATGCGCAGGCCGTGACTGGCCGCTCGGTCGAGGCTGGGGCGGAGCGCAGGCCGTGACCGGCCGCTCGGTCGAGGCTGCGGCGGAGCCCAGGCCGCTGAGCGGCGTGACCGTGGCTATCACGCGTGCCCGTGCCCAGGCGGCGCCGCTTGCAGAGCGTTTGCGCGAGCTGGGAGCCGAACTGGTGCTGGCGCCCGTGATCCGGATCGAGCCGCTGCCGGGCCCTCCACCGGACCTGCACCGTTACGACCTGATCTGTTTGACCAGCGCCAACGGTGTTGATGCGCTGTTTGAGCGGCTCAAGGCGGCCGGACTGGATGCTCGGGCCTTCCCGCCGCGGGAGCAGGCTCTTGTCGCGGCGATCGGACCTGCCACCGCGCGAGCGCTGGGCGCCCACGGGCTAACAGCGGACCTCGTGCCCGCCGAAGCGCTTGGTGAAGCGCTGGCCGCCGCGCTGAAAGATCTGCCGGTGCGTCGCGCGCTGGTGGTTCGTGCCAGGCAGGCACGTGACGTCATCCCGGAGGCGCTGCGTGCCCGGCATGCCGAGGTTGACGTGCTGGCTGTCTACCAGACGGTTGCGGACCGGCTGGGTGCGGGTCAGGTGGCTGCCGTTCTGAACGCCGACTACGTGACGTTCACGTCGGGATCCACCGTGCACAACCTGCTGGACGCCGTGGGCGGCGCCGAGGTCTGGGCGGCGCTGGGCCAGGCGCGTCCACGCATGGTGAGCATCGGTCCTGCGACCAGTGCGGCGCTGCGTGAGCATGGCTTTGAACCAGATCTGGAAGCGGCCAGCCATGATGTCGGCGGCGTCGTTGACGCCATCCTCGCCGCGCACCTAGAGCGTGCCAAGCCTCGACAGGAACCGTGAGAGGGCCACCAACCGTGGCTCTCACCGGCGTGTTTGGAACACCGCGCAGACACCTGCGCGAGGTGGACTCAACCAACAGGCTGGCGCGCGAGCTTGCCGCTGCCGGTGCGCGACACGGCGCCCTGGTCAGCGCCGACGCCCAGTTCGCGGGGCGGGGGCGTCAGGGACGCGCCTGGATCGCCCCGCCGGGCAACGCGCTGATCGGTTCGTGGGTGGTCCGTGAACCGCGACGGCTGCTGTCGCTGGCGGCTGGCGTGGCAGTGGCGGAGCTGTGCGGGCCGGAGGCGATGGTCAAGTGGCCAAATGATGTGCTGCTCGGTGGCCTCAAGGTGGCTGGAATCCTGGTGCAGGGGCGTCCCCAGGAGGGCTGGGCGGTCCTGGGGATCGGGATCAATGTGGCTGTGGAGGTGAGCGAGCTGCCCGCCGAGCTGCGCGACCGGGCCGGGACGCTCGGACTGAGTGCAGGGCAGCGGGAGCCGCTGCTGGCCCGGCTGAACGAGCGGCTTGCGCGCTGGCTGGCCGCCCCGGACGCAGAGCTGCTGGAGGCGCTCAGCGCCCGAGACACGCTGCGAGGGCGCCCGGTGCGCTGGCAGCTTGGAGGTGGCGACCTTGCGGCGCACGCCGACCAGTCCGGCAGCGGCGTGGCGGCGGGACTCGATCAGGCCGGCAGGCTGCTCATCCGGCAGGCGCAGGGTGGGATGGTTGCGCTCGACGCCGGTGAGGTCCATCTCATCTGACGCCGAGCGCCATATGTGCTGGCCCCTTCAGCGGGGGTAGCACTCTGTGCCGTCGACTGTGGCCACTGCGGAATCCTTTCCGCCTGATATATCGTCGTTCAAGGTATCGGGGCAGGCGCCGATTATCGTTAGCCGGTCCGTGTGCGGTTCGATCATCTGTCTACGCACAAAACCGCGGTTTTCTTAGGTTTGTGTGGAGACCGGCCGCAGCTCGGCTACATGTTTCGGCGGTACTCGCCGCCCACCTCATACAGGGCCGCGGTGATCTGGCCCAGCGACGCGTGCTTGACCGCCTCAAGCAGCGCCTGGAAGGTATTGGCGCCGGTGCGGGCGACCTGTTGGAGGTGGGCAAGCGAGGCGTCCCGGGCGGCGGCGCCGCGCTGCTGAAAGACGCGGGTGTTGGTGATCTGCTGACGCTTCTCAGCATCGGTTGAACGCATCAGTTCAAGGGTTTCCAGCTGCTCGCCGTGCCCTTCCTGGGCAAGGAACGTGTTGACGCCGATCACCGGCAGTTCGCCGCTGTCCTTGAGCCGTTCATACAGCAGGCTCTCCTCTTGGATCTTGGAGCGCTGGTACATGGTGTCCATCGCGCCGAGCACACCACCACGCTGCGAGAGACGCTCAAACTCGACGTAGACCGCCTCCTCGACCAGGTCTGTCAGCTCGGTCACGATGAACGAACCCTGCCATGGGTTCTCTGTGTAGTTGAGCCCCAGCTCGCGGTTGATGATCAGCTGGATGGCGAGCGCACGGCGCACCGACTGCTCAGTCGGGGTGGTGACCGCCTCGTCATATGCGTTGGTGTGCAGGCTGTTGCAGTTGTCAAAGATCGCGTAGAGCGCCTGCAGAGTGGTGCGGATGTCGTTGAAGCTGATCTCCTGCGCGTGTAACGAACGTCCGGAGGTCTGGATGTGGTACTTCAGCATCTGGCTGCGGGCCGAGGCGCCGTAGCGTTCGCGCATCGCCCGCGCCCAGATTCGCCTGGCCACCCGGCCTATCACCGCGTACTCCGGGTCCATGCCGTTTGAGAAGAAGAAGCTCAGGTTGGGCGCAAAGTCATCGATGTCCATGCCCCGTGCCAGGTAGTACTCGACGATCGTAAAACCGTTGGCGAGCGTGAACGCCAGCTGCGTGATGGGATTGGCGCCCGCCTCGGCGATGTGGTAACCGCTGATTGACACGCTGTAGAAGTTGCGCACCTGGTGGTCGATGAAGTACTGCTGGACGTCGCCCATCATGCGCATCGCGAACGGTGTTGAGAAGATACAGGTGTTCTGGGCCTGGTCCTCCTTGAGGATGTCCGCTTGCACGGTGCCGCGCACCGTGCGCAGGGTCTCGGCTTTGATGCGCTCGTAGACTTCGCGCTCAACGACCATGTCACCGCTGACACCGAGCAAGCCCAGGCCCAGGCCGGTGTGGCCTTCGGGCAGCTCCCCAGCGTAGGCCGGACGTGGGTGGCCGGCAAAGTAGGCATTGATCCGTTGGCGGGCTTCCTCCATCCTGCCGGTCTGCTGCAGGTGCCGCTCAACCTGCTGGTCAATCGCGGCGTTGATGAACATCGCCAAAACGATCGGCGCCGGGCCGTTGATCGTCATTGACACCGATGTTGTAGGCGCGCACAGGTCAAAGCCCGAGTAGAGCTTTTTGGCGTCATCCAGGGTCGCGACCGACACGCCGGCGTTGCCGACCTTGCCATAGATATCCGGCCGTTCGTGCGGGTCTTCGCCGTAGAGCGTGACTGAATCAAATGCCGTTGACAGACGGGCGGCCGGTTGGTGGTGGCTCAGGTAGTGAAAGCGGCGGTTGGTTCGCTCCGGAGTGCCCTCTCCCGCGAACATGCGGGTCGGATCCTCACCCTCCCGCCGGTACGGGAACACTCCCGCCGTGTACGGGTAGAAGCCCGGTAGCTGCTCTTTCATCAAAAACCGCAGACGGTCACCCCAACCGTCCAGACGTGGCGGTGCGATCTTCGGGACCATGGTGCCGCTGAGTGTGCGCCGGTAGTTCTGACCGCTGAGTTCGCGTCCCCTCACCAGGTAGCTGTAGCCCTCGGCGGTCACCGCTGAGATCTGCTCATCCCAGCCTTGGAGCAGCGATCGGGCCTCGGGCCCGATCGCCTCAAGCGCCTCCTCGGCGCGGCGGCGCAGCTCTGCGCCGGCCGGGACATCGTCAAGCACATCCGCGGCCTGCAGGTAGTGCTCAGCCTGGGCGGCCAGCTGGGCGTGCTGCTCGATGCCTGTGTTGATCGCACGGCCCTGCTCGGCGATCTCAGCCAGATAGCGGACGCGGCTGTCATGCAGCAAGCCGCCTCCGGGCCGCTCGGGCGCTGGTGGGCTGACCCGGGGATCCCAGTCCTCGGCGCTCGCGCCAGCGGGCGCGTGCGCCGCGATCCGCTCGCACACAGCGACGAACAGCGTCATGAGACCCGGGTCGTCGAAGCGGCTGGCGACCGTCGGGTAGACCGGGATCTGCCGGTCGGCGAGCTCGAACTCGAGGTGATTTCGCCGCCACTGCTTGCGCACGTCGCGCAGTGCGTCTTGCGCCCCGCGCTTGTCGAACTTGTTGATCACGACAAGCTCGGCAAGATCCAACATGTCGATTTTCTCCAGTTGGGTGGCGGCGCCAAACTCGCTGGTCATCACATAGACGGGCACATCGACCAGGTCGACGATCTCAGAGTCGCTTTGGCCTATCCCGGCGGTCTCCACGACCACCAGGTCAAAGTCGGCCCCGCTGCTCAGGAAGGCGAGCGTGTCCGCCAGCATCGCGCTGGTTGAACGGTTGCTGCGCCGGGTGGCGACGGAGCGCATGTAGATCTGCGGGCTGCGGAGACTGTTCATCCGGATCCGGTCTCCGAGCAGTGCACCACCGGTGCGCCGACGTGTCGGGTCAACCGCCAGTACCGCGATTCGCAGCCGCGGGAAATGCGCGACCAAGCGGCTGAGCAGCTCGTCGGTGACGGTGCTTTTGCCGGCGCCGCCGGTCCCGGTGATACCCACCACCGGGACGCGCCGTTGGGTGCTGGCTGCCTCGGCTGTCAGCTGCTGGAGCGCATCGCTTGCCATCATGCCGTCCTCGATCGCAGACAGTGTCTCTGCGACCTCGAGGTCGGTGCGCGGCCCGGCTGGGTAGGGTGGCTCGGGGTGTCCGCCAGTAGTGGCGGCTCTTGCGCGTGCGGCCGCCGTACGCGCAACCACATCGTCGATCATGCCGCTCAGGCCCAGCGCCATCCCGTCGTTGGGGTGGTAGAGCCTTTCCACCCCGTAGTCCTGTAGCTGTGAGATCTCCGCCGGAGTTATCGTGCCGCCGCCGCCGCCAAAGACGCGGATGTGTGAGGCATGGAGCTCGGCCAACCGGTCGATCATGTACTTGAAATACTCCATGTGGCCGCCCTGGTAGGAGCTCAGCGCGATAGCGTCGGCGTCCTCCTGGACCGCGGCCCGCACAACCTCCTCGACGCTGCGGTTGTGACCAAGATGGATGACCTCGGCGCCATGATCCTGGATCAGGCGCCTCATCACGTTGATCGCGGCATCATGACCGTCAAACAGTGACGCCGCGGTCACAAAACGAAGCGGTGTGTGAGCAACATCCGGGAGCTGCCCGGTTTTCAGTGTTTCGGACCCAGTGCTCATCTGCTTTTTGGAGCCTCCCTCAGGCTCTAAACCGTATAATACGCGGCATTCCAACTATCGGAGGTCGAAGTGACTTTCGGCGGCTTTCAGGAGCGGTTCTATGGCAATTGAGCGCATCGGGGTGGTCGGGGCTGGTTTCATGGGGTCCGGGATTGCGGAGTCGGCGGCGTCCGCCGGTGTTGTGGTCACGGTCTATGAGCCTGAAGATGGGCCGCTGGAGCGGTCCAAGGGCCGTTTGGCGCAATCCGTGGAGAGAGCAGTGTCGCGCGAGAAGCTCACCCGCGATGCGGCTGATGCACTGGTTGGCCGAATCACTTACACCACCTCACTGGATGAGCTGGCCGGTGTTGACGCGGTTGTTGAGGCGGTGTTTGAGGATCTGGATGTCAAGGGTGAGATCTTTGAGCGGCTTGACGCTCTGCTGCCTGACGCGGTCTTTCTGGCCTCCAACACTTCGTCGATCCCGATCGCCGAGCTGGCCGCACGTACCAAGCACCCCGACCGCGTGGTTGGGCTGCACTTCTTCTCGCCGGTACCTGTCATGAAGCTGGTTGAAGTGGTGGCCGGGCTGGACAGCAGTCCTGCGACGGTTGCTGCCGCGGAGGCCTTTGGCCGTCAGCTCGGCAAGGAGTCGATCAGGGCCAAGGATCGTGCGGGCTTTATCGTGAACATGTTGCTGACCCCCTATCTGATGGCGGCGGTACGGATGTATGAAGCCGGGTTTGCCAGTGCGCAGGACATTGACAACGGCATGCGTCTCGGCTGCGGCCACCCGATGGGGCCGCTGACACTATGCGACTTCATAGGCTTGGACGTGCTTGAGGCTATCTGTGACTCCCTGTATGAGGAGTTCAAACAGCCGGAGTATGCGGCGCCCGCGCTGCTGAAGCGGATGGTCGTCGCGGGACACCACGGACGTAAGAGCGGTCGCGGCTTCTATGACTACGGTACGCCGGCATGACTGCCGCGGCGCGCGGTGGCTACCTGATACCCCAAGAGTTTGAGGATCTGCGCGCCACCATTCGCCAGATAGCTCAGGAGCGGATAGCCCCGCGTGCCGCAGATGTAGATCGAAACGCCCAATACCCGCAGGACATTCGCCAGCTGCTGGCTGAAAACGACATCTTCGGACTGCCGTTTGCGGAACAGTACGGAGGCACCGGCACCGGCACACTGATGTTGCAGATCGCCGTGGAGGAGATTGCCAAGGTGGATGCTTCCAGCGCTCTGATCCTGATGTTGCAGGAGATCGGCACACTGCCGATCTCGCTGTATGGTTCAGATCAGCTGAAGGCCCGGTTTTTGCCAAAGTGTGCAAGCGGTGAGTGGATTGCCGCGTTTGCACTCTCAGAGGCGGAGGCCGGCTCTGACCCTGGGGCGATCCGGACCACGGCCGTCAAGGACGGCGACGAGTGGGTGATCAACGGGACCAAGCACTGGATCAGCAACGCGGGCGTCGCGGACTTCTACGTGGTCGTTGCTCTCACCGACCGTGAGGCGCGCCGCATGACAGCCTTTGTCGTCGAGGCTGATCGGCCGGGCTTCTCAATCGGCGGGTACGAGCACAAGCTGGGCATCAAAGGCTCGCCTACGGGCTCGCCTGTGCTGCAGGATGTCCGTGTACCGCAAGAGAACGTGGTCGGCGAGGTTGGCCGTGGGATGCGGGTCGCTCTGGGCACGCTCGAGCGCACACGGCTCGGCACCGCCGCTCAGGCGGTTGGCATTGCGCAGGGCGCCATTAACTATGCGCTTGGTTACGTGAAGCAGCGGCTCGTGTTCGGTAAGCCATTGATCGACCATGAGGGCATGCAGTTCAAGCTTGCGGACATGCAGATCGGCACCTCTGCCGCGCGGGAGCTGCTCTACCGGGCCTGCAGTCTCGCTGACCTTGACCCGCCGCCGCCGGATCTTGGCATGTACACGTCAATGGCCAAGGTCTGCGCGTCTGACAACGCCATGAAGGTCACCGTTGAAGCGGTGCAAGCGCTCGGCGGATACGGGTATGTCAATGACTATCCCGTGGAGCGAATGATGCGCGACGCAAAAATCACCCAGATCTATGAAGGCGCAAACGAGGTTCAGCGGATCGTGATTGCCCGCCACCTCGCTGGCCGTGGAGGAAAGCGATGACAGATGAAGCGGCGGTGCTGACCGAACGCAGAGACGGGGTGATGGTGGTGACCATCAACCGTCCCCAGATGCGCAACGCGGTCAACGCTGCGGTGGCCGACGGTATCGCCGCCGCCATGCGGGAACTTGAGGAAGATCCCGCGCTGGTGGTGGGCATCGTGACCGGTGCGGGCGGTTACTTCTGCGCCGGCATGGACTTGAAAGCCTTTGCTGAGGGCGAGCTGCCTTGGTCTGACGGCCGCGGTTTTGCCGGGATCACCGAGCGTTCGCCGGACAAGCCGCTGATTGCGGCGGTTGAGGGATTTGCCCTGGCGGGTGGTCTTGAGATCGCGCTGAGCTGTGACCTGATTGTTGCCGCCCAAGGGGTCAAGCTCGGGATACCGGAGGTCAAGCGGTCGCTGGTAGCGGCTGGGGGTGGCCTGCTGCGTCTGCCCCGGGTGCTGCCGCGCGCCATCGCCAACGAGCTGGCTTTCACCGGCGAGCCGATCCTGGCCGAACGGGCCTATGAGCTGGGCATGGTGAACCGCTTGGTCGCGCCAGGTGAGACGCTTGCCACTGCGCTTGCGCTCGCGGCAGGGATCGCAAGCAACGGTCCGCTGGCGGTCCGTGGCAGCAAGCAGATCCTGCGAGAGTCGATGGACTGGCCGTTTGCCGAGGCGTTTGAACGGCAGCGGGCCATCTGGGAGCCGATCTTTGCCTCAGAAGACGCCCGCGAAGGGGCGGCCGCCTTCGCGCAGAAGCGTGCGCCGGTGTGGCGGGGGGTCTGAACGTGACCGGCCTGCCGTGCGCTCACTCACGCATCGGCTGGCTGGTTTGAGTCAAGGCGTTGAGATCCGGGCGGGCGGTCAAAATCCCCGCCCGCGGCCCTCAAGGGCTCGAGCAGCATGAAGAGCTGCTCGCAGTGTTCATCAGAGAGCGGCGCCGTCCCAAAGCGAGCCTCGTTGAGAAGGTCGGTGCCCTGCAGGGCGCTTTGGCGTCCCTTGTTTGTGATGCGGGCCAGCACCGCGCGCCGGTCGTGGACGTGCGGGACGCGTTCCACATGTCCGGTCTCAACCAGCCGGTCGATGACGTTGGTGACGCTTGCGCGGTGCACTTGCAGGCGATCAGAGAGCTTGCCGAGCGGCAGCTCGCCGCGGCGGCTGTAATAGAGCAGCATCAGCGCTTCGTAGCGCGGAAAGGTGAGATCCAGCGGCGCCAGGATCTCGTTGAGCCTCGCCATCAGGATCTGCTGGGCTCGCATGACCGACGTCACTGCAGCCATGCTCAGTGTGGCCTGGCTACCCCAGTGCTCTGTCCACTGGCGCGACGCCTCAGCGATCGGGTCAAACGGCAAATGCCTATTCACAGCTTGGGGCACTGGTGTCACGCGCAGGCGGCAGGCTCATCGGTTCTCAGGCCGCGTCACGGTCCAGCCTGGCGGCGTCCTCGTCTAGCTCCCGTAGCGCGCCGCTTGGGCTGTTGAAGGCGTCTTTGGGTTGGTTGTGGTGCCCGTCGTCGTCGCTCTCGTCGGCATCGTCGGCATCGTCGGCATCGTCGGCGTCGCTGTCGGCGTCGTCGGCATCGTCGGCGTCGCTGTCGGCGTCGTCGTCGTCAGTGTCGGTGTCGTCGTCGTAGTCGTCGTTGTAGTCGTCGCTCGCGTCGGTGTCGTCGTCGTCATCGAATTCATGATCGGCGTCGGCCTCGACACCCGGTTTTGCGGGGCTCAGCACTGACACGGTGCCGTCCACGTCGGCGAGTTCAAGGTCGCGCTCCAGACTGGCCTCCTCCGCACCGGTAGCGACGACTGCAGCCACAACGCCAACCTCGTCTCCAGTTTGGCGTGGCTTGCGTCGGCTCTTGCTGCGACGACCTTTGGGGAAGTTGCGAAGCAGCTCGCGAGCCAGCGCCGCCGGCTTGCGAGCCATCCGGGCGCGAGCGCCGTTAATCGCCTCAGCGGCCTCTGGTGTATGCGCGAGCGCTGCCGCCAGCAGGGCCGCTGACAGCCGACGATCCTCCTTGCGTGTGGCGTGTACCAGCCTTCTGGCGTTACGTGCGTGGGCCGCGCCGCTTGAATTGACCAGGAGCCCCAGCAACCGCTTGGTCTCAGGCCAGCGCTGCACGGCGTATTCCTCATGCACCTCGCGCGAGTATTCAGCCAGTCTCCAGATCCAGTTGTTGGCCTGATCGCGGCGGCCGATGCGACGCTCCGCCAGCGCCAGCAGCAGCAGTTTGACGCCCTCACGACGTTCGTCGCGGCTCCAAGAGCCGATGATCTCCACGGCACTGTCAAACGCATCCGGGTCACGCCCGGTGGCGACCTCTTGCAACGCTCGCATCCGCACCTGGTGGTTGCGGTTGCGCTGCAGTGCAGTCACCAAGAACAGCCGTCGAAGCTCGCCGCTGCGGTCGAAGTGCAGCATCGCTTTGGCACGCCGCCAGCCGGTGGGTACGGCGCGTGCTCCGGCTAGCATCGCCCAGATCTCCTGCTCGCCGTAGTCGAGGCTCTCAACCGCGATGCGCCAAAGCTCGCGCTCAAACACCTCGGCACGGCGCTGCGGATCCGGTGTGACTGGCAGTACCCGGCGCTCCACGCGGATCCGGCGTCCGCGCCCTCTCCGCACTGGCCCTACCACGATC
>JBMFHK010000047.1:0-16922 GCA_049976865.1 Solirubrobacteraceae bacterium | reverse complement strand
CCCCCGCTAGCTACGCGCTAAGCCGCCCCGCGCCGCAAAAGTGCGAAACCCGAGTCACTCGTGGTGGACCGACAAACGGGGTCCGTCCATGAGAGCTTCAGTGGCTGAAGAACTGCTCAGCGGCGTCTGCCAGGCCGCGTGCGATGGCCGCTTGCCCGGCGGCCGAGTCGGCCAGTGACGCCTCCGCCGGATTGGTGAGAAACAGCGGCTCGATCAGCGCCGCGGGCACCAGGGTCGGTGTGCTCAGATACCCACGCTTTGGTGGCCCAAGCAGCGTCAGATGACCGTATGCCTGGGCACCCGCTGAGGCGAGGTCACCGTACCCCACGTCGTTGTGAACGCCAAGATCGGGCACTGCCGCGCCCTCAACGCGCAGGCTTGCAAGCACGTCGCGCTGCACAAGTTCAGCCAGGCGACGACTCGCCGCATGGTACGGGCGCTGGGCGTCATAGAGCGTGACGCTGCCGGCCGCGCCCGAGCTTGCGGACGCATCCTCGTCGACCCCGAGCACAATGTCCGCATGCGAGAGGTCTGCGCAGAGGTTGCGGGCAACAAGCTCGCGGCGCTCTCCCAGCACCGTGTAGGCACCGTTTGAGAAGTCGCCAGCCTGCGGGCGCGCAACCGGGTTTGACCCGGTCCGCGACAATACGACGCTGAAGCCGCGGTGACGCAGCAGCATCGCTGTGTCTTTGGCGACAAGGAGGTTCAGCGGAGCCTCATCAACCGGCCGCCCACTGCTGGTTCTCCCGCTGCCGCCGGGATCGATGCCACCGTGACCGGCGTCAATGAACACGCGTAGGTGACGGTTGCCCATCGTCGGGGTGAACAGCACACACGACTCCGGCTCAAACCGTGACGGCGCGACAGGGTAAGAGCGAGCCAGTACCGGCGTGGCCGCAATCAGCCACAAGCCCACGACGCCCGCCACGGCAGCACCACCACTCAAACGGTTTGGTCGCCAACGCATCACCAAGATTATGCACGGCTCAGCCACGCCAGCCCGGCTACGAGCCCCTCTCACGCGGAAAGTGCGGCATCGTTACCGGCGGCCGCTGCGCGCACGATTACGCGCCCCCTCGCACGCGCAAATCGCAACGAATCTACGAGAGAGGTGCCTGCGCAGGTGTCCGCCCGATGCTACGCGCAGCTTCCTCTTCTGCCACCAACTGGTCAAAGTAACGGTACATCTGCTCCGGCTCGACGCTCAGACCGGTGAACAACCTGAAGGCGTCAACAGCCTGTCCGACCACCATGGCGCTGCCCCCCATCACTCGGCAGCCAAGCCGCGCAGCCTGTTCAATCAGTTCGGTTCGAAGCGGCCTGTAAATAACATCAGCCACCCAGTGGCGCGGTTCCAGGGACGCTATGTCACACGGGATGCCATCGTGGCCTTCCATGCCCACGGGTGTGGCGTTCACCAGTCCGTCGGCCCCGGGCAGCAGCGCGGGAACCTCGCTCACCTCAGCCGCGGTCACCTCCGTCTCCGGGAAGTGCCGGGCCGTCTCAACGGCGAGCTGCGCAGCCCGCCCAGGCTCAAGGTCGCTGAGCAGCAGGCGCTTGACACCCAGGCTCGCCAGCGCGTAAGCGACCGCCGACCCTGCGCCGCCGGCGCCGACCTGCACAACCGTGTCTAACGACACGCCTTTAAGCTCCCGCAAACATGCAGCGCGAAAGCCGCTCCAATCGGTGTTGTAACCAAGCAGCTTGCCGTCGACAATCCGGATCGTGTTCACAGCGCCGATGCGTTCAGCATGCTCATCCAGACCGGTGAGAACGGACATCACACTCTGTTTCACCGGGTAGGTGATGTTAAGCCCCGCAAACCCGTAGTCAGGGGCGTGTCTGACAAGGTCGCTGGCCGCCTCGGGAGTGATCCCCAGCTTCAGGATGTCAAGTGTCTTGTAGATGTAGCGCAATCCGAGCCCGTCTGCTGCCAGCTCGTGCATACGCGGTGACAGTGAGTGCTGGATCCCAGCGCCAACAAGACCGACCAAATATGAAACCGTCCCGCCAGGCCCGTCGGTCGAGAAGTTTGAGTTTTCAAAGCTGAGCATGGTGAAATCCCTATGCAACAGCAAACCGCCGGCCCCGTGCGGGGACCGGTCGTCCCCGCACGAAACCGCCGTTCAGATCAACTGAACGTTCGGTTCGCTAGCCGGCAGCGTAGTAATACTTCTTGTCCTTGCCTGACTTGGCCACGGCCGTTGTCAACAGCACGTTGGAGAGCTTCACGCTCTTCTTGATCTGCTTGGTCTTGCCGGTCAGGGCGTCATGCCCATACTCAACGCCCAGCTGGCCTTCCAACGCCGGCTGCTGCAGAATCGTAGCGGCGAGCTTACCCTCCTTAACCAGCTGGACCTCAGGCGGGTCTCCGTCATATCCGACAACGTAGATGCCCTTTTTGCCGTGCAGCGCCTGGGCGGTGCCTTCAGCGTTTGGCTCAGCAGCACCAAAGAACGCCTTGATGCCCGGGTGCGCGCTGAGCAGGGCTTCCGCGGTGCTGACCGACGAGCTTGTCGCCTGCTGCGTGTACTCGGTGGCAACGATCTTGATGCCCGGATAGGCCTTCAGTGCCTTGCGGGCCCCGTCCAGCCGTTCAACCTGCGTGGTCGCCGTCGCGCTGAGGCTCATCAATGCGACCTGCCCCTTGCCGTGCAACAGCTTGGCGATCAGCTTGCCGCCAGCCTCGCCACCCTGAATGTTGTCAGAGGTGATTGCGCTGACCAGCCCCTTGGTGTTGGTCAGCCCGGTGTCAACGGTCACAACCTTGATGCCCTCTGACATGCATTTGGCGATCGCCGGCCGCATCGCCACCGGGTCGGTTGGCGCCACCAGCAGGATTGACGGATGACGTGTGCAAACCGCGTCCACCACGGGCGTCTGTGCCGACGGCGTGAAGTCTGGCGAGCCCTCGGTTGAGTAGCCCATACCAAGCTTCCTGGCTTCGGCCTTGATGCCGTCGGCCATGGTGTTGTAGAAGCCAACGCCAGTGGCGCCCGGAACGAACGCGACCGAGTATTTCGACGCCTGCGTCGCACGCTTGGCGGACGCCGTTGTTGCCATTCCGGAGAAACCCACCGCCGCGATGGCAAAGACCGCACCTCCGCCAGCGAGCATCGCGCCGACACGTCCGCGCGTTATTCGTATATCCATCTATCCTCCTCGCTTGTTTTTGCTTGTACCTGTGCTCAGATGACCGATCTGCCGGTCATCTGAGCAGGCGCTTCAGGCTGGGCCTCTGGCCCTGCCCGATCTGATCGACGTACACAGCGGCGATCAAGACCAATCCGACAGCTACGAGCTGCCAGAACGACGGTACGTTGACGATGATCAGCCCGGTCAGCAGCACGGCGATGATGCTCGTGCCAACCACGGAACCGAAGATCGTGCCACGTCCACCAAACAGGCTGGCGCCGCCGATCACGACGGCGGCTATGGCGTTCAGGTTGTCGTCAGATCCGGAGGTCGGCGCCGCGGCGCTGAGTCTGGACATCACGGCGATGCTGGCCACGCCGGCCAGCAACCCGGTCAGGGTGTAAACCCAGAGCAGGTGCCGACGATCGGCGATCCCGGCGCGCACGGCCGCTTCGCGGCTGTCACCGATCGCATAGGTGTTTGCACCGAACTTTGTTCTGGCCAGCACGACCGCCAAGATCAGCGTGATCAACGCCGCCACCACGACCGGGATCGGAAACCAGCCAAGCAGGTTGTAGTTGCCGATGTTTCCCACGGCGGCGGGAATAACCGAGATCTCCTGGCCATTGGCGATCAGATCACCAAGCCCGGTGCAGACGCCCAGCGTTCCGAGCGTAACCACGAAGGGTGGGATCTCAAAGCCAGCCACCAGCAGGCCGTTTGCCGCGCCAACAATGGTACCCGCGAGTATCGCGGCAGCGAACCCGAGACTTGTCGCAAGCACAGGCGACCCGCTCGGTAGACCATGTTTGGAGAAGAAGTACTGCATCAGCCAGCCGCCGACCATCCCTGACAGTCCAAGGTTGGCGCCGACCGACAAATCAATGCCACCGGTGATGATCACAAACGTCTCACCCACGGCCAGCAGCAGGATCTCAGTAGCCGACAGCGACGTGTTCAGCCAGTTTGACTGTGTCAGAAAATACGGTGATGCCACCGAAAACAGCACCACTATCAGCACCAGAACGCCGAAGATCCAGTTGCCTCGCAGCCACCGTCGCAAACGGCTGGAGACGGTCACCACGCTGGAGGGCTCATCTGGAGATGAGGTGAGCTTGGCTGGATCCCCGGGCTCAACTCGCAGCTCCGTGCTCATCACTGCACCGCCCTTTCCAGTCCGCCGGCCACGGCGCTTTCGGTGCGCACTCCGGTGATGTACCCAAACAGGTTGTCCTCGGTGATCCGGTCGCCCACAAGCGTCGTTGCCACCAACCCTTGACGGAGCACCACGACGCGGTCACAGATATCCATCACGTGCGCCATCTGATGGCTGACCAGCAGAATCGACATGCCGCGGTCCCGAATCCTGCGGATCAGCGCAAGCACTTCCTGCTGCTGCTCCACGCCCAGCGCGCTGGTCGGCTCATCAAGCAACAACACGTGCCGGGTCCAGCTGGCGGCACGCGCTATCGCGAGCGCTTGGCGCTGGCCACCGGACAGGCTCCGGCACTCAGCCTTCACGTTCGGAATGCGGGTGTGCAGCACGGAGAGCTGCTCCTTGGTCTGCCGCGCCATGGCGGGCTGGTCCAGCCAGCCGAACCAGCGCCCAAGTGGGTTCTTCAAAACCAGCTCGCGGCCCATGAAGAAGTTGGCAACAACGTCACGCTGCATGGCCAGCGCGAGGTCTTGGTAGACGGTGCTGATCCCGGCCTCCACGGCGTCGATCGGGCGCGCGAAATGACGCTCCTCACCGTCCAGCACCAGTGTCCCGGAAGTGGGCTGCTGCACGCCGGCGATGATCTTCAGCAAGGTGGACTTGCCGGCGCCGTTATCACCGACCAGGCCCAGCACCTCGCCCTTATAAACATCCAGCGACACGCCCTTGAGCGCGTGCAACCCGCCGTAGTTTTTCGTGATGTCAATCACGCTCAAAATCGGCTCAGGCATGGCTCTCCACAGAACGCGTGGCGTATGAACGGAAGCCCCTCTTCCAGCCGCTGGCGTTGCTGACGTTTCTGAGAGGTGTTGACAAGTCCGGGTTCACGGTGCTCCTAGCTGCGTTGAGGACACACGCCCCGCCCGGCCTGAACGCGCGCGCGACCGTTTCCGGCGATGCTGCCCAAAACACGCCTTGCGGAGTTCGGCGATGCGCGCGCGATCCCGCCAGACATCGCCCGCCCGGAAGCGAACCGCCAGACTTCCTCCTCATCACCATCTCCAGCGAGCACCAAGCCGCCGAAACAAAGCCATCATCACGTCGCAATGAACTCTCCAAGCCTTCCAGCAAAACAGTGCATGAGACTATGGTGATTCAGAACGGGTTTCGCGCCCGTGTAACCCCCAGGTTCTGACCCCTGAGTCACGCCCGCCAAGGCCGGGCGTGCCACCAGCCAACGCCACCAACTGCGCACGGGAGCCGACCTCGAGTTTGGCGTATATGTGCGTCAGATGAAACTCGATCGTACGCACACTGAGCACCAGCTCGGCCGCAACCTCCCGGTTTGACAGGCCCTTGGCAACGAGCCGCGCAACGGCCAGTTCCTGCGGGGTCAGGCGCGCCGGGTCGGGCGTTGTGCGACGCGCCGGCGCCAAACCGCAGCCGCCCAGCTCAACGTCACAGATCTCCTCAAAAGGCCGCGCGCCCAGTTCAGTGAAGCCGTCCTTTGCACGTTGCAGCCGCTCCGCGGCGGCTCGCCGTTGCCCCCGCCGCCGCAACGCCTGACCCCAGGCAAGCTGTATCGACGCAATGTCAAGCTTGATCTGCGTACGTTCGGCGGCATCAAGCGCCAGCTGGAAGCTTTGATCCGCGGCATCGTGTTCACCCAGCGCGGCCAACAGCTTGCCGCGCACGCGAGCCAGCTTCGATATGGATGACATCCTCCCACGCCGCTGTGCAAGCTCCTCATGAGGAGCCAGGAACGCCGCGGCCCGCTCCAGCTGCCCGGTCATCACCAGGGCCTCGGCCCAAAGATGCTGCCAGGGCCAGCATCCAGGCTCATCGACCCCATCACTAAAGCGCAGCTCCGCGACCGGTCGCAACACGACCAGGATGCGCTCGAAGTCACCCCGCGCGCTTGCCAGCTGAGCTCTGGCGATGCCACCGGCGACAATCGACTGTTCATAATCCTCCCCGCCAGCGGGCAACAGCGCGAGCTGCTCCTCAGCGGCCTCCCAATCCCCGCGTGCGGCCATCACAGCTACACCGTGTGCAATCGCGATCGAAATGAAGAAGTGCCCAAGCTCGGACAGCATCACGGTCGCACGGCCGGCATGCAGCAACGCCTCATCCCACTCCCCCAGCTGATATTCCACGCGCGCGAGCATGCCAAGCGCAAACGCAGCCGTGCCCAGGGAGCCAAGCTTTAGGGCATCGCGAGCCTCCGTGCCAAGATCCGCTTTGGCACCCTGCAGCTCGTCATTGATGAGCCGTAGCCACCCCCTGGCGCGCAACAGCCTCACACGCTCATGGCTCGGCTCGCCACCCGTTGGCGGATCCACCAAAGCTATCTGCGCAAGACCATCTGGCAGATCCCCAGCATAGGCAGCTCCCACACCAAGCGGCAGCATCTCCGCCAGCACCCGGGACTCCACATGCTCGCCGGCAAACGCAAGCGCGCGCCGACTCCATTGGATGGCTTCAGCTCCCCGGAGTCGGTACAGAAAGTGCAGGGCGTTGCGCCGCGCTATCGTCCCGCAGAGCACCGGGTCAGACCTTGGGTCACAGTGCTGCCAGGCACGCTGCAACAGACGCTCGGCGGCAACTGGTCGATGCGTGGAAAGCGCCATGAAACCGAGCACACAGTCACGCAGCGGACTGACCGGCATGCTCGTGACGACCTCCTCATAGCTGGAGGCCGCAGCGATGTCACCGTGGTAGAGCATCGAGTCGACCGCGCGTAGCAGACGCTGCTTGGCTAATTCCTCGGTGGTGCTCAGCCGACTGGCCTGCACCAGGCTTGCCGCAGCTCGAGACCACGCGCCGCGAGCGGTCTCGTGTGCCGCAAACTCGTCGAGCTCGGCCGCCAGCGAATCATCTGCCGACGCCATCGCCGCAGCCCGGTGACGCAGCCGCGCCAAGTCGTCGTCGACGCACTCCGCAGCCAACAGGTTCAGACTTGCACGACGCCCAGGAGCGATCTGACTGTAAACCGCCGCCTGAGTAAGCGGATGCCGGAAGCTGACCTCAAAGCCCCCAGACGCGTCCAGATCGTCATGCATAACCAGAAGGTCCTGACTGATCGCGGCGTCCAACGCCGCAAGCGGCTCGGTCACGCCGCCGACCCTCGCCACCACGCCAAGACGCGAGCGACGGCCAAGCACGGCCACCGCTTCCACCAGCGCCCGTGTCTGGGCAGAACATGCGTTAAGCCGTCCCAGAACCATCGCCTCATAGCTTCGCGGCGGCGGCAGGCTTGACAGCGGGCCTTGCCAGACGGACTGCGGCAGTTCTCTCAGAAGGGCGCTGGCGTGAAGCGGGTTGCCGTCAGTGTGCTCACGCAGCCGCAGTGCCGCGCGAGCCGGAAAATCAGAAACCCCCACCAGGGATGCCAGCTGCACCAGCTCAGAGTGGCTGAAAGGCTGCATGGTGATACTCGCGCCGTTATCCCTTGACGCCAGCCTGCGCAGTCCGTCAGGAAGGTTGGGTAGGTCGTCGGTGCGCACCGCCACGATGGCCATCACGCGATCGGCCACCAGTCGACGTAGCGCAAACACCAGCGCACGCAGGGAGTAAACGTCAACCCATTGAGCATCGTCAATGACGATCAGCAGCGGCGCCCCTTCCTGGCTGGCCCCGAGCAGATCCAGCAGACGTGTACCAGCACTGACGGGATCGAGTGTCGCTTGGTCCTGACGCTGATGCCAGCGTTCATCAGCGATAGAGACATGGCTGCCGGCCTGTCGCAGAAGTTGGTCAACCACTGCGTACGGCACCGCTGCCTCTCCCTGCTCACCGCTTGCAAACAGCACGGTGGCGGCCGGACGCTGAGCAATGAAGTAGTCGATCAGCATCGTCTTGCCGATGCCGGCGGGTCCGTCTATCAGAGCAAACCCGACGCGGCCCTCGCGGGTGTCATCAAAAAGCTTGCTGAGCGAGTCAAGTTCCGCTTCACGGCCGATAAAAAGGTGGTGCACGATTGGAGAAGACACTCTTTAAAGCCGCCTCGTGGCTTTCAATCCTGCGCTGCAGAAACCGTCCAGCGGGCTCAGAAACTGTCCAGCGTGAGCACCGACAGCAGCTGATCGGCCGCGGCGCTGACGTCGCCGCGGGGCATTGAGATCCGCATGTGGGCACGGCGATAAGTGTGCTGGCGACGCAGAAACAAGCTGTGAATCTCAGCTTCAGAGCGGTCTCCGAGCATTGGCCGTGTTTGGCGCAGTTGCGGAAGCTCGGTCTGAACCTCCCTCCACGACACCGCCAAATTGACTACAAATGACCGCTGGAAGACCATTTCGCGCAGCTGCTCATTGTCAAGCGTGCCGCCTCCCAAAGAGATGACCGCAGGGTCGGCGCGCAACAGGCTCCTGACAACTGAAGCCTCCAGCTCACGGAACTTCTTTTCCTCACCCGACTGGAAGAAGTCGACAATCGACCTACCAGCTCGCGTCTCAACCACCTCGTCGGAGTCAAACGCCACCCGCCCCAGACGGCCGGCGATCAGACTGCCCAGGGTTGATTTGCCGGCACCCATAAAGCCCACAAGCACGATGTGCTTCTGCAGCAGCGTCGCGCGCGCGCGCGCATTAATACGTTGTAAAACCAGCTCCTCGGAGGTCATCCCCAGATCACTCAAACCTCCAGGGGGAACGTTGCAGCGTGCACGTTTTGATAGTCGCACGCGGTCTTCATTACAACCAGAGTCTCCGCCCTGATATAGCCAGGCAGCAGCGCCAGCCGCCCGGTTAGCAGACGTTGCAGGTCCTCGAGGCTCCTGGCTCTCACCTTCACCAGCCAGTCGTAGCGTCCGCTGATCGCGTGCGCCTCTTCGACCTGGTCAATATCACCGAGAAGTCGCTCAAAACTTTGATATGTATCGGCGTTCTGAGCAACCTGAAGCACGTAGAAGCCGGTTACCGGCAGACCAACGGCTTCCGGGCGGATCGTCGCCGTCACGCCGGACAGAACACCGCGAGCGCTCAACGACTCGATGCGCTCACGTAAATCCTCGGGCGAGCACCCCAACTCGGAAGCGACGCGATCCATGTCGGTCGCGTCCTCCCCCAACAGGTGGATCGTCCTCCAATCCTCCGCGGAGAGCTTCTGGCACATGGCCTGAGCATACCCGACTAAGGCGGTCGGCTCCCACGCGCAGGCAGCCGCGTTGGCCCAGACGCAAACCACCGGCAACACTACGACAGACAGCGAACCGCACGTCACGCCCAGCGGGGCGTGACTCAGGGGTCAGAACCTGGGGGTTACACGGGCGCGAAACCCGTTCTGAATCACCATAGTCTCATGCACTGTTTTGCTGGAAGGCTTGGAGAGTTCATTGCGACGTGATGATGGCTTTGGTTCGGCAGATGGGTGCTCGCAGGAGATGGTGATGACATGGAAGTTGAGAGATTCGCTTCCTGGCGGGCAGCGGCTGGCGGACCCCGGTGCATGTCGCTATGGCTCACGGGGCGTGTTTTCAGCAGCATCGCCGGTGGGGGTCGCGCGCAGGTTTGGGTTCGGCGGGCCACGTGCATTGAGACCAGACACATGCACCGCCAACTCATTCACCGTAAAACCTCGAGCCCCCCACATCGGCAGACGATCGGAGACCGGCCAATCAGCTGGCTCCCGGACACCGGCCCGAGCACGACCGGACCGAGTGTCTAGACCCGCCCAACAGCCAAGGAGACCACATGCCTGAGCCAAAGCCGCTGACACCTGAACAGGAGCGGGAGCTTGATGACGCGTTTGCCCGCGCCCGCACGGCAATGGAACAGATTGCGGACTACACGCAGGAGCAGCTTGACCGCCTCACCCAGGCCGTAGCCTGGTCAGTCGCAAACTACGAGACGTTCTCGCAACTCGTGGAGCAGGGCATCGCGGAAAGCGGTTTGGGGGATCCGGTCAGCCGTATGGGCAAACGCATGAAGATTCGCGGTGTCCTGCGAGACGCACTGGCTCAAAAGAGTGTGGGCATCATCGAGGAGCTCCCTGATAAGGGAATCGTCAAATATGGCAAGCCGGTTGGTGTGATTGGCTGCATCGTCCCCACCACCAACCCTGACCTGACACCTGCTGGCAACGCCATCTACGCGATCAAAGCCCGCGACGCCGTCATCTTCTCACCACACCCACGTTCCAAAAAGACCTCTTACGAGACGGTCAGACTGATGCGTGAGGCTCTCAAGGCCCAGGACGCGCCACCCGACCTGCTGCAATGCCTGACCCAGGTGAACATATCGATGTCCCAGGCGCTCATGGCCCGCGCCGATCTGGTGATCGCCACGGGTGGCCAGCCAATGGTTCGCGCCGCCTACAGCTCTGGCACTCCCGCTTATGGCGTGGGCGCTGGCAACGCCACCGTAATCATCGACGACACCGCCGATGTTGCCGGGGCTGCGTACAACACCCGAGTGTCAAAAACCTCTGACTTCGGCTCTGGCTGCTCTGCCGACGGCAACCTGATCATCGATGCGACGATCTACCCAGACATGCTCCGGGCGCTCCAGGAGGAGGGTGGCTACATGGCAAACAGCAGCGAGAAGGAACAGCTTCGCCGCGTCATGTGGGACGAAAGTCTGCACCGGACCAGTAACACCGTCGCCATTTCCCCTCAGGCACTTGCCCAGAGCGCCGGGTTCTCCATACCAGAAGATCGCAAGTTCATCATGGTTGAAGGTGACGGGATCGGCCGGGAGCATCCATTTTCAAGCGAGAAGCTGACCACCCTGCTGGCTCTCTACAAATATGACACTTGGGAGCAGGCGCTCGACATGATGCGCGCGGTCTATGAGGTCGGCGGCAAAGGCCACTCGTGTGGCATCTATTCATACAACGAGCAACACATCCACGAGCTGGGAATGGCGGCTCCGGTATCCCGCATCATGGTGCGCCAGCCTCAGTCAAAGGCAAACGCCGGCGCGTTCAACAACGGCATGCCAATGACCTCCAGCCTCGGCTGTGGCACCTGGGGCGGCAACATCGTCTCTGAGAACGTCAGCCTCAAGCATTACATGAACACAACCTGGGTGTCTGTCCCGATCGAAGAAAACCGGCCCTCCGATGAGGAGCTCTTCGGAGAGTTCTACGATCCTGCTCGTGAACCTCACGAAGCGGTGCTCAGCTGATCAGTCATGAGCAGCCCCAGTAACACAAGCTACTCGCCTGCGGAACTCGCCGAGCAGGCTCACGATTGGTGGACAACCGAGATCATTGACATCCATCCCGGTGAGATCTCCATCCGCGGTTATGCGATCGAGGATCTCATCGGCAATGTGACTTTCCCGGAGATGATATGGCTGGCGCTTCGTGGCGAGCTGCCAAGCAGCGGAGAGGCCGGCCTGCTCGAAGCTGCCCTCACAGCCGCGATAGACCACGGTCCTCAGGCACCATCCATCGCCGTCGCAAGAATGGCAGTCACCTGCGGCTCACCGCTCAATGGCGCGATGGCCTCCGCCATCAACGTGCTTGACGACGTTCACGGCGGCGCCGGCCAGCAGTGCATGATGCTTTATCAGGAAATTCACCATGATATGTCCGCCGCCGGCAACAACATGGATGACGACGCACAGCTGGCCATCGTCACCTCAGACGTTCTCAACCGGTGGCGAGTATCCGACATTAAATACATACCCGGATTCGGCCATCGCTTTCACCCAGTTGACCCACGCGCCGGGCGCTTGCTGGAGCTGGTGGATCGCGCGGTCGACGCCGGTGTTGTGGCCGGCGAGTTTGCGATGATCGGCCGGAGCGTCTCCCAGCACCTGCGCAACAGCCAAGGCACACCGATCCCGATGAACATCGACGGTGTAACAGCAGTCATCTACTGCGAGCTGGGCTTCAGCCCAGAACTCGGCAGAGGGATCTTTATCCTCTCAAGGTCAGTAGGCATTCTCGCCCACGCATGGGAGCAAATGAACCAGGGTGGCCGCATCAAGGGACCAATGCCACCCTCCCTCACCTACCGATATGCAGGGAAACCATCACGGCCGCTGCCTGACCGAGCGGACGCCGGGTCACTGCCAATGCGGCGTGTGGCGCACAACCATCGTCGCTAGGAGACGCGCAATGAAAGATACGGTCGACAACCAGGTGGTACGTTACTTGGAGCATCGTGGTGTGCGCCATGTGTTCGGACTGTGCGGTCACACCAATATCGCCGTCCTTGCTGCACTGTCGCGCAGCAAGGAGATTCAGTTCGTCAACACCAGACATGAGCAGATCGCCGCACACGCGGCCGACGGATATGCGCGCGCGACGGGACGCCCATCTGTCGTCTTGACCCATCTTGGCCCGGGCCTGACGAACGGGGCCACCGGCGTGGCAAATGCGAGCCTCGACTCAATCCCAATGGTCGTTATTGCCGGCGACGTACCGACACACTTTTTTGGCAAGCATCCGCACCAGGAGGTCAACCTCCATGCAGATGCGTCGCAGTGGGAGATATACCGTCCGTTTGTCAAACGCGCCTGGAGAGTGGATTCTCCGCGCCTCATGCCTGAGGTTTTAGACAAAGCGTTCACTCTGGCACAGTCCGGTCGGCCAGGACCGGTGCTTGTCGACGTGCCTATGGACATTTTTTCTGCCGAGGTGGATGTCTCACGCTTCGACCAGGTTATGCGTAACGCGCCGTCACTGGCTAAGCCTACGCTGGACGAGAGTGTCGCTGAGGAGATCGTGCGCAACCTGCTTGCGGCACATGACCCACTTTTGTATGTGGGTGGCGGCATCATGCTGGCCGACGCCACTCGGGATCTACGCGAGTTTGTTGATCAACTGTCACTTCCCGTAGCTCACACGCTGATGGGCAAAGGCGCAGTGCCCGACGATCATCCGTTGGTGCTCGGCATGACCGGCTTTTGGGGAACGGAGTTCATTAACCGCACCTGCCTCAACGCTGATTGGGTACTGGCCTTGGGAACACGTTTCTCTGAAACCGACTGCTCATCCTGGGATAACACCTACACGTTCGCGTTTCCTCCCAGCCGGCTGATGCAGATCGACATCGAACCTGCCGAGCTTGGCCGCAACTTCCCACTCGAGCTCGGAGCGGTGGCTGATCTCAAAGCCGCTCTGACAGTCTTGAATCGTGTCGCCAAGCGGCTCGCGCCAGACGGCGTGCAGCGCGACTCTGTCAAAAAGCGCATCCGCGACTACCGGCGTGAGTTTCAGGCCAGTAACGCGCAGGCACAAACCAGCGACGACTGGCCGATGCAGCCGGAACGCATTCTTGCGGACGTGCGCGCCGTACTGCCAAGGGACGCGATTCTCACAACCGACGTAGGCTGGAACAAAAATGGTGTCGGTCAGCAGTTTGACATCCTGACACCTGGGTCGATTTTCACGCCGGGTGGCTACGCGACAATGGGTTTTGGGGCTCCAGCCGCGCTTGGTGCCAAGCTTGCGCTACCGGACCGCACCGTTGTCGCGCTGGTTGGCGATGGCGGCTTCGGTCAGAACCCCGCCTTGCTGTCCACCGCTCGCGAGCGGAATGTCGCGGTGGTCTGGGTGGTCATGAACAACAACTCGTTTGGCACCATTGCCGGTCTTGAGCTCGCACACTACGCCACCACGTTTGGCACAGTGTTTGAAGACCTTGCTGGCCAAGCGGCTGAGACTGACTACGCGGCCGTTGCCCGCGCATACGGTGTTGAAGGTATCAGCGTCCAGACGGCCGATGAATTCAAGCCGGCTTTTCAGCGTGCCGTCGAGCTGAACGCACCAGTCGTGATCGACGTAGCCATGCAGAACGTGCCGACGCCAACCGCAGGACATTGGAACATCATGGATATCTACTCGCCCAACAAGCGAGTCCATCACGTCGCCGTCGAGACCCGTTAGACGCAGCATGAGCCACAGATATTCACTTGCTCATCTCACCGTTCTGCAGACACCGCCGCCAGAGCTCATCTATCTGGCGGACCGTGCAGGCTATGACAGCGTAGATCTGCGGATCATCCCGCTGGGCCTAAAGGATGAGCCGAGATATGAACTCGCCTCAGACCCACAGCTGCTCAGAAAGACCAAAGCTGCGCTTGCCGAGACAGGACTACCGGTTAACTCGATAGAGCTCTGCCGCATCGGTACAACGCAGGATTGGGCTCAGTACGAGGCTGCTTTTGAGGTCGCGGCCGAGCTTGGCGCCTCGCAGGTGATCTGCAGCGTCTGGTCTGAGGACCAGGCCCAGGCCATTGATGCCTTTGCGCGTGTGTGTGCCCTGGGGCGCGACTACGGTTTGACGATTAACCTGGAACCCGTCGCCATTTCCGACGTGAAAACCGTGGAGCAGGCTACTCACTTCCTGCGTCAAACCGCCGCTACGAACATCGGCCTGTTGCTTGACATGTATCACGTCCACCGCGCTCGTTGCGACCCGGGCGCGATTGAATCTGTCCCTCGCGACTGGTTTCACTTTGTGCACCTCTGCGATGCGCCCGCAGCGATACCCAGCAACGAGCAGGAACTGCGCCGGGAATTGAGAGAGGGTCGCCTGTACCTCGGCGAGGGTGGGATTGACGTAGCCAGCATCCTGAGTCTGGTGCCGGAGGTTATCTACGCTATTGAGATTCCCAACCAGGCCCACCTCGACAAGCTTGGTGCCTTTGAGCATGCCCGGCGCGCGCTCCAAACCGCTCGCGCCTACCTTGATCGCCATCCGGTTGTGATACTTCACTAAAAAGCGGCGCTGCCAGCCGCAACTATGACAGCGGTACGCGGACTGATCAGCCCCACCGCCCGTTCACGCCGCCAGTTCGATCTGCTCGGCTGCCTGTCCGAGCAGATCGTCCGCGAGTGCACAGAGGTCGGTGTCCAGATGCCCACAGATCACGTCGCGAAGGATCGCGCGCAGGTGTTCACTGATCTCGTCCACCAACTCCTGCGCCTCATCGGAACGGTCAGCCATACCAGTGACAGCAGAGCGTTCTAAGCGCACGGCACGCGCCACCCTCGCTGAGAGCTTCGCACGATCACTCACGGGCGCACAGATTGCTGACACACGCTGCGTCAACCTGCCGCTTGCCGGCCCTTCCGGTTCCAGAAGCGCTCGTAAAGCGAGCAGATGGTCCGTAAGCCGCTCCAACGCGAGTCCGCGCTCACAGCCCATCTCGTAGCGAGCAAGCGCCCAGGCCAGCCCTCCCGCTCCAGAATCATCAGCCGCAGAGCCTCCCAGCCCGCGAGCTATGCGGCGGGAGATCAGCGCATGAAACTCGCGCAGCTCGTCTTCAACGGACTGTGTGATCAGTGTGCGTGAAGCGCCAGTTGAGCCTGTCCCGAGCGCTAGCGGCGTCCACGCGCCATCGTCAAGACGCGAATATCCGATCGGTCCGACACCGTAGCTGCCACGGTCGAAC
The DNA here is from genome assembly GCA_049976865.1 of Solirubrobacteraceae bacterium. GTDB lineage: Bacteria > Actinomycetota > Thermoleophilia > Solirubrobacterales > Solirubrobacteraceae > Palsa-465. The sequence continues at coordinate 1,283 of JBMFHK010000047.1, read as the reverse complement.
AACCGCAACGTTGTCAGCACCCGCTGAAACCGGCTGCGCACAAACGCGGCAGGAGGGGCTTGCTGACGCTCGTGCGCAACCCGCAAAACGACCAACAGCCGCTGAGAATCCTCCGCCAGACCCAAAGGCAAGCCAATCAGCGCATCGGCGCGCACGATCGCCAGACCGTCACCGAGCGGCAACTCGTGGACCTCCGGAAGCAGGTCCACCCCGTGCAGTGGTGCAATGACCTCAGTGACACACCGGCTCTCATATATGAGGCGCTCAAGATCCTCGTAAACGAGCGCAAAGCGCTGCCGGTCGACTTCAAAGTCCGTGCGCTCGTCAAACAGTCGCGACACAAACTCCAGCAACACAGCGTGCGCCTGTCCGGCCGTTACCGAGTCATCCGCCGGCGCCCTGCTCGCGCCTGTGCCGCCAACACGCGCTTTAAGATAGTGGTCAAGACCGCCGATCCCGACCAGCGTCTCAGATAGCGGCGCATAGGCTGGAAGACCAGCCAGCAAACCAGCCTGCGCTCTCACAAATTCGCTTGTCAACGGCCGGTAGCAATACAGTGCAGACGCCGTGTTACGACGCGTCCCGGCAAGCTCCGCCACCTCAAACGGAACTCCACCCGCATCACTGGCGGCGCCGCGCAGTGCTTCACCCGCCTGGATGGCAAACGCCTCAAACAGCTGATGCAGCGTCACATTCCGCACCTGCATGCGATTCGCCCAAACACGTGGGGTTCCTGCAGTTGGCAGAGCGCTTGCAGAGATCAGCTACCCGTGAGCGAAGCGACCCGGTCGCCATCCTCCGCTTGCACAGCTGAGACCTCCGAGCCGTCATCCACAAGCCACCGGGCGCCGTAGGACCGCATACTTTCTATCAGGGGCAGGAGCGCAAGCCCCTTCTCAGTCAGCGAGTAGTCAACCCTGGGTGGCACATCATGGAACGTCCTGCGCAGGACGATGTCGGCCTGCTCCAGAGCACGCAGCCGAAGCGTAAGCGTCCTCGGACTGATTCCCTCAAGTGATCTCTCAAGCTCGCAAAACCGGGTATGGCCCTCTGAAAGCGCCTTGACGAGCAGCAGCGTCCACTTTCCGGAGACAACCTCCGCCGTACGACAGACTGGACACGTTCGCAATGTAGACATCGGTCCTCAATATTTTATGTTAGAGCACTTCACTCCGTGAAGCAGTCTCCCCTTGCCCGGGCTCAGCGCTCCGCGGATAGATGGTTGCCGCCAGCCCGGACTAGTCATTAACGCGCCGCGCCCCGGGCTGGCCGGGGCGCGGAAA
>JBMFHK010000046.1:0-16957 GCA_049976865.1 Solirubrobacteraceae bacterium | reverse complement strand
CGCGGCCTGAAAAGATGACAGTCCCGTCAAGGTTTCAACGACCTAGCGGAGCTAGAGGGGCGGATCAACCCTGGCTTGGTGTTTGACTTTGAGACGGATCTAGACGGGATCGCGGAGGCTTACGCGGCGATGGACGAGCGTCGCGCCATCAAGTCGCTGGTGCGGGTGTCCAATATCTGAGCGGCCGGGCGCAGGCCGACTCAGAGTGGGGCGCGGGCCAGCGGGCCCGCGCCCCCGCCACAAGCTCAGAACAGTCCGATGGTACGGCCGTTCTCGTCGATGTCAATGTTGATCGCCGCGGGCTCCTTGCCAAGGCCCGGCATCTGCATGATGTCGCCACACAGCGGCACCAGCCAGCCGGCGCCGGTGTAGGCGCGGATGTCCCGGATCGGGAGGGTGAAGTTCTCCGGAGCGTTCAACAGGGTCGGGTCCGCGGACAGTGACAGTGGCGTCTTGGCCATGCAGACCGGGAGGTTGCTGAGGCCGTGCTTGGTGTACTGCACCAGCTTCTCCTCTGCGTCCGCGTAGAAGTAAACATCCTTGGCGCCGTACACACGCTTGGCAATCGCCTCGATCTTGTCCTGGATCGGGTCATCATCTGAGTAGAGGTACCCGAAGCTGTTGGGCTGTTCACAGGCTTCGGCAACCGCCTCGGCGAGGTCGGTGACGCCTGCGCCCCCCTTGGTGAACCCCTCGTTGATCTCTGCTGCAAATGCGCCCGCCTCGACAGCGAGCCGCTTGACGAGCTCAACTTCCTCGTTGGTGTCACCAGGGCGACGGTTGACGGCCACCACGGCTGGAACGCCAAACGTCTTGATGATTCCGAGGTGCCGACGGACGTTGGCCATGCCTGTCTCGATCGCGTGGCGCGACCCGGCACGGTCGGTCGGAGGCTCGTCACCTGACACTCCGTGGTGCTTGATAGCGCGAGCGGTGGTGACAAGCACCGCCGCTGATGGTGTCAGGTTGCCGAAGCGGCAGACGATGTCAAAGAACTTCTCCATCCCCATGTCGGACCCAAACCCGGACTCCGTGACAACGTAATCGCCGAGCTTCAGGGCCACGAGGTCAGCCACCAGCGAGTTGTTGCCGTGGGCGATGTTGGCGAACGGGCCGGTGTGCATCATGACCGGCTGGCCCTCAAGGGTTTGGACCAGGTTCGGCTTCAGCGCGTCTTTGAGCAGCACCGCCATGGCGCCCGCGGCGCGGAGATCCTCGGCGGTGATCGGCTTGCCGCCATCATAGGAGTAGGCGGCTGTGATCGCACCCAGGCGCCTGCGCAGGTCCTTGAGGTCACGTGCCACTGCCATGATCGCCATCACCTCAGAGGCGGCGGTGATGTCAAAGCCGGTCTCACGGGGGTACCCGTTGGCGCGGCCACCCAAGCCGATCGCGATGTCACGCAGAGCGCGGTCGTTCATGTCCACCGCTCTGCGCCAGGGCACCCGGAGGGCGTCAATCTTGTGTGGATTTTGGTGCAGGATCGACGTGTCAATCATCGCTGCCAGAAGGTTGTTGGCGGCGGTGATCGCGTGGATGTCGCCGGTGAAATGGAGGTTCATGTCCTCCATCGGCACAACCTGCGTGTAGCCGCCGCCGGCGGCGCCGCCCTTGACGCCAAAGACCGGACCCAACGACGGTTCGCGCAGGCACCCAACCGGGTTTTTGCCGATCGCCCCCAGCCCCTGGACCAAGCCGACCAGCGTTGTGGTCTTGCCCTCGCCAGCCTTGGTCGGGGTCATACCGGCGACTAGGACGAGTTTGCCGTTGGGGCGGCCGGCGAGGCGGTCCAGAACGTCGAGCGACACCTTCGCCTTGTAATGGCCGTAGGGCTCAATTTCCTGCTCCAACAGTCCGGCCCGTTCCGCGACCTGAGTGATTGGAATCAGCTTGGCTTCCTGTGCGATTTCGAGGCTGCTCTTCATCGGTGGTGTGCTCCTTATCCCAAGCGTCCGTGTTGCTGGCAAGGTTTGTCTTCGGTATCGCGAAATTTGTGCGAGACCAAAGACCTAAGTTACCTGAGACGCGTGGTGGTGGCCACCCGGCTGGCCATGGCAGGCGCCGGAGTGCTCCAGCAAGGCTCAAATCGCGCGCCATTGAGCGCCACGTTCAGCCGCGCGCCCATCATCCCGGCAGCGTTGTCGGCGGCGCAGAAACGGCTGGTCGGTAGGTGATACTCGATATTGAGCACCGGTTTGCCAGCCTTCAGATATGGCCGCAGCAGCCCGCATTCCTGATACTGGTTGCACTGTTCGTCGATCACGCCGTCAAAGTAGGGTTCCAGCTGGTGGGCCTGGCTGAGGTCGTTCTTCTCAAAGACGGCCATACCGAGCGCGTGTATCTTGCGCGCGACCCACTCGTCATAGCGGAGCTGCTCGTGGGCCGTGAGCGGAAAGCCCGTCGGGTTGCGAAACCCGTTGATGTTGTCGGGGTCGACAGCGTCAAAGCCCTTGCGCTTACACATCTCAAAACGCCGGGTCATGATCGGGGCGAGCACAGCGAGCTTGCGGATGTCAAGCCAGCGCTCGCCCGGCCAGCCGTCGCCGCGGCCTAGCACTGACTTGGGGAAATCCCGCGCATCGGGACGCCAGTTCTCCCATGTGCCAGCGTCGATGTAACAGATCACCCGCTTGCCGGCGGCATGAAGCGCCCGGACCTCTGCGGCACTGGTGTCAAAGCCGTCCAGGTCGTAGGCGGCGACCGGTTGCGTGTAGTCGATCCTGCCTGTGAACTGCATGTACCAGGTCAGGTGCTGGGGCGGGTGCCAACGGGCGAGCGTCGTTGCCGGCAGGCTCAGCGCAGCCAGAGCCGCAGTAAGCGTCGCCAAGGCTAGCCGCGTCAACACGTTGCGAGTATACATAGCTAGGCATGTCTGAACGCAAACTGGCACGAAGATGTGATTGACGGGCGGGTGGCTCAGCGGCCGCAACCATTTGAGGTGGCAAGGTGTACGCCGTGCGGACTTCGTAGCCGCTGGTCAAGATCGTAGACATGGCTATGATTGCTTGCGTAACCTAATCTAGGAGGCCAGGTGAAACCCGTCAAATCGGTTGCTGGACCCGACGCGATGCAAGACGCGTCGGTTAACCTAGTCTCACTTTTGCGGCTGGCCCGGCGGGTGTGACCGATGCCTGACAAACCGGGTGCCTTGTGGGATCGCCGTTTCGCGCAGGCGGGCTGGTCAACCCGCCCGGATTCTTTTTTGGTCGAGCTGGCTGAGCCGCTGCCGCCCGCTCGCGGCGTCGATCTCGGTGCTGGCCCAGGCCGCAACAGCCTCTGGCTCGCGAGCCGAGGCTGGAGCATGACGCTCGTGGATCTCTCTGAGGTCGGGTTGGCCAAGGCTTCGGCCGTGGCAGAGGAACTCGGCGTCAGCATCACCACGCTTCATGCTGACGTTGCCACGTGGACTCCTGATGAGGGCGAGTTTGACCTGGTAATCATCGCGAACCTCCATCCGCGTCCCGACACACTGGTTGCGCTTCTGGCCAATGCCGCCAAGGCGCTGCGTCCTGGCGGTTACCTGTATGTGGTCGGACATCACCTGGACAACCTGGGCCATCACGGCCCGCCCGATCCTGAACGGCTGCTCACGGCTGAACGTTTGCGTGCCGCTTTGCCACCGACGCTGGAGGTGGTTGTGCTCGATACACGTGAACGGAGCGCTGGCCACAGTGACTCCGGTCAGCCTGGGCGCACGGACAGGGTGGTATTCGCGTGGTCAAGGAAGCCTTCCGTCCAGCCTTGAGCGCCCTGCGGCCATGATGGGTCCAGCGTCCGCAAACCCAGTCTCCCTGTCACCGCCGGGCCTACCAGCCAGGGTCGCGGGTCGGCCCGCGACCCGCGGACCGCGTCTGGATGAGCTTGGCTTGGATAGCGTCGGGTTTTTGCTCGGCGTTGCCCACCGGACTCTGCGTCGGCAATGGGAGGCGCGCCTTGCCGATCTTGGACTCAGCGGACCCCAGGCTTTGGTGCTACGACTGATCATGACTGAGCCGGGCTGCGGCGTACGCCAGCTGGCCAGGCGGATCGGCACGGACCCGATGAATGCTCAGCGTATCGTCGAGTCGCTCATCCAAGACGGGCTGTGCGAGTCGCGACGCGACCCAAAGGACGCACGACGGCGACCGCTATACGCGACCGTCCGAGGACGGGATCTCGCTCACGCTGTTGAAAACCGCGCGGAGCTTGCCGAACAGCACCTTGCAGACGATCTTGGCCAGCAGAACTACCGGTTGCTGAAAAACGCGTTGCGCACCCTCATTACCGTTGACGCCACGATTGACGACGGCTGAAGCTGTTTCGTTTTAGGAGGTTTGAAGATGTCTGATCGCCAGTCGTCACGGCCGGGGTCGGCCGCTCAGGACGGTTCTGCCATGGCGGAGCTCGACGGCAGCGCAGCAAATCTGCGTGACGCTGCGCAGACAGCGCCAGCTGGTGGTGGCCACGTGGACCACCGACCGGACGGCGCGGGCGCGCACCGTGCCGCGCGTCTGGTCGGTGTCACTTCGCTTGCGCACTTCCTCAATGACGGCGTGGTGTTCTTCGTGCCGGTCATTGGCGACCTGCTCTCCCAGAACCACCGGGTGTCGACAACCATGATCACGGCGATGCTCACGACCTTCTACGTCGTGAGCGCAGGCTCCGGGCTAGGTATCGGGTTGGTGGCCGACAGGCTGGGTCGTCGAGGGCAGATGATCGCCGTAGGGATCGCTCTGCTGGGTGTCAGTCTGCTCGGCTTTTACGGGGCGCTCTCACTCGCGGGGGGTGCCCGCAGCGTCTTGGTAATCCTGGCTGCGGTACTGGCGGGCTTTGGCAGCGCCTTCTACCACCCCCTGGGAGGGTCAATACTTCAGCTTGGCGTGCCCGCTGGAGCGCGAGGCAAGGCGCTCGGCATCAACGGGGCCTTTGGCAGTCTGGGGCGAGCCCTTTACCCTGCTTTGTTCTTCCTGGTGGCCACGGTTGGAATTTCAAAACCGACCACCACCGTTGTGTTCGGAGTGCTCAGCATCCTGGCCGCAGCGGTTGTCGCCTTTGGGCTGCCTGCAGACGTGACCGATCCGGAGCGCCGCACGCACGCTGGTAAGGCCGTCGCGCCTGCCGCCGCATCTGCCGGGGTGCCTGCCGCCGCATCTGCCGGGGCGCCTGCCGCAGCGCCTGTGGCAGACCGCAAGCCTGTGGCTGTCCCGTTGCGTTCACTAATAAACCGCAGTGTTGTCGCGCTCACTGGCATCGCCTTCTTCCGGTCGCTGGGGTTCATCGGCGTGGTGTCATGGATACCGATCTATCTGAGCAGTGAACGGCATGCGGGTCTTTCGACCAGCCTTGGTTTCACCGTCACGGTCATGTATGCGGGCGGCATCCTCGGCCAGCCGCTGTTTGGTCTGCTGGTGGATCGCTTTGACAAGCGGTTGGTGCTGGCAATTGACAGCCTCGGCTCGGCGGGGGGCATCTTCTTCTTCCTGTCCACCAGTGGTCTTGGCGCACAGGCGCTGTTGGCCCTGTTCGTGTTCGGCGTGTTCACCTTCAGCGGGTTCCCTCTGCTGATGTCGCTGGTGGCTGACTACGTTCCAAAAAGCTCCTCCACCACTGGCAATGCTTTGGTGTGGGGGCTCGGCTCAACCGGAGGTCAGGCACTGAGCCCTCTGGTGGTGGGCCTGCTGACTGGCGGCTCGCATGCCAACCTGGGTGCGGCCTTTGCCATTCTCGGCGGTCTGATCGCGGCGACGGTGGCGGCGACGCCGCTGCTGCGGCGCAGCGCGCGTTCTTCCCGGATGGCGTTGTTCGGTTAGTCTGCCGCGTGCGGTTCGGCGGCGGGCGGGCAGACGACCGTCACACGGTGGGCGGGCCGGTCAGCCATGCCGATCGGTGCCGTTAGTGTCCGGTCGAAGATCTGAACTGGGGGCCGTAAAAGAGGCCGTGGGAGACCCAGTTGTGGATCTCGGGCCCCAGCAGGATCGCCAAGAGCAAGCCAAAGGCCAGGGACCCAAAAACCAGCAGGTTCCGGCCAACGCTGCCCGGTAGCCGCCGCGAGTTGTAGCTGATGCGGGTGCGCCGGTAGGCGCGCTGCTCGGCGCGGCGCACAGCGCGCACCGCATGCGGCAGGTCACCGACGTGGGCCAGCACATGAACGCTCATCAATAGAAACCATGCGACGAAGCTGAGCTTGTGGAGGTTGCGCAGCATGATCGGCGCGGTGGGTCCTGCAAGCAGGAGCGCCAGACCGGTGATCAGCATCGCCAGTGTCGCCAACACCACCAGTGGGCCCAGCGCACGCAGCACCGGAGGTGGCGGACCCTTGCGCTTGTAGGCCGGGTCGCCCGTGTAGTAGCGCACAAATCGGTAACCGGTGCTTGCGATCTTGAGTCCGACCGGTCCGGCCAGCACGATGCCGATGAACATGTGCAGCCATAGCAGCTGGCCGATGCGCAGTATGGAAACGCCCAGGATCGCAAAGAGAACCAGCAGCACCGAGCCGACGACAGCCGTTAACTGCTGGTTACCGCTGGTGCCGCCGCCGGTCACAACCGATCGGTTGGATCGCCGGCGGGTTGGCCTAACTGGCGGAAGGTCGAGCAAAGCCATGTTTGGCGATTCTTTGAAAGGCCACTAAAGAGATCGTTGGCCGACCCTGAGAAAACTCTATAGATTCGTCGACCTACCACTTTCCGGGCGGGTCGGAACCGGACCCGGCCTGGTTGTGCCGGAGGTGGTGTGTCGGCTGGCGCTGGTAAACTCGCCACGTGCGTTGGAATCGGGCAAGCAGTGCGGCTGCGTGCTGTCGAGGCGAGGCGCGTGGAGGGTTGAGACGGTTTCTTCCCTCACGCTGTACGTCCGCGTGGCTGTTGGTCGGTGCGGTGTTTGCGATCCTTCTGCTCACGACTGGTTCAAACGGCCTTGCGCGCGTGACAGCGCCAGGGCATCCGGGCGCGCGGCCGTCCGCGGGCTCAGGGGGCATCGCCCGGAGGCTGTCCTCTGCGCGTCGTGGCTCAAACTCGACCAACCCGTATGCCAGGTATGAGACGCGCGTGGCGGGAGACCCGCTGGCGTTGGGCAGGCTCAACGCGCCGGTTGTGATGGTTGAGTGGTCTGACTACCAGTGCCCGTTCTGCGGGATATTCGCGCGCGACACGATGCCGGCGCTGGTTCGCAAATACGTCGACACCGGCAAGCTCAGGTTTGAGTGGCGCGACTTTCCCTACCTCGGGCCCCAGTCTACGGCGGCGGCCATTGCTGCCCGCGCCGCGGGCCTGCAGGGTCGCTTCTGGGCGTTTCACAATTTTCTTTATGCACACCAGCAGCCGGTTGACAGCGGCCGGCTGACCACCAGTTACTTCCTGGGCATCGCACGCGCCTTGCACCTTAACGTCAAGCGCTTCAAAGCCGCGCTGTCAGATCAGGCCCTGGCTGATCAGGTGGATGCGGATTACAACCAGGGCATGGATGTCGGTGTGATGGCAACACCGACATTCCTTGTCGGCGCGACAAAGGTCGTGGGCGCCCAGCCACTGGCCACCTTTGAGAAGGTCATCAACAGCCAGCTTCACGTGAGGCGCTGATGGACGGGCTGGGCCTGCTTGCCGCCTTCCTCGGCGGTGTGCTCGCCCTGTTGAGTCCATGCAGCGCGCTGCTGTTGCCCTCCTTCTTCGCATACGCCTTCCAGCACCGCACCCAGCTAATCGCCAGGACCGCCCTGTTTTATGCTGGCCTGGCGGCAGTGCTGGTCCCGCTGGGCACCGGCACCGCACTGGTCAGCCATGTGTTCTATGGACATCGCCACCTGCTCGTGTTGATCTCCGGGTGGGCGATCATTGCCTTCGGTGTCATGCAGATCACAGGTCGCGGCTTTGGCTTGCGGAGCGCGGGCGTTCTTGCGGGCCGCGCGGCCGGGCGCGGCGGATCGTTGGCGATGGTTGGTCTGGGTGCCGCCTATGGCTTGAGCGGATTCTGTGCGGGTCCGATTCTCGGTGCTGTTTTGACCATGGCCGCCGCCGGCGGGCAGGCCGTCCATGGCGGCGTTCTGCTTGCTGTTTACGCACTGGGGATGGCGGCGCCGCTGTTTGTGTTGGCAGCGCTTTGGACAAAGTTTGGCCTGGGCACACGCAGATGGCTGCGTGGTCGGGAGCTGCACGTTGGCCCGCTACACCCGCACAGCACATCGCTGATCTCAGGTTTGCTGTTTATAGGGATTGGCGTTGTGTTTCTGCGATACGACGCAACAGCGGGGATCACCGGCGCGTTTGGGCTGAAAACGACCGGCCTTGAGTACACCCTTCAGAACTGGGCGATCAGCTTCGGAAACCACGTCTCCAACACGATCGTTTTGGTGGTGGTCGGTGCCGTCTCGCTGCTGGCTGCCGTATGGCGCATCAAGCGGCACGCGGCGGTTGTACGCTCTTCGCCGTCAGCGGCCTGCGGTATCCGTGATCCGGGGGACGAACAACTTGGCGCATCATGAGAATCATCGTCGGTGCCGATACAGGTCTTTAGTGGCTGAGAGCTCAGGAGTCACGGCAGGTCTGCTGCCCGTCGGCAGCCGTCGGCGATCCATCGATGCGTCGAATGTGAGTCGATGACCTCCAGTGGGGATAGCGTTGAGGATCGTGCGTCGAGTGCGAGCGTGGTGCGACGGTGACCCTGCGCGAGCCCAGCGACCTGCAACGTCCTGAGGACGACCTGACCACTGTGCAGGGTCGCTTCCGCGCCATCTTTGACGCGAGTCCCATCGGCATGGCACTTGCTGGCACTGATGGTCGCTTCCTGCAGGTAAACCGTGCCTACTGCGAGATCGTCGGCTACAGCGAGTCAGAGCTCCTGCAGATGGGTTTCATCGACATCACCCATCCCGACGATATGGCGGACAGCGCCGAGGTTGTCAGTGGGGTTACAGAACACCCAGCCGTCAGCGGGAGCATGGAGAAACGGTACGTGTGCAAGGACGGGAAAATCATCTGGGTTTCCGGAGTGGCTTCAGCTGTGCGCGGCAGTGACGGCGCTGTGCAATACGTGCTCGGTCAGGTTAGAGACATCACCGATGAGCGCGCCTCTTTGGCTGCGCTGCGTGAGGCCGAGGAGCTTTTCCGCGACGCTTTTGAGTACGCCCCAACCGGGATGATGATCGTTAATCTGGACGGCACGTATCGTCGCGTGAACGCTGCCATTTGCGCGATCCTCGGATACAGTCCGGAGGAGCTGGTTGGACACACGGTGTTTGAGTTCACGCATCCTGACAGCCTCGCCCAGGATCGCGAGGCGATCCAGATGTTGTCCTCAGGCGAAGTTGAGGTTGTCGAGGAGAACAAGCAGTACATTCACAAGGACGGCCACGTGGTGTATGCGAGGATTCACGCGGCTGCTGTTCATCACCCGGATGGTTCACCTGCGTACTGGCTTACGCAAGTGGATGACATCACCGCCGACATGCGTGCGGATGCCGTGCGTGAGCAGGCACTACGTGCCCTGCGTGAAGGGGAGGCGCGTTTCCGCGGGGGGTTTGAGCAGTCACCGATCGGGATGTGCCTGGCAGGGGTTGACGGCCGCATAATCCAGACAAACGCGGCGTTCTGTGCGATCCTCGGCTACAGCGTTACACAGCTGCGGGAACGCGTCATCCAGGATCTCACGCACCCTGAGGACTGCGACAGCGCGTGGGTGCTGCACCGTGCGCTGCTGGCCGGTACGCTTGACCGTTATCAGCGTGAGCTGCGCTTTGTGCGCAAGAACGGTCAGACGATCTGGGTTTCCCTCTATGCCACCCTGCTTGCTGACGCGGCAGGACAAGCCCAGCGGGTGCTCACGCAGATCATTGACACCACCGCTCGGCATAGGCTGGAAGATGAATTACGCCAACTGGCTGATCATGACCAGCTGACCGGCTTGCTGAACCGCCGCGGTTTTGAGGCGGCGCTGGCTCGCCATTGCGCTTACGTGCAACGCTACGGAGCGCGGGGTGCGGTGCTGCTGTTGGACCTGGATCAATTCAAAGCTGTCAACGACACTCTTGGCCACTGGGCCGGGGATCGTGTGCTTGCTTCGGTTGCAAGCGTGTTGCAGCATCGGCTGCGGGCCACAGACACGGTCTCACGGCTGGGCGGGGATGAGTTTGCGATCCTGCTAGCGGAAGCTGGTAGCGCCGATGCCAAGCGGGTCGCGTCCTCGATCGTGCATGATATTGGCCGAAACAGCACGGTGATTGCCGCAGGGTTGGGGCACCGGGTCACTGCGAGTGTTGGTATCGCGCTTGTTGATGAGACGGTGACAACAGCAGATGCGGCGCTGGTCAACGCCGATCTGGCGATGTACGACGCCAAGCAGGCGGGACGCGACCAAGTGGCGCTTTATGGTGACATGCCGCGCGGCCACACGCCGATGCGGTCGCGGCTGGTGTGGTTTGAGCGGATTCGGTCAGCGCTTGTCGGCGGCCGTTTTGTGTTGTACGCGCAGCCGATCGTCGAACTGGCCAGCGGACGTGTGGCTCAGTACGAACTGCTGCTGCGCATGCTGGATGGAGATGGCGGGATTGTGCCGCCCAGTGAGTTCATCCATATCGCCGAGAACTATGATCTGATTCAGGGAATTGACCGATGGGTCGTTGGCCAGGCGATCGAGTTGATCGCACAGCACGGGCGCCAAGGAGATGAGCTGACACTCGAAGTGAATGTATCCGGTCGGTCGCTTGCTGATGAGCATCTCATCGATGTGATTGAAGCAGCAATGCGGCGCAGCGGCATCAGTCCGGCACGACTGATCTTTGAGATCACCGAGACCGCCGCGATCGAAAACATGGCGCTGGCGCAGGCCTTTGCGCAGCGCCTGGCGACGATCGGCTGTCACTTTGCACTGGATGATTTTGGGTCAGGCTTCGGCGGCTTTTACTACCTGAAGCACATTCCCTTTGATTTTGTGAAGATTGACCGTGAGTTCGTGATCGGTTGCCTTACCGACCGTACCGACACCCTAGTGATTGATGCCATTGTGGCCATCGCTCGGGGACTGCAACGTCGGACGATTGCCGAAGGTGTCGAGGATGGTGCTGCCTTACGTTTTCTCCACGAGCGCGGTGTGGACTTTGCCCAGGGCTACCACCTTGCGCGGCCCGCCCCACTCGAACGGTTCCTGTCGTCCAAGCAGGCCGGTTAGCGTAGCCGCACCGATCTTGGGTCGCCAAGCCGAACGGGGTCGATTCGAAACCCCGTCGGAGTCAGACCCCGAACCGGTTTTTGAGACCTGCGCAATTTCGGCCTGCTGGCCTTTGAACATGTGGACTGCAGAGCGGTGGGCGCACGTCGTCCACCCGGACAGCCATCCGGAGATGGCCGAACATCAGGGCGACGTGCTCCGAGCGATCCAACAACCGACCGAGCGGCTGTCCGGCCAGGTCGACGGCGAGGTCTGGTTCCTGCTGGAAGACGCCGGCCCTGGGCCGGGCCGGTGGCTGCATGTGGTCGTAAGCTATGAAGCACACCGCGCGTTTGTCGTAACGGCGTTCCCGCCCAGGAGACTCCCATGAGCGTGACCATCGGCAGCCACACCTTCGACCGTGTCAGATACGACGAGGAAGTCGACGTGCTCTACCTCCACAAGGGGGACGCGCTGGATGACGCAGACTGGGACGCGACGCCCGAGGGGCACGGCTTGAGCTTCCACGCTGACGGGGCGCTGGTCGGCATGACGATCGTCAGCCCGCGCAAGCTCGTGCAGCAGCACGGGTCGGTTGAGATCACGCTGCCGCCTGAGCATGTCGGCTTGAGCGCGGACGCGCTGGACAGGGCGCTGATCGCTGTCTGACAGGCGCACCCGCGCCCGCGGGTTGCGTCTCACAGCCGCGGGGGCCACTCTCGCGCAACGACCAAGCACCGTGACGCTCAGCCCCACCGGTTCCGCGGACGGTGAAGGTCACGCTCGCTTGAGCACCGGTCCGAAAATTGCGGAGAGACGGAGAGGGGGGGATTCGAACCCCCGTCGGAGTCAGACCCCGAACCGGTTTTCGAGACCGGCGCATTCAACCGCTCTGCCACCTCTCCAGGGGCGCAGACAAAGGTAGCGGGTCGTTGTGCAAGCGCGGCTTCTCACGCATCGCGCCGGGCTGTCCGCAGCGTTCGCATCTGGATGTTGCCGCGTGTTGCTTGGGCGCGGCACGCACGGCGTAGGGGGGCCCAAACGGCGTGGCGGGCCCAAACGGTGTGGCGGGGTCAGCTTGGCGTTCTGTGTGCTCAGCGCCGGTTGGCAAAGAAAGATCGCAAAAGTTCGGCTGCCTCGTCGGCCAGCAGCCCGGTTGTCACCAGTGGCCGATGGTTGAACTGCGGCACATCCAGCACATTGAGCACGCTTCCAGCGGCGCCGGCCTTTGGGTCGCTGGTTGCGTACACGACCCGGGGAACGCGTGCCAACACGATCGCCCCAGCGCACATCGCACACGGCTCGAGGGTCACGTACAGCACGGTGTCCAGCAGGCGCCAGCTGCCCAGTGCGACGCTTGCCTGGCGCAATGCCAACAATTCCGCGTGGGCGGTTGGATCCTGGCGCAGTTCCCGTTCGTTATGTGCCACGCCGATAACCTCGCCCGCGCAGGTGATGACCGCTCCTACGGGAACATCGCCGTGTGCGATCGCGAGTTCGGCGTCCCGCAGCGCCAACCGCATGAAGTATTCATCGCGAGGAAAGAAATGATCGCGCATTCGCCTGCGATTATCACTAAAACCTCATCGTGTCTGAACCAACCGTCAATGGTGTTCGACGGACACCGTCTGTGGCTGCGCCGGGCCCTCCTCCTTTGCCGCTGTCAGGCGGCCGGTTGGGGTCCCGGTGGCGTGCGCTTGCGGCGGTCGTGCCGCCGGCCGGCGTAGCGCTGGCCGCCGTCGTGTTGGGGGCGACCGTCGCCGTGATGTCGCGTGGCGCGGCGCTGACGCGGCAGGCGCCTGCGCCCGTGGTTCCCGCGGTGCCTTTGCGCTACACGCCTCGTACGCTGGTGGTCGGTTTCCGCGGCACGAGCCAGCGGCTGCTGGGTGAGATTGACGGGGCGTCCAGATCTCTGTCAAGGACTGTGCGTTCACCGTTACCGTCGCTGACACCCGCGGAGCGTCTGATCACGCTGCCGCGCGGCGTCAGCGTGCTGGCCGCTGCGGGCACCGTTGCGGCTCTCCCTGGTGTGACCTACGCGGTGCCGGACTACATCGCTCACGCCGCCGGCGACTGGTACCCGGATGATCCCGGGCGTGGTCACCGCGCAAGGGGCTGGGAGAAGCTGCAGTGGAATTTCATGCCCGCCGACGGTGTGAACGCTCCGCAGGCGTGGGCCAATCTGCGCGCCGACCAGCGGCCGGGGGCCAGTGGGACCACCATCGCGGTGGTTGACACCGGTGTCGCGTTCAGGAACTGGGGTATCTACAGGCGCTCGCCCGATTTCACCGACACCAGGTTTGTGGACCCGTGTGATCTTGTCCGCGGGACGGTCCGAGACGGTCGCTGCACCGATCCCTACGCGGTGGACCGCGACGGTCACGGGACCTTCGTGGCGGGCATGATCGCTGAGTCCACCAACAATGGGATTGGCGTGACGGGCCTTGCCTACCATGCCAGGATCATGCCCGTCCGGGTACTGAACGCCAACGGTAACGGTAACGCGAGCACGATCGCTGCCGGTATCCGTTACGCCGTGCGGCACGGCGCACAGGTGATCAACCTCAGCATCGAGTTCTCACCCGGCACCAAGAGGGCTCAGATCCCGGAACTCGTATCCGCCGTCAGATACGCCAACCGTCATGGCGTGGTGCTGGTTGGCGCTGCAGGTAACGACGCCGCCACCTCACTGGACTATCCAGCCGCTCTGCCGCAGGTCATCTCCGTTGGCGCCACCACAGCCGACACCTGCCTGTCTGACTACTCCGACACAGGTCGGAGCTTGGACCTGGTCGCACCCGGTGGCGGCGAGGATGCCATCTCGGTGCCAGGTTCAAGATGTCATCCCAACCGCAACCTGCCTGACGTCTACCAGATGACGTTTGAGAATCCCGCGCAGCCATGGCGGTTCGGGCTCCCGGGCGGCTGGTTTGGAACGTCGATGGCGGCTCCCGAAGTTTCGGCGGCGGCGGCGATGGTGATCGCCAGTGGCGTGATTGGCTCCCACCCCACTTCTGCCGCCATCCTGGCGCGACTTGAGGCGACCGCGCGGCCACTGGGGTCAGGGAGGCCCAACGATGACTACGGCTACGGGTTGGTGGACATCGGCAGGGCGACGCTGCCGGGCGGACCTTCAGCACCGTCTACGACAACAACCACTCCGGTCACAACCACGACAACCAGCTCAGCCACAGTCACCGCGCCGGCCACCAACGCCACAAACGCAAGCCGTGAACCGGCCTGAACAGAAACCGCGTCAGATCAGGACAGCTTGATCACGCCGATGATGAAGCCGATAAGTACGAAGATCACGATAAACACCTGGGCGTATGTCACAGCTTGGGCATCGGCGGAGTGAGAACCACCGTGTCCGGCCTCATCTGGCGAGGATCTGCGCTTCACTGAAGCCGTCGAGCAGCCCGATGCTGTGTGGGATCCCGTCTTCCCCGATCGTCACCGCTCCACCGGGCCAGTAGTTGCTGCGCGCGTCAAGGCCGTGGGAGACGACCGGCTCAAAGCGCCACGAGCCTGTGTTGGCGAGTCGCGGCCCGCTGGCCGCGACTCGCCAACGCTGCGGGTCCTCGCCCTCACGCGGCCCGCGGCGGTGCACGTGACCGAACACCACGTGATCAGCATCCACCGCCAGCGCCTGCAGGCAGGTGGCAAAGGCGGGCAGCGAATGGCGCAGCATCTGGCGTCCCAGCAGCCTGGAGCTGACAGGCGCCAGCGGTATCGGGATGAGGCGATCTGTCCAGCGTGGCGCTGGCAGGCCGTCCTGCACGTGTTCCCGGCGTGACGCCGCCGCGGGTTCAAGTGCCGCTACGGTGGCTGGCCCCCAGTCTGCACGGCGAGGGTGAAGTCCCCACGAACTCATCGGCCGCAGGTAGTTGGCCAGATGGTGGCCGTGTGTCGCCCAAACGCGCGGTGAGAGCCAGACGCCCGGGTAAAACACGCTGACGTTGGTCGCAGACAGTGACGCGCACAAGCTCGCCAGCATCCGGCTGGCGTCAAGCGGCACCTCATCCGCCAGCCCTAACCTCTCACCCTGTGCCTCCGCCCACTGCTGAATAAGGAGGTGATCATGGTTTCCTGGAACCACCCACAACTCGCCACGGTCTCCCACGGCGGCGGCGATCTCGGCCAGCACCGGCGCTGCAACCCTAAGTGAACGCTCTGCGTTGGCTTCCTGCATCTCCAGCACGTCACCGAGCAGTACGAGCCGGTCGTGACGCGTCACTGCCGCGGTCAGAGCTCGCATCGGCGCTGGCCGAGTCAGCACACTGATCCCGCCGCCTTGGCCCAGGTGCAGGTCGGATATGACAAGGGTGCGCACCGCTCTGATTAAACGACTCTCAAGCGAGGGACCGGGATCTTGTCGCGGAGCCTGTTGGCGTTGCGCAGGCGGTGCTTTCAGTTTGACGCGCTGCCGGTGTGACGCCCATTTAGCTCGGGGCGATGTTTTTGAGGGTGCGCAGGAAACGGTGCAGTATTCCGTGCGCAGTGCCGTCGAGCACCGGATTCAGACTACGCCTGAAAGTGTGGCGCAGGGTTCTGCGCATAATCCTGACGGTGCCGGTGGCGCCCAGCGCGATGGTGGTCGACCCGGCTACCAGCGCAATGCTCGCCAGTACCAGCGGCCAGTGCCGTTCCAGAAAGCGGCGGCTGGTCTGCAGGTAGCGCTCGGCGCGACCGCCACCGAGGTGGAGCACCAACCAGATGGAAGCCAGCGGCGTCACGAAGCAGGCGTTGAAGATCGCGACCAAGATGAGCTGTTTGAAGACACCCACGCCCGAGCTGATCACAGCCGCCAACGCTGCAAAGTAGGGGAACGCTGTGGGTAGTTCAAAGGCCATGATCGACGCTCCCAAAACCCAGCCGCGGCGTCCCTTGGAGTTCACCTTGGGCAAGCGGCGGTTTCCCAGTGGCTCTCTGTAGCGCCAAAGCAGCAGGCCCACGGTGATCAACACGACACCGGCCACAACCTCGAGCAACTGGGTGGTCTGATGGCTCGGCTTTGGGACGAGCGACAGGATGATCGCACCGGGCCCAAGCGCGATCAGCAGTCCTCCGCTGAAATAGACCACAAACACGCCCGCCATGAACTCCGCGACCGTGCGCTTGCCGTCAGGCTCTGACGCCATGAACAGTCCCGGTGCGACCGTGGAAGGGTTCATCGAGTCGGCAAGCCCGATCACCATCACGATGCCGATTAGTCTCAGCATTTCACGCTAATTGTCACCTGAGGTGACTGTTCAGGTGTCGGCGGCTTGGTCGCGACTGTGATCTCGCGGCAGCCTGGGCCGGAGCTGGGCCGGGGCGCTATGGAGGTGTCAGGGATCCGGTTGCGGGGGGGTTGGTGTTGCGCGCCGCTGCTCGCAACCGCACTCGGCGACGCCGAACGGCGGCGCTTTACAGCTGGTTTGGCTTTGCTGGCTGTGGCAGCGGCCGGTTTGAGGTTGATCGTGGCAGGCAAACCGTCACGCGCGCGGTGAAGCGGCATGAAATGCACAAACTGCGCTGCGCAAAGCCAGTTTGCGCAAAAACCCGCCTGTTTTCGGCATCAAATGCACAAATCGGCTTTGCGCAGCGCAGTTTGTGCATTCTGAC
This sequence comes from Solirubrobacteraceae bacterium, assembly GCA_049976865.1. Classification (GTDB taxonomy): domain Bacteria; phylum Actinomycetota; class Thermoleophilia; order Solirubrobacterales; family Solirubrobacteraceae; genus Palsa-465. Next base: position 235 of record JBMFHK010000046.1, on the reverse strand, counting down.
TCGCTCTCATGCCGTTTACGGGCTTATCGCCGGCACAGCACGCCCGTGCGAGCGGCACCCGGGCAGGGAGGTGCCTGGGCGGGGAGTGTGACGGTGCTGGCACGCTTCCTGCCTGCCACAGACCCGCACCCTCGCCCGCACATTCGGGCACGCTTGCACCGGCCAGAAACCAGCTTTGCACATATGGGTCCTCCATCTCGGTGCAGTAGCCTGGAGCGGTGTCCAACGGATCGCC